>JBGATZ010000177.1:0-8868 GCA_044228905.1 Cyclobacteriaceae bacterium | reverse complement strand
GCTTGGATCAGGCAACGCGTCATAAGCAATCCAGTAAGAAATGCTCCAGGGATGACCGCTTGTTAATATGGGTTCACTTGTGGATGCCGACTGGGTGCCATTAACAAAGAGCGCAGAGGTAGGATTTCCGAACCGATCGGTAGTATAAGAAGGAAGCGACTGACCGGCAAGAGGAATATTCATTGCGCGAGGAGCAGTCGAATGAATAGATTCATTTGGATTTCCATCAAATGGATAAAACGCAATCAACCCATCAGGAGGAAGAGCTTGAATCACTTCAAAGTCATCAGTCGAAGTGACACTCAGTAAATTAACCGTCACGGTTATTTTTCCTGTAGTAGCATTAGATGGAAGAAATACTTTAATCTCGCCTTCGGTATATGAATGAGCCTGGACAGTGGCCGTATTAAATGTGACCTGAGGTGCAGCAGAAGAAGGAGCAAAATGAGTTCCCCGTATAGTAACTTCTGTCCCAATGCCCACTCCGCCAATGACTGCGGACTGTGGGCTAAAGGACGAAATAGTAGGCGCATAAATACGGGTGAAATCGTCCGCCGACTGTGCCGTTACACCGTTAACAGTGACAGATAACTTACCGGAAGCAGCACCAACCGGAACGGATACAGTGAGTGTCGTTGCATTCGCAGCATGGACCGTAGCACGGGTGCCATTGAACTTCACTGTATTTTCTGAAGCAACAGAACTGAAATGATTACCGGTAATGGTAACATGCTCGCCTTCCGCCGCAGACAGGGGATGGAAACCGGTAATAACAGGAGCCTCAATAATTATAAAATCTTCATCGGACGCAACCGTTACATCATTGACCCTGACGGTGATCCGGCCTGTCGTAGCCAGCGTGGGTACCACAACCTCCAGGCGCGAAGTAGTAACCGCATTGACCTGTGCTGCCAGGCCATTGAACTTCACTACGGTGTGACCCGGTGTTTCGTCAAAATGATTTCCCTCAATAACAACCAGGGTACCTGCTGCTCCGGAGCCGGGCGCGATTGAAGTGATCACAGGAGGGAGATGAACGATAAAATCGAAAGACGATTGGGTTACGCCATTGCGTCCGCTCACTGTAATTTTTCCGGTGGTAGCACCTTGCGGCACATTCACTATGATCTGATTGGCAGTGGTAGAAAGTACTTCCGCCGTGGTACGGTTAAACCGGACGGCAACATCGGAGAGACGCTGTTTCCGCTTACCCCACGCAAGGGAGAAAAAGAACTGATCACGGGAGGAAAGACAACCGTAAAGTCAGTGGCAGATAAACTGGTTTGATTATGAACGGTTACTGATATCTTTCCTGATGTCGCCTGGGCAGGAACAATAAAGGAAGTGGCAGAGGTACTGGTACCCGCCTGGGTAGTAAGTGAAATAGTTCCGGTAGAAGCATTGGGTGGAACGGTGACCACCACTTCGGTTTCAGTAGCCGTAATGATGGCTGCTTCCTGGCCATTGAAAGAAACTACATTGTGATCAGGAGAAACTGTCCCGGTACCAAAATGACTGCCCGAAATGGTTACGCGTGTTCCCGCTTTGCCCGTGAGGGGTTCAAAAGAACTAATGACCGGGGGAGGAAGGAGTGTGAAGTCATCCGCAGAGAGAATGGTCAGTCCATTTACAGTAATTCCGATTTTTCCTGTGGTTGCTCCGGGCGGAACGGTGACAGTCAGTTGATCAACAGTGGCAGCAGTAACGACTGCCTGCTGTCCGTTAAATGTGACAACGTTTTCAAGAAATACAGTACTGAAATGTTCTCCCCGGATGACAACGCTGTTTCCGCTTACCCCACGCAAGGGAGAAAAAGAACTGATCACGGGAGGAAAGACAACCGTAAAGTCAGTGGCAGATAAACTGGTTTGATTATGAACGGTTACTGATATCTTTCCTGATGTCGCCTGGGCAGGAACATGGAGGTGGCGTCAGTAACAACCGCAGGTAGTCCGTTAAACAAAACCTGATGCTGCGCAGCCTGATCTCCAAAATGGTCACCCTGTATTACAACAACAGAACCCCGGAGACCCGAAGCGGGTTGGAAATCATGAATGATCGGAGCGGGTACCGGGTCATCCGATTTTTTGCACGTGACCAATACGAATACACTCAGGAATGCGAATAGGGTATACAAAGGAAGAAGACGGATGATGCGATTTAACATATGGTCCGGAAAGGATGATCGCTTCAAAACTAAACCGCACCTTCCTGCCGGAACGATAGTCAAGTTGCGATCAACGATACAATCGTTGCAATGCTGAAGTGGACTAAGCAGGTAAGTAAATGCTCCGCTTAAAATAAGCGTTGAACCAGAGCAGTTTCTTTTTATAACTGATTCTATGCCGCTGAAAAACTAACTCTGAGAGTTTCTTGGCAACCACTGCCGCAACAGTGATTGCCCGGCACTGGTTAGCGTTTTTTTCCATCCACCAGGTCCCGTCCGTTCCAGTTTACTTTGTAAGTAAACCCAAGCGCATTGCTTCCGTGTGGCCAGAAAATGATATCTGCTTCATCATCCAGGTAAATAACATCGGCATCCACTTCTTCCGGCTTCAATACAATACCTTCCGGCGTAGCCGCCTTCATGACAATGTCATACATCCGTTGCGGATTTTTTATTTTCCCTGACTGGTGTAATTCATTGAGGAATTCCCTCACATACTTGTTTTCCATGTTTGTTTTCTTTGACGTTGAGTTAGATTGTTGGCTAAAGGCACACACAGGCAGGACCAAAAGGAAATAGAATAACAGCCTCTTCATATACGTTGATTAGTGTTTTAGTTTTTCAAGCTCCGCCTCAAAGGCAGCTCTGTTTGATTGTTGATTTTCAGGAACAGTCCGCAGGGCAGCTTCCCAGTTTTTAATGGCTTCCTTTTTATTACCGGTAGCCGTATAACCACGCGCTAATCCCACAAGAGTGGTAAAGGTGTCCTCCGGATGACGTTTACGATTAAGAATAAAAATTTGTAGCGCCTGTTCTGACTTGCCTCTGGCCAGCAACGTTCTGCCGTATTCATGTAACTCGGCCACGGAGGCATCCATCGTCAACGCTTCTTCCATAACCGCAACCGCATCTGCATCACGTTTCAGCAAGACCAGGATATCCGCTTTTGTTTTCAGCGCACCAAAACTCTTCTGGCCATTAAACCGCTCTGAATTCATGGAGATGTCCACCCATTTAAGGGCCTCCTCCAGATTGATTTGATTCCTTAAACAATAACGCGCGCTGTTCAGCCAATGAGCTGGAGTAAACCCGGCATAACCCGTCAGTTCAGCCCGCATCTGATCAACATAGAGTTGCTTCGCTTTTGGCACATCGATCTGAAATGAAATGCGCTTATTTTCCCACTGAAGATAAGCCACCGCGGAGGAGGCCTGACGGTTATCAAAACCATACGTCAGCCACTCCGACTAAGCGCAGGTTTCCGGAGTTGCTTCTACACGAAGCACGTCTTCATCCGGAGTATAATAGTAGGCTCCCCAGCTGGTGGCGTTGCTGGAAAAAATCCACGTCCAGGGTCTGTCCTGTTCAAGAAGTAAAAACAATCCATAGGTACCCGCTTTGATTGACTTACCATTGATGAGCACATCATGTGAAAAGGTCACACTGGTGATTTCATTAGCGCCCGCACGCCAGGGAGAAGCCAGCGAGGTGCCAAAGCCATCCGGATCTTTCAATCCATAATGAACCAGCTCTCCCCAGATATGTCCTTTGCGATCAGAGCCGTCAGGAGCATGTACATCCGGACCACGATAAGTGATCGTTACCGAGGCAAGACCAATCCATTGCGTCACGGCTGACTTCTGGTTGTCTCCATTGGGAGGAGCAGTCAAGGTGATCGTCTGCGCCTGGCAGACACTACACACAAGGCCACAAAGCAGCACGAAAATTAATTCACTTTTTTTCATCGGACAGGGAGTTAAGTTTTAGATGAGCATTAAGCAAAGAGCGGGGTCGCTCATTTGATTGACCACAAAAGTCAGTTCTTCCCGAATAGGACGGCGAATAATCCTGAATCAAAATAAGATAGTCCGGTTGCATCCACGGTTTCTATGGCATGACAACTCACACAGGATACGTGAGTGGGAAACCGCGAACGGCTGACCGCTATAAATTCAGCCAATAAAAATCCGGTCATCTCAATGTGCTTTAAGGTGTCAGCGCATTGACTGATATCCCTATATCCGTCACCTAGATTTTTACAAATCTCATAAGTGTATGACCACCTCCTCGTCCGATCTTAACCAGGTAAACACCGGCAGCCAGGTCCGTTAAATCAATTTCAATATTCCCCGCAGGGAAAGGATCTATTCTTTTCACCACCTGACCGGTTGAATTCAGAATCTCAAGTGAAGTCTGGCCTTCTTTAAACAGACTCACCCACACTCTGTCAGTGGCAGGGTTGGGCCACAGGTAAGGCGAATTGTAAGTGACCTCATCATTCGTCTGATCCTGATCTTTCTCTTCAATATTGAGGCTGTTGGAGAAAGCACCCGGACACCCATCAATAGTTACTCTTGCAGAATAGATTCCTTTGTCCGCAGCTTCATAGGTTTGAGAGGAAGCGGCATTGATCGCTACGCCATTGAGATACCATTGATTGCCTTCACCTGCAGAGGAGATCATTAATTTTCCGGATGGGTCCGCGCTGATAACCGGCGCAGGTGGCAACACACAAATGGTTGTATTGATAGCACTCGCTTCCTGGTAGTTGACGTTTGGAGAACCACTTGCCGTAAATGTAACTGTGCCCGCGGCATGAAGCGTAACAATATCTCCCGATACGGTCGCAACAGATAGATCATTGCTGGAATACACCACAGCTAATCCGGCACTGGAGACAGCATGAAGTTTAATAGTCTGCTTGGCCAGTGAAAGGTCGGCCGGAGAGGGCATCCAGGAAATAGTATGGACTCCTTTAGAAACAATCACCAATTGGGAGACTTCAGTAGCAGGATGATAGTTTTTATTCCCGCTTTGATAGGCAGTGATAACCGCCGTTCCGGCTCCGGCAATCTGTGCCTGATTTCCTTCAATGAGGATCACATCCGTATTTTGTGAATGATACGAAACGGGAAGATTTGAATCAGCAGTTGCAGTTAGTAGAACAGAAGCATCTCCATACGTTACTTCGGCTAACGCACTAAATTGAATCGTTTGACTGGCTTTAGCTACAGTCATAACATATTCCACTTCTGTGGCAGGTGCATATGCTGAATTTCCATTTTGCAAAGCGACAATTGCTGCGCTTCCCGCTCCGACAATGGTAAGTTGATTTCCATCGATCACCGCTACCTCCGGATCTGAAGAGCGATAGGAGATGGGCAGTCCCGAACTTGCAGTGGCATTCAGCATAAAAGGTGCGTCTCCGAATACATGTTGATCAAGCGGATCAAATTGAATAGTCTGGTTCAGCTTTAAGGCATTTCCTTTTATCTTCACCTCATAAACGGGTTCATCCGGATCATTGGTAAATACCTTAAGCAAAATCATCTTTTCTCCTGCCGAATGAGGTGCGAACCGGATAGTCAATTGCGACCATGAACTTGGCGAAATAACAGGTGCCAGCTGACTGTCATCGAATATAAATTCCCCTGCATCAGCGCCCTCTATAGAAACACCAGATCCACCCAGACGCAAGTATCCGGTAGCTAAAGACGTGTTGTGTATGAACAGTGGAATGGCAGTGGAGGACTCCCCGGTAACGACTTCCCCCAGATCAATTTCATCTCCTGACCGAATGGATGTTTCGTGATACACCACATCAACGTGCGGTTCAGTTTTTAATTTCCAGAGTTCGTTTCCCGTCACGCTGCCGGTTGCAAAAAAATAGAGATAGTCGTCAAGTTCAGTAACAAGATTTTCCTGCGCTTTAAGAAAACTTTTCTTTTTCGTTTGGTTCTGCTGAAGGTCGGGAAACATCACGTCTGCAATAACAAATGTTCCTTCAGTTGTTCCATCCGTATTCCACAGTTTCTTTCCATTCACCCCATCCGTAGCAGAGAAAAAAAGCAACTCATTCGCAATGCTAAGTCCGATAGGAGCAGACCATAGCATTCCCGGGGCAATGTCTTTCACGATATGCGTCCCTTCGGCTGTTCCGTCACTCACCCACAGCTCTTCACCATGCGCACCGTCATCAAACACAAAATACAATTGATCTTTGTATGCAACGGGATAACGAATTGAAATACCTTGTGTACCCGGCGCAAGGTCTTTCACGATTTGAGTTCCCTCAGTGGTTCCGTCACTCTTCCATAATTCCATTCCATGAACACCATCATTCGCTAAAAAGAATACCTGATTACCGGCTCGGACAACTAGAGGCAACGTACTGTCAATAGAAGAGAACGGACCAGGATTGATATCGCTGATCAGATAGGTTCCGGCCGCAGTTCCGTCACTTCGCCATAACTCAAGCCCTTCATCTACAGTATAACCTCCAAAGAACAGAACTCCGTTGAGTGCAGCAAAACCTGGAAGTTCTGCATAGGCCGCAGCATTTGTCCGCAAATCTCTCCGAAAGCTTTTGACCTTTTGAGTTCCCTGCGCTGTACCATTCGTGCGCCATAATACTGGACCTTCCGGTGTTTCAAACGCCATAAAAAAAATAGTACCATTGACTTCGGTCAGGTTCTGAAGGTTTCGCGGAAGGTTCGCGGGGTGAGCAACATTGATATCTTTAATCAGCGTGGTATTTCCTGACGTCCCATCGGTTCTCCAGAGCTGCCCCGTAGAAGCAGCGAAATAAACCTCATTATTGTGAGTCAGAAATTCACGGGGAGAAGAACCGGCAGTTCCTGAGAAAATATCTTTCAGGCGAATGGTACCATCCAGTGTTCCATCACTGGTCCACGGCTCCGTGTCAGTTAAGTGGTTGGGAGAAGCAGTGAACACTACCTGGTTTGATAATGCCTTGATTGCACCTGTAGCACCATTCAACAACGTCGTAACAGAAGTTCCATCCGTCTGATAAAATCTTCTGTCAGAGATAAAGTACAATTCATGATTCATTTTGACTAAAGGACTCATCCTGGTGGAACCAGCAGTGCCAGGAGTCAGATCACTGAGCAGTGAACTACCACTGGTGGTACCATCTGTTTTCCATAGTTCAATGCCATGGGCTTCATCGAAGGCAGGAAAGAAAAAGTAGGAATGATCAACCGGCGAACTGGTGAAGCTGGTCAGCGAAGGAATAACGTCGTCCAGCCTGAAGGTGCCCGGTTCGGTGCCATCGGTTCGCCACAATTCCATCCCCGCATCGCTTTGACTGGAAAAAAACATCAGGCCATGCGCAACGAATACATCGTCCGGTGTCGAAGATCGATGACCCATATTCTTGATCAGCACAGTATTTTGAGAAGTTCCATCTGTGCGAAAGAGTCCACTGTAGTAATAGTCCGGTGCAATACCTGTAAACACCTGCGCAACGAAATAACTATCTCCATCAAGGTTGCAAAAGAATCTCCGGTCAGTGGGTACAACAGAGCCACCTTGTCCGGGATTCAAATCGCCAAGTTGTAAGGTTCCATTTGAAGTTCCATCACTCACCCAGGGTTCTATGTTGCCAGGATCAGCGTAAGGCTGGTCAGGAACGAACAGAAGTTTCCCGTTGCCATTCCATAAGCTCGTCGGATGTGAGCCGCCACTTCCGGGACGAATGTCCCGTACCATCATCGTACCATCAGCTGTACCATCGGTCTTCCACAATTCAGCCCCGTGAATACCATTGCTGGCAACAAAAAATAATGTGCCGGATACTTCAGTGAAGTACTCGGGGTTTGAAGGGGCACTCCCCGCATTGATGTTTTTAAGCAAGTGTGTTCCTGCCGCTGTACCATCGCTAAGCCATAACTCCATTCCGTTGACGCCATCGTCCGCACTGAAGAACAATTGATCACCAAATACAGCCAGCTCCTTCACACGAGAGGTGATTTTACCAGGGAAAATATCTTTCACCATAAAAGTCCCAATCAGTGTTCCGTCTGAGCGCCATAATTCATCGCCGTGAATACCATCATTGGCAGAAAAATAAATGACTTCATCAATCACTGCGTAGTCATGAATCTGACCGCCCATGCAGCCATTGTCAGGACCCATCCAGATGTCTTTAACCATCACCGTTCCGGAAGCTGATCCATCCGTCTTCCACAGCTCCAGACCTTGCTCTTTCGTATAGGCAAAAAAAACAATCTCTGTGGGTGAACGAAGGATAATATCTTTGATGTACCCGCACCCTCCGGGGCAAATGTCTTTGGTCAACACGGTTTGATTTGCTGTGCCATCTGTTTTCCACAATTCCTGACCCTGCACAGTACTGGCCGAAAAGAAAATGTAGTCTCCCATTTGTACGGCTTGAAGCGGACCGGACGAAGCAGCCGTCGTAGTTAAATCGGCTACCAGACTCGCCTGTGAAAACACCAGGACAGGAGTCAGTAAACAAGAGAAGAAAAAAAGCAGTTGTTTGATGCGCGCAGACTTCATCAGCATTTTTGAGTTTAAAGCCAAAGCAGAAGCAAATGGAAATGCACAGATTTCCTGCGTCCCCTGAATCGTGTAAATGTAGAAGTACCCGATCAGGGCAATGAATAATCTGGTTACATATCAGGGTAATTTTAGATCACACTCTTGTTTTAGCAAAGGCAAACAACCGCGTGCCCTTAGGATAACGGGAAAAAAGAAAGCAGGACCCTATCGTAAAATCAGGGATTACTTTTTACATAGGTAGTAGTATAGGTGCGGTCAATTTTTCCTTCCGATAGATAACGGACCACAAATTCAGTGTCATTGAGCGACACGATCTGATACTCTTCTCTCGTATGGGAGAAGATGAAAGTAATCGCAGTATGATCTTCGTTCAATTC
>JBGATZ010000176.1:0-8893 GCA_044228905.1 Cyclobacteriaceae bacterium | reverse complement strand
ATAAGCAACTCGCATCTATATGAAGAACTATTTCGTAATTCAAATCCTCATTCTTTTCACGTTGTCAGCTGTAGCTCAGAAAATCCAGATAAAAAAAGGAATCATCTATATCGATAAAGAACCGATAGCAAAACTCACAGGTGAAGTGAAATCGATTAAGGATACACATGTTGTTATTTCTGATCTGTCGGATCAACCACTACTTCAGATTGATGAAATAGATGTCAAATTTGGGAGTTGGTTTCAGCGTGATTTTGGTTTTTACAATCTGAAATTTCCTACACTTAATAAATCTGTTTCGGCCATTGTGGAGCAGTTTGGAAAATCAACTGGTTCTGAAAAGAAACTTCTCGAACAGTTGTATGACTCGATTGGAAATAAATTCCTAACCAGGAATGGGTTGAATACCGATCAGGTATATGCTTTTATCAAAATGCGTGACGCAAGTCACCGCATAAAAATGGATACGCTCTATATTAATGAACTTATCCGGATTAGCAGAGAAAGACTTGGTCGACCGATTGTTGATCGTCCCCACGATGCCATCGTAAGACTTATAGATCGTAAGAATCCATTAGAATGGAGAGGTAATGAATACTGGAGAAACACGACCATCAACAGCAAGGTGAATGTCGCGGATATTTATCAGGGTAATTCATTACTTGGTGTTCTCATTAAAGTTCTTGAGATGGATTATAAAGGGTTTGAATCCTTTGTAAAAGAGAGCCACTACTATATTTTGCGAAAAGTTGATTCCTTCGAAATCGAAAATAACAGGATCGAATTTGCTTCCCTGGCTTCATTGGATTGTAGTGTGATAATAAGTCTTCAGGTAGAGGGGAGAAGTGCTGTTCTTGACTATAAGGTTATCGGGATTGAAAATGCCGAGATGCAACTTATTCATGAACTAATAGCTGATGGCCTTCTTTAATGCAGCATTGAATCTATATCAAAATAAGATAGTAAATTGTGGCTGAATAATTTATGGAATTATACAGCGATGAATATTTCATGCGTGAGGCATTGAAGGAAGCAAAGAAGGCATTTGACCTCGGTGAGGTTCCGGTAGGCGCAATAGTAGTTTGTCAGAATAAAATTCTTGCACGATCACATAATCAAACCGAGCAGCTCACCGATGCTACTGCGCATGCGGAGATGCTTGCAGTGACAGGCGCTTCTAATTTTCTGGGATCAAAATACCTGAATGAATGCACATTGTATGTAACGCTGGAACCCTGTGTGATGTGTGCAGGTGCCTTGCATTGGACACAATTACAAAAACTGGTTTACGGTGCTGATGATGTTCAGCGTGGGTATTCGTTAGTTAGTACTCCGTTACTTCACCCACGAACCGAAGTAGTGAAGGGAATTAAAAAAGATGAATGCAGTGAGTTGGTGATGCAATTCTTCAAAAAATTAAGACAATAAATTGATTCTAGATGCTGGATTCTGGACTAGCTACCAGTAACCAGAATCCGGTATCCAATTTTGATCGTTTCATTATCCGGAATTTTTTTATGTTTGCAGCATGGCAATGGATATCAAAGGAAAAGTAATTCAACTTCTGCCGCCACAAACTGGTGCAGGAAAAAAAGGTCAGTGGAAAAAACAGGAGTTCATCATTGAAACTCAGGCACAATACCCAAAGAAAGTATGTCTTTCACTTTGGGGTGATAAGATTGATCAATACGGCCTGTCGGTAGGAGAGATGGTAAATGTGTCAGTTGACCTGGAGAGTCGCGAGTACAATGGCCGCTGGTACACTGAGGCGCGCGCATGGAAAGTAGACAAAAGCGGTAGCGCTTCTGCCTCTTCCAATAACGATATACCTGTAGGAGATGAGCCTTTCGCTTCGCAAAGCGGTTCAGACGATCTGCCTTTTTAAGGTATTAAGCTTCTGATTTAGTTTTCTTCTTTTTAGCGTCATCTACACGCTTGCCGTTGCGGTGTTCGCCCAAAATGATCACATCTTTGGTGTTTTCGTACTGGCGAACTGCCTGCATCATCGCTTCATAGGTGTCGCGGATGATGACTACTCCTGAGTTAGCTCCCTTATTGCGGATATCGAGCCAAAAACCGTCTTTTTTCTTTTTTGGTAATACGGGGGGTCTTCCCATGATCTGTAAATTTGTTTAATCTGTCAAAAAACAACCATCTGACCGGTATTTTGGTTCAGCGGCACCGCAAAGATAAGCAATCTTTTGGTTTTAGGGGCATGTTTCGACTGACGCCCCTACACGTGACCAGGGTTAACTAAAACGAGGTTATTTGGAGATCTTCAGAACAATTTTACCGAATTGGCTTCCCTCTTTCATTCTGGCAAAAGCAGAATCAATTTCATTGAGAGGATACGTTTTGTCCATTACTGGCTTCAGGTTACGGCTTTCAATAAAATCAATCATTGACAGGAATTCATCGCGGGTTCCCATGGTCGTTCCCAGAATGGAGAGCTGCTTCCAGTACAATTGCTTGGTTACGATGCTGTCGATATTGCCAGCGGTTCTTCCAAAGTTGACAATGCGCCCTCCGGGTAAGGCAAGGTCTACCAGTTTTGAGAACTGATCTCCACCCGCACTATCAATGATAATATCAAATCCACCACCAGCTTCTTTCTTTGCTTTCTCCGCCCAATCTGCATCTTTATAATTGAAGCCTCCTAAGGCTCCAAGCGTTTTTGCTTTCGCTAATTTTTCTTCCGAACCCGATGTCACATATACTCTTCCCTGATAAGCTGCAGCAAACTGCAAGGCCCACAATGCTGCACCACCACCAATGCCCGTGATCAATACTTTTTCTTTTGCACGAAGTCTTGCTTTAGAAAACAGTGCACGATAAGCTGTCAATCCCGAAAGAGGAACCGCTGCTGATTCTTCCATGGAAAGATTTTCGGGTCGTTCGAAAATGTTCTTTTTGGTTACGACCATATATTCTGCAAATGTTCCATTGTCCGGGAATCCTAAAATTTTAAAGTTGTCTCCCTGAACGATCGGGTTATTGCCCCACTCGAGACTTGGATTGATCACCACTTCAGCGCCCACCAATAATGGATCGGCATCTTCACCCACATCTTCAATCACCCCTACACCATCTGATCCTAAGATAATTCCATTTGGAAACTGCTGCGTCTGCTCTTCCATCACCCACAGGTCACGATGATTCAATGCTGCATAATGGAGTTTGATCAGCACCTGATCTTTTACGGGCTTTGGCTTTTTAGTTTCTTCAACGGTGGGAACGGAATCTTTTCCTTTAAACAGAAAGGCTTTCATTTTTGAGAAGGATAGAGTAGTGAGAATTGAGTATTGAGAATGGTAATATGTTGTGTTAAGTCGGAATATCTTCAAATTTTTCAATAACAGAAAATGAAAGTATTCCAACTTCTCCAAACGGAAGCAGGAACGGAGAGTTTCATTTGTAATGGAGTTAATTCAACTTGCCGCTGCAATACTTGCAATACACCGCATCGGAATCGTGACCATCGCGCATGCAATGCGGACAAACCTGTGAGCTGATTTTTTCTTTTGATTTGATCTGGATCATTTCCGCAGAAACAATTCCCGTAGGCACTGCGAGGATTCCGTAACCTAAAATCATAATCAGTGAAGCGATGGTTTGCCCCAGAAAAGTCTGTGGAGCAATATCTCCATAACCTACCGTGGTTAACGTAACGATGGCCCAGTAAATACTTTTTGGAATACTAGTGAAGCCATGCTCTTTTCCTTCTACCAGAAACATGATTGTTCCTGATATGATCACGATCATCAATACGGTAAGAAGGAACACGCTGATCTTATGACGACTCGCGAGTAAGGCTGTTCGCAATGTGTTGCCTGCACCAATGAATTGCGCGAGTTTCAAAATGCGGAAGATGCGGAACAGACGAATCACGCGAATGACGAGGAATACCTGAGCGCCTATGAAAAACAATCCCACATAGGCAGGAAGGATGGACAGAAAGTCGATGATGCCCAGGAAACTGAAAATGTATTTGCTTTTATTGTTTACCGCTACAATGCGAAGGATATATTCGATGGTGAAGATGCCTGTGAAGATCCATTCGAGAATATAAAAGTAATGCGTGTAATGAGAAGGAAGATCTGGCACCGTCTCCATCATCACGGTAACGGTGCTGAGAATAATCAGTATAAGCAATGTGATATCAAATCCTTTTCCAGCGGGAGTATCCGCTTCAAAAATGGTTTCGTAGAGACGGGCTTTCCAGGATTTGCTTTGGCCTGACATTAGTGATGATTGAATACATCAAGTAACGAATATTTTCTGAGGAGACAATAAGTGCTATTTGTGATGAAATGGAATGGCAAGGGAATAAGTCCGAAGGACTTACATTATTTATAGAAAGAGATTTTGATTTGTTAATCCCTTCGGGATTAATTTAATATTTTCAATTCCTTCGTGTCAAATTTTATTGTCATTCGAGTATTTGTACTTGGGCAGCATCGCCCGTCACCTTCTTTGAATTCATAATAGGTGCCCTGGAATTCATTAGCTAATGCGCTGTCTAAATGATAAAAACCGTCTAATTTCTTGCCGACATTGTCAAAGAATCGATCATTAATAAGATAACCGCTGCCATTAGATAAAATCAATAATTGGAATTGCGTCCACATCGAACCATTACCCCCATCACATTGCTGGGGAATAAACGTAATCAACGCATCAAGTTGATCATCGCTATTAATGTCTGCATAGTGAAACTCAATTTCTTCAGGGAATCCAAAATCTTGAATTGAGTCATTACTTATAACGAAATCTGGTCTGCAATCATTAGAGCTTAAAAATTGGCCATTTGCAATTTGTTCTTGTTTCCAATTCTCAAAGGCATTATTTAATAAATAAGATTTATCTCGCGTTGAGCAGGAATTAAGAATTGTCAAGACTGTCAGGATTATTAATGCTCTCATCTTTTTAAATGATGATCCTTAAATTGATGGTTATGGTTACCAAATGTTACTTTGATTTCAAAGTAACCGGGATTTATTTCTGCCCCTTCCTTGGAAAGTAAAAGCAATGCTCAAATTTCTTCATGCCAATCTTTGGATAATAAGTAGTGGCAGCCGGAGCAGCTAATAAGATAAGCATCGTATTTTCTCCCGAAGCGACATGAGTTAATCTTACCAACTCACCGCCAATTCCCTTGTGCTGATAGGTTTCATCCACAGCCAGATCGGATAGATAACAGCAGAATGAAAAATCAGAAAGCCCGCGCGATACACCAACCAGTTTATGCTCATCCCACGCAGTTACTAATACATTGCCATGATCGAGCATGCTTTGAATGCGTTCTTTGCTATCAACCGGTCTACGTTGATCAAGTGTTGAGCGTTTCAAAAGGTCAATAAACTCTTCTGCTGTAATCTTGTGATTACTGCGGTAAGTGATATTCATAAATAATTAGATTTAAACGAGAAGCCATCTCAAAAATATGTTTAAGTGTCAGCCTGAGTTTATCGAAGGCTATTCCTTATTATGACTGAGATTTCGACATGCTCAACCTGGCAGAACTTTATTTTTGAGATGGCTTCTAACTTTTAGCCTTTGATGATGTAGTTCCATCCGTGTACATCAGGAGCAGAACCCATACGAATGTCGTTCAGCTTTTTCTTCACGCGAAGCTGGAAGCTGCTCTCATCCGCAGGCTTGATGTTGTAATCCTTACCGTGGATGTTGATCACCGCAATCGGAGCTACTACTGCAGCAGTACCGGCACCAAATGCTTCAGTGATTTTTCCTGACTTGAATCCTTCTTCGAGTTCATCTACACTCACACGTCTTTCTTCTACAATCACGCCCATGTCTTTGGCTAACGTGATGATTGAATCGCGTGTGATCCCGTCAAGAATGGCGGTACTTAATTTTGGTGTAACCAGTTTGCCATCGATGATCAGCATGAAGTTCATCATACCTACTTCATCGATGTATTTGTGTTCTTTATAGTCAGTCCATAAGATCTGATCGAAGCCTTCTTCACGAGCAATCTGTGTAGGATAGAATGCGCCCCCGTAGTTACCGGCACATTTTGCAAAACCAGGTCCGCCTTCAGCAGTACGCACAAATTTATCTTCTACTTTCAAGCGATAAGGCTTAGCCTGGTAAGCAGCAACGGGGCTATTGATGACGATGAATTTAAAATGATCCGCAACCTTCACACCCAAGCGTGATTCAAAAGCAAACATGAACGGACGAATGTATAATGAAGCGCCTTCACTTCTTGGAATCCATTTTTTATCCAACTCAACCAAAGCGTGAAGTGATTGTGTAAATAACTCTTCACTTACCTGCGGCATGCACATGCGATCCAATGACTTATTGAAACGATCGCTGTGCTTTTTTGGGCGGAAGATATTGATACTTCCATCATTCGTATAGAATGCCTTCATGCCTTCGAATACTGATTGACCGTAATGAAGCGAGAGCATGGCGGGGCTCATAAGCATATCACCAAAAGGAATAATGACCGGTTCATGCCACTTACCATCCTTGAAATCCGCAACTAGCATGTGGTCTGCAATGTATTTACCAAACTCCAGGTTATTGAAATCAGTTTCTGCAAGACGTGAATGTTTGGTTGGGGTTACCGGGAAAGTTTCTGTAGTTGTCATGACCGTATTATTTAAGAAAGGTAAATATATTGAAAGTGAGTCTGTTAATAATCTAAAGGCCTCCTTTTTTTCATTTCTTCTGCGATTTCATGATCAAAAGGACAGCCGCGTTTTTCAAGTTCCCCAGTGATTACTTTGTAATTCTTGTCATCCCTGTTTTGAGAGAGCTTGAAGGTGCTTTCGATCCGTGTGATTTCAACCTGAATCCCGACAATGCCGCGAAGTTCTGGTACCAATAGCTTCTCCGACATGTTTTCTACCCGAACGGGATTAGCTGATGCTTTTTCGTATTTATTGGTCAGGTCTTTCAGATCGTTTAGTAGTTCATCTCCTTCCGTAATTCGTACTCTACCATAAACATGAGCAGTGATGTAATTCCACGTGGGCACATTTTCATGATCATACCAGGAGGAGGAAATGTAGGTGTGTGGTCCTGCAAAAACGACCATCACTTCGTCTTCGCCATTAAAGTCTTTCCATTGTGAATTGGCTCTTGCCAGGTGACCAGTCAGTTTCTTTCCCTCCTGATCAATGACTAAAGGGAGGTGAGTGGCCCACAGTTTTCCTTTCACTGTGCTTACTAAAATTCCAAACCCGTTTTGCCCAATGAAGCTGATAACCTCTTGTTCGTCTTTACTCTGATTTAGCTTATGTGTGTACATAATTTATCCGATTCGGTTTAAAACTTCAGTAGTGATATCAATGTCTTTTTTCTCTGTCAGCCAGTTGGACAATGCCGCACGTATGGCTGGTGTTCCTTTATATAAAGTAGGAGTGAAGAACACTTTTCCATCATCGCGCACTTTTTCAAGAAAGAATTTAATGTCTTCCATGGTGAGGTTTGGTGTATTGAATGTGAAGCAAACCACGTTCATCCGTACTGGCGCTAACAGTTTGAACTTTGTGGAGGTGTTAATCCAATCTCCCAACTTCCTGGCCAATTCACAATTACGCTCTACAATTTCCTGGTGACCTTCTTTGCCATAAGCCATCAAAGTAAACCACGAAGGTAACGCTCTCCATCTTCTGGAATTTTCCGGAGTGTAGTGAAAGAAATCAGGGCTTTGGCTGGGATCACCTAAGTAAGCCGCACTGTTTTGAAATACTTTTAGCTGAAGGTTTTTATGTTTTGTGAACTGCATCGCAGCATCGTAAGGGACGTTGAGCCACTTATGTGCATCGATAGTAATGCTGTCAGCATGATTGATCCCTTTCAAAAGATGCGCATACTTCTCCGAAAGTGCAGCGAACCCACCGAAAGCAGCATCCACGTGCAGCCAGAATTTATATTTTTCTTTCAGCTTGCCAATGGCTTCGAGATCATCAAAGTCCACGGTATTTACGGTGCCGGCATTCGCAACTACAATAAACGGATGATTCGGATTTTGCTTCAATGCCGACTTTAATGAATTAAGATCAACCGCTTCGCGATCGGGAAGTGTATCCACTTTTACCAAGGCATTTCTTCCAATGCCCGACATCGCTAATGACTTGATAATACTCGAATGAGGTGTGGCGCTAATGATCTTAACGGACGAAGGATCAACACCTTCATTGCTAAAATCTTTTCCCAGTTGTTCTCCCACCCATTGACGGGCAATGGCCAGACTTACAAAATTTGAACTGGTTGCTCCTGTAACGAAGGAACCGAAGTAACTTTCATTCAAACCAAATAATTGACTGAAGAAGTGAATGGTCTGATGCTCTAATTGTGGTGCAATAGAATCATTGCTTCCGCAGGCATTCTGATCGTAGGTACTTACCAGCCAATCTCCGATAACGGAAGCAGGAGTAGAGCCGCCAGTGACAAAACCCATGTAACGAGGGCCTGCACTGTTGGTGATCTGTGAAGCGAACTCTTTTTGAAAAAGCTCCAATGTTTTTAATGCACCAATGCCTTGCTGAGGTACGTCCTTAAAAGTAACATTCTTAACAAATCTTCCGGGAGACAGATCTTGTTGTTTTTTGAAATACTCCTTTGATACAGCTGATGCGGAATCGAGCAGCGAAGGAATATTTTGAAGATCGTTTTGCAGTACTTTATTCATTATTTAGATGCTTCAAGAATGTCATTGATCTTAACCAGATGATGATCATCATGCTCGGCATCAAACCACGCCAGATCAACCGGACTCAGCTGAACTTTTAAGCGCGGATGAAGCGAAGATTTTATCACTTGTTCTTCGGACAATTTTTTGTACTTATCCAGGTTTACTTTTCGTGTGGTAATGAAGAAGTTCACTACTTTATCAATGGGCCAGGGATTGTAATCC
>JBGATZ010000175.1:0-9458 GCA_044228905.1 Cyclobacteriaceae bacterium | reverse complement strand
TACAATAAATTCAGCTGGAAAATCGATTGCATAAAATCATTTTCAGCAATGAAAATCCGACTTATAAATCAATGATTTAACAATGGGAAATTAGCAACAGATGATCGTCTGATGAATCAGAACAGGGATGGTAAAAGAGGAACAAGAGATTAATTAATTAACCTATAATCAGCTTCTGTCCTGGCTGAAGTTTGTTGCCCTTGATATTGTTAAGACTTTTTATCTTATCAATGCTGAGTCCTGGAAATTTCTTTGAAATATCCCAAAGTGTATCGCCTGGCTGCACGGTGTAAGTCTTGGCGTCAGGTGAAAGAAGAACCGGTTGAGCAACCGGCCCGGCAATTTTAGAAGAAGCAACATTGTTATTCACCGGAGTACGGAACCAGATATTTAATTTCTGGTTTGGATGAATCATGTTGCTATTGAGATTATTCCACGCTTTGATGTCATTCACTTTCACACCATGACGTTGTGCAATGGATCCTAATACGTCTCCCGATTTAACCCTGTAAACGACCATGTCTTTTCCATAAGTGCTTACGGTATTGTTTGATTTTGCCAGTAACTCCAGTTCTTTCTTGCCGACCTTCGATGCAGAGTCAAGAATGGCCAAACGATTTTCGTTTAACTTCATCTTGGCTTCCAATGGTACTTTGATGATGTACGTCTTGCCCGTTTCTGGAACGGCATTGCGTAGCATATGCGGATTTAATTTCTGCATATCTTCCAAACAAGTGCCGGTAAGTTTTGCGAATGTCTGAAAGTGTAAAAATTTATTAACACTAAGTGTATCGTGTGCTAATAGTTCTTCTTTTTCAATCTCGTTGAAGTTGTGTTTATCCGCATAGTTCATCACGTAAGTGATGGCAATATATTGTGGAACATAAGCGCGCGTTTCACGCGGAAGGAAAGGGTAAATCTCCCAGAATGTTTTTTTATAACCTGATCTGCGAATGGCTTTACGTACAGTGCCAGGGCCAGAGTTATACGCAGCTAATGCCAGCTGCCAGTCACCAAAGATGGTGTGAAGTTGTGACAGATAACGACACGCAGCTTCAGTGGATTTTTCAGGATCCATGCGATCATCGATATACCAGTCGTTGTACAACCCAAAGTAGCGGCCGGTTCCAGACATAAACTGCCAAAGACCCACAGCACGTGCTCTTGAAACAACTTTAGGTAATAATCCCGATTCAATAATCGATAAGTATTTCAACTCGTCAGGGATATTGTATTGCTTCATGTATCTCTCAAACAGAGGAAAGTACATATCCTTTCTCTTGAGCATCAACTTGGTGTATTCTCTGTCTTTAATGGAGAAGTAATTGATGAATGAATGAACCTTTTCGTTATAAGTTAATGGAATAGTTTGCTGAATGCAGCTTAAGCGATCCTGGATTAACTCAGGTGTATCATCTGCAGGAATGTATTCGTAATTCGCAGGAAGCGCGAAGAGATCCACACTGTCCTGAATGAATGGAATTTCTTCCGTTAATGAAGATTGCTGTAGCGAATCCAGTGTTTCTTCTACCTGTGCGAAAGACAGAGAAGCAGAAAAAAGAGCTAATCCAATGAAATACAGTCTTTTCATCTTACAAAGATATAAAATTCGTAGTGAATGATAAGCAACGACTATTCCACTTCTGAAAGTACCTGAGCGAACTGGAAAAGTTTCGTTTCTTCAAAATCATCGGCAATTATCTGAAGGCCGATAGGTAAACCTTTATTATCGAATCCACAAGGCACTGAAATACCCGGTACACCTGCCACATTGGCTTGTACAGAATACAAATCTGCTAAGTACATTTCCAGCGGATTATCGGTAAGCTCACCCAATTTGAATGCAGTAGTAGGTGCCGCAGGCATGATGATAAAATCGTAATCCTTAAAAATCTCTTTCGTTTTATCTCTGATCAGTCTGCGTACTTTTTGCGCTTTGGTATAATACGCATCGTAGTAGCTGGCACTCAATACAAAGGTGCCCAATAAAATTCTTCGTTGTACTTCTTTTCCAAATCCTTCAGCACGTGTTTTTTTGTACAGTGATTGAAGATCAGTTGTGTTTGGACTTCTGTATCCGTAACGTACACCATCGTAGCGTGACAGGTTAGAGCTTGCTTCTGCTGTTGCTAAGATGTAATAGGTAGGGAGAATATATTCGAGTAAAGGAAATTCGATTGCTTCTACCGTATGGCCGTTTGATCTTAGTGAATTAACTTTTTTACTGATATTCTCTTTGATCTCTTTCTGTATAGCATCCGATTCTAATGTTTCCCTGATGTAAGCAACTTTGTATTTTTTGTCAGTTGTTACAGTCAACTCTTTTGAATAAGACGGAACAACGGTAGTTGAAACTGTACTGTCGTAATCATCTTTACCCGAGATTACTTCCAAAACAAGCGCAACATCACCTAGACTCTTTGAGAAAATCCCAATGCAATCAAAAGATGATCCGTAAGCAATTAATCCATGACGTGATATGCGTGAGTACGTTGGCTTCATTCCAATTATTCCGCAGAATGAAGCAGGTTGTCTTACTGATCCTCCGGTATCTGATCCTAAGGAAACCTGACACATATCGGCCATGACCGCTACAGCCGAGCCACCCGAAGAACCCCCAGGAACGCGTGTATTATCAATGTCGTTTAATACCGGACCGAAAGCAGAGTTTTCATTAGACGAACCCATTGCGAACTCATCGCAATTTTGTCTTCCTATAATAATAGCATCTTCATCCAGCAGGCGTTGCACTGCGGTGCCATTGAATTGTGAGATGAATCCATTAAGGATTCGACTGCCACCCTGAAGCGGATGATCCTGATAGGCAAGTACATCTTTAAGGCCTACGACAAGGCCGGCTAATTTACCAGCAGTACCATTCTTGATTTTAATATCTATCTCCGCGGCACGGCTGAGGGCCTCTTCGGCATACACACTCAAAAAGGCATTGAGGTGTTTCTTTTTTTCAATATTGGCTAAATGAAAATGAACGCGCTCTACACAAGAAAGCGCGTTCATTTTTAAATCGTGTTGAATTTCGGAGAAATGCGTGTACGACTTCAATTCTTATTTTCCTTCCAGTTTCCCGGAAGCATCCTTACCAGCGTCTTCCACTTCTTTCTTCACATCGCTCATTGCGTCTTTAAATTCTTTCACGCCTTTTCCCATGCCTTTCATGAATTCAGGGATTTTTTTAGCACCAAAGAAAATAAGGACAAAAACTCCGATCAGTAAGATTTCCTGGAAACCCACCCCTCCTAAAAACAAAAGAATAGCGTTCATGAGTGTCAAATTAAGTTTGTAAAGATAAGTGATCTTGAGACAACGCAAAACCGTCAAAGTCACGTTTCTGCGGATAAATAAGCTGGTTTTTCGGGCTACTAGTTTCTGAGCCAGCCCTGTGGGTCAAGGGGCACCGTGTTCTTCCTGATCTGAAAACGCAATTCGGAAACCCCTTCACCATTTACCTGAAGTTGCCCGATTTCCTGCGCAGTGACCACTTTTTGTCCTTTTTTAACAAAAACCTCCTTCAAACCAGAGTAAACTGTAAAATATTCCCCGTGATTGATAATTACTGAATTCCCGATTGAAGGAATGAACGCAACCATTTTCACCTCTCCCTCGAAAATGGTCTTCACCTTTTCGTCCCGTTTGGTCTGAATGTTTACACCGTCATTATCGATCACTACATTTTTCAAAAGAGGGTGGTTTTGCCGGCCGAACTTCTGTGATACAAAGCCCGATGCCGGCCATGCAAATTTGGTTTTATTTTCTTCAAAGGATGAGGAGAGGGCAATATTGGCCTCTACAGCTTTAGTCACGGCCGCTTTATTTTCCTTTGCTTCTTTTGCTTTTTCGCGTGCTTACCTTGCGTCACGTGCAGCACGTTCAATTTCTTCCTTAATGATTTTATTGATCAGTTCATCGAGTTCGGCAATAGCAACTTTCGTTTCTTCCAGGTCTTTCTTTAATCGTTTTTCTTCTTTCTCCAGTGATTTGACTACTCCTTTTTGTTTCTGTTTAAGATCAGTGAGCTGATTGTTTTGATTGATCTCTTCGCCTAATAACTTTTTCTTCTCGTCTTTTTTTATTTCTGTTTGTTTTACCTGCTCGCTTAATACGCTTTGAACTTTTGCTATGGCCTCGGCCTGTTCTTTCCGTGATTTGCTGTATTGCTCCATGTACTTTAATCGCATCAGCATCTGATCGAACGATTGTGCTGAGAAAATGAAAGTCAGTTTATCCACACGTCCACTTGATTTTTGTGCGGAGAGCAACATGGTGGCATACTCATCTTTTAATTTCTCCACATCCTTCTCAAGGGCATCAATGAGTTCGATGTTTTCCTGAATATCTGCGTCCAGAAAAGTAACTTCTCCTTTGATGGAATTAATTAATGTTTCCTGCTGCCCGATTCGTTGATTGAGCGCATTGAGTTCTCCGAGCGAGTTTTTCTTTTGTGTAGCAGTTTCTGAAAGGATACGTTCTGTCTCCTTTATCTTTTCGAGATTCTGCTGTTTTTCTTTTTGAAGCTGAGCTTTGGACTTCTTCTGCGCGTAACCTTCTGAGGCTAGAAGAAGGAGAAATGAAAGCGTGTAAAAGAGATATTTACCTGCGGTCATATTTACGCGGAATGTTGAAAGGGAATTTCAATTCCTTATCGCCCACTTCGGCTTTGTTGTACTCAACCTGAATAGTCGTGTTCAGCACGCCTGCGGCAGCTTTATAAAACAAGCTGATAACGCTGTTGTAGGGGAAAATTTTATCACCTACAGGTTGAAAATCACGATAAGTCAATGTCATTGAGTTATTCGTATTTGACTCCGACATTTCTACACGCTCGATTTTTGTACTTGCGGTATTCACGTAATTTTTAATATGAACTGTGCGATGGTCCTGCTCAAGGATATTGAAGCTGGTTTCAGATTTTACTTTGTCTTCATCGCTTCTTGGCTGAATCAGATTTCCAAGCATGGCAGCCTGAATGATATTGTAATCAATGTGAAAATTGAATCGCTTTGATAATTCTTCGTAGTTGAACACATAGTATTCATTTTTCAGATTACTGATTACGGTGATCGAGTCTTTGTTGATCAACGCTTTGCCGCCCTGTACTCCGATTACAGAAAAAGCCATCCAGATTACACTGTCCTTCCTGATTCTGATGTTGGCCTTTACCTCCTGATCTTTCTTGTCATCTTTGAAGCTGACACGTGCCTTCCCGCTAAAGTATTCAAAGTCTACTTCCTGGATGTTTAAGGATGCACTCGGAGCAACAGGAACAGTAGTAACCGGAGAGATTTTTTTACTGCAGCTTGCTAAAAGCAATGCACCGGATACCCATAAAACAATTACTGAAATGCGCATAGAACAAGCTACTCAGGTTAATCGGCAAAAATAGTTAATACAAGCGTCTGTTAGCGATTTTTTTGTCGATTAGTTCATTATCACTACTCATCGATTTGGCTTTTTGCCATTGTTTCACCGCTCCGTCAATGTCTCCCAACTGAAAAAGAATGTCGCCATAATGTTCGTGATGGGTGGCGCTTACTTCTCCCTGACTTAATGCTTTCTCCATCACCTTGCGCGCCTCTTTATATTTTCCTCTGGAAAAAAGTACCCATGCGTAGGTGTCGAAATATGAAGAATTGTCGGGATTGTATTTAATAAGAAGGGCCGACATCTTCTCGGCTTTTTCCAGGTTCGCTTTTCGTGCAATGCCAGTGTAGTAACTATAATTATTCAGCACTAGGTAGTTATTTGGATTATAAGCCAGTGCTTCCTGCCATACGCTTTATCCGATTTTTCATACTGCGGCTTCCATTATGGGCATCACCCAACATACTGCTGATCTCCTGTACTAATCCCGGATTAGAAGCAGATAATCTTTTGGCTTGCTCAAAATGCGCTGGCTGCTTCACGATAATGTTTCTTCCTCAGATGCGCATATCCATTGAAATAATGAAGCACGCCTTGGTTCGGGAATGACTCCAGACCTTCTTCTGAGGAACAATGATGCTGTCTATCTGGTTGGCTTCTGATTCAAGGTAAAGAAGGTTTTGCCATGCTTCGAAATCCGGTAATGCCTAATCGAATGGACTTTAAATATTCTTCCTGAGCTTCTGCATTTTTCTTAAGAGAGAGGTAAATGTCACTTCCAATAAGATGCACGTTAGATCAGCTGGATACATTATTTTCAGTTTTTCAAACAAGCTCACGGTAAATGCTTCGAGTGAGGGGTCACTGATTTGTTTGGTTAATTGATCGCTCATTATGGTGCTGTAAGATCCCAGCATTAAAACCTTGCTGCTTACATCCACAGAGGCATCATCAAAGACATCAAGAATATATTTACGGGCTTTTTCTTCCTGCTTGTTATCGCGATACAGGCCGGCCAGCAACATTTTTGCACTGCCTGCTTCCGGATGTTCCTTCAGATATTTTTCAATAAAAGGAATGGCACGTGCTGCCTGCCCGTTTTGTGAAAGTGTTTCGGCAAATCCAAGCACATAGCGTTCTTCATCAGGAAATGCGTCAATGAGTTTTTCTCCTTCCTGAATTGCTTCATTTACTTTTCCCTGTTCAAGATAAATCCGCTGTTTATTGATAGAAGACATCTCATTGATGCCGAGTAGCGATTCCGCTTTGTTATAAACTTTCAGCGCTTCATCGGGTTTGCGGTCATATTGATAAACTGCTGCGAGTTCATACAGGTATTCTTCCGAGCCAGGAATCTCTTTCATTAAAGCCTCCAGGGTTTGGGCTGATTTATTGAATTGAGTGAGATTATTATAAATACTGGACGCCAATAGGTAGAAGTATTTGTTTTTCTTTTCCAGTTTCAGCGCATTATCAATGCTGATCGATGCTTTGATCAGATCATCCTCTTTATTACTGTGCGCCAGTACTTCTGAAATCTTATAATGAACAGTAGCATTTTCAGGGTTCAGTTCTAGCGTACGCTGATAATAAAGCAATGCTTTAGTGTAATCTTCCAGGATATAATACTTCTCGCCTTCAGTAAAGAAAAACTCAGCCTCTCGCAGTCGTGATTCTGAAAGTTTTGGATCAGCTGTTTTTTTCTTCTTGTCTTTTTGAGCTATTGCCTGATGACTCAACGCAAGAAGAAAAAGGAAAAAGATATATAAATAAGAATTCCTTGATTTCAATGTGTTTCTCCCGTGGTTCGTATTCACACTAACGGATCTCAAAATTAACGAAAATTCCTGCACCATGTTTTGCAGGCATACATGAGAAATAGACCACTGGTTGAGTTTATCGTACGTTTATCCCCATGAACAGAGGACTGCAGATTTTTAGCTCTGATCAGGATTCCAGTTTTTCTTTTCAATATGTAAAACACCGGAAACAAATGCGGCCATTACGCCAATATGAAATGTGGTGGCATACCATTGATTGGAGAACCTCAAGCCATTGATGAGATAGATCAATACATAAGTGATGGTGATATAAGCCACAACAGCTAAAATAGTGTACGGGATAGGGTAGAAGCGCTGACCAAAGAGATAGCAGACCATGGCCATTGTACCATACACGATTGCCGTTGCCCAGCTGCTCCCCAGATAACCAGCTATCGGAATCAGAATAAAATTAAGAATGATGGTCAGCACAGCACCGCCAATGGCAATGAGTGTTCCGTAGTATGTTTTGTCAGTAAGCTTAAACCAGGTCGAGAAATTATAGTAGACGCCAATGAAAAGATAACCTAAGAGCAGAGGAGGAACAACATTCAATCCCTCCCAGTATTCTGATTTTTGAAGGAAGATGAATTTGAGCACATCGAGGTTGATACTTACAGCCAACATGATAATACAGGCAACGATCACAAAATAGTGATTGATACGGGCGAATAAGTGCGGTGAGTTTTTTTCTGAAGCATGAGAAAAGAAGAATGGCTCAGCAGCCATACGGAATGCCTGAACCGTTAAATTCATAAACACCGAAAATTTGTAGCAGGCGCCAAAGACCCCCAATACATAAGCTGAACTCTTTCCCGTATAGAAATTATCAGGTAGCCATTTCTCCAGCATGATACGCGAAAAGAATTCGTTCATCATTCCCGCCAGTCCGGTGAGCATAATGGGATACGCATAATTCACCATTGAGGGAAAAACTTCGCGGTCGTATGCAGGGCGCCAGGAGAATAGCATAGGCAGAAAAAATAAAATATAGAACGCGTTGGCGATAAGATTGGCCAGAAAGACATAGGCAATTCCAACCTCTGGATTGTAGCTAACCTTAAGAAAATAAAAATTCAGGCCGGTAAGAATCACCACATTGGCAATGCGAAAAACAGAAAACTGAAATGGTTTCTTTTCTAACCGTAACCGTGCAAAAGGGATGGCAACAATGCTATCAATGAACATGATCAGCGTGAGCCATACAACATAATTAGTGTGTCCATCAGCAAGCGCTGAAGAAATAGATTGACTGCATGCAATGATGATGATTGAAAAAATAAGGCTAATAGTAATGACCGCAGTTTGTGCAATGTTAAAGATGCGTTGTGAGTTGGCGCCAGGTTTTAATGCAAAGCGGAAATAGGCAGTCTCCATTCCAAATGTGTATACCACATTTAGAAAAGCAACAAAAGACATCAGGTAAGTAAATACACCGTATTCTTCAGGTTGAAATACGGCAGTATGCAGCGGGAATAAAATAAAATTGAGCAGACGGGGTACGATATTGCCCAACCCGTACAATACGGTTTCGCCTGCAAGCCTTTTAATCTTGTTCAATTACTTTCCTTTAAACAAAGGTTGTCTTTTTTCAATAAATGCGGCTGTCCCTTCTTTGAAGTCTTCAGTAATCGTGCACTCAGAAAAAAGTGAAGCTTCCGTCTCATATCCTTTGCTTTCAAAGCTGTAACCGGCATTAATGCTTGCAATAGAATGGGCAATGGCGAGGGGACCTTTGGATAAAATCTTTATCATCATCTTTTCTGCAAGTTCAATCAACTCTAGCTGAGTACTCACCACATGATTTACTAAGCCAATTTCTTTTGCTTCTTTGGCAGAGATGAGATCTCCCGTGAGAATTAATTCCATAGCCTTACCACGACCAACTAGTTGCGCTAATCGTTGTGTGCCTCCGTAACCGGGTATAATTCCGAGATTCACTTCCGGTTGTCCGAACTTTGCATTCTCGGAAGCAATGCGAATATGACAAGACATTGCCAGTTCACAGCCACCACCCAATGCAAAACCATTTACTGCTGCAATAATTGGTTTTGAAGAGTGTTCAATATTCCTGAATAACTGCTGTCCGTTAAGTGAAAGTTGTAAGGCATCTGTTTTGCTCAATGCAGAAAACTCTTTGATGTCAGCTCCGGCCACAAATGATTTTTCACCATCGCCCTTCAGAATAATTCCCTTAACTAACTCGTCTTTTCTGGCTTCCTCAAAAAGCGATTTTAATTCGCCAATCGTGTCAATATT
>JBGATZ010000174.1:0-8906 GCA_044228905.1 Cyclobacteriaceae bacterium | reverse complement strand
GTTTTCGTAGATCCGATGCTCCTGTGCTTTCTCAACATTCAGAATCTTTCCACGTAAAGGAAGAATAGCCTGAAAGTTTCGATCACGGCCTTGCTTAGCAGAGCCACCAGCAGAGTCACCCTCTACCAGGTACAATTCACAAATACCCGGATCAGAGCTTGAACAGTCAGCCAGCTTACCAGGCAAACCAGTACCTGACAAAACATTCTTGCGTTGCACCATTTCACGTGCTTTACGAGCGGCAATACGCGCCTGCGCAGCAAGTATGACTTTGTTTACAATCATCTTGGCTTCCTTCGGATGTTCTTCCAGATAATTGTTCAACACTTCACCAACAGCCTGGTCCACGGCACCCATCGCCTCGGAGTTACCCAGTTTGGTCTTGGTTTGTCCTTCAAACTGCGGCTCGGCAACTTTCACGGAGATTACAGCGGTCAATCCTTCGCGGAAGTCATCACCGTTGATTTCAATTTTCGCTTTTTCTAAAAGTCCTGACTTATCCGCATATGCTTTTAACGTACGGGTCAACGCTCTTCTGAAACCCGCCACGTGTGTACCCCCTTCGTGTGTATTGATATTGTTCACATACGACACTAAATTTTCACTGTACGAAGTATTGTATCCCAAAGAAACCTGAACAGGAATTACGCCTTTATCATTTTCGATGTAGATCGGTTCTGGAATAAGTTTCTCTCTTGTTGAATCGAGGTACTCCACAAATTCGCGCAATCCTCCTACCGAAAGGAAAGAATTGGATTTGGGTTCGCCCGCTTCATTCAGATCACGAAGATCTTTCAGATTGAGTTTGATGCCCGGATTAAGGAATGCCAGCTCACGAAGGCGAGTAGCAACTGTCTCGTAGTTGTATTCAGTAGAAAGAGTAAAAATCTCTCCGTCTGGTTTAAAATGCTGCGTGGTTCCGGTACGATCCGATTCACCGATAACACGAACCGGATATTGCGGAATTCCACGATGATACTCCTGCTCAAATATTTTTCCTTCGCGGTAAACAGTCGTATGAAGTACGGATGAAAGCGCATTCACGCACGAAACCCCTACTCCGTGCAAACCTCCCGATACTTTGTACGTGTCTTTATCGAATTTACCTCCGGCATGAAGCACGGTCATTACAACCTCCAATGCGGAACGTTTTTCTTTTTCGTGATAGTCGGTAGGAATACCTCTACCATTGTCTTCAACGGTAATTGAATTGTCAGTATTGATCGTAACAGAGACCTCATCGCAGTAGCCTGCAAGGGCTTCGTCAATGGAGTTGTCTACTACTTCCCAAACCAAATGATGGAGGCCTTTTATACCCACATCTCCGATATACATGGCTGGTCTTTTTCGAACTGCTTCTAAACCTTCTAAAACCTGAATATTATTGGCTGAATAATTACTTGGATTGTTCGCTTTTTTCTCGCTCATAGGGGATTTTTACAACCTTCAAAAATAAGGTTTTTTACCGCTTCTGCTGCACTTTTAGTGCAAATAATCGAAGTATTTTTAATGTTTGTAAAGAGTCAAAAAGATTACTTAATCCCCGTCAAAACTGACCCCAATTTCAGTTCAAAATGAAGCCCTAATTCAGGCAAATTTCGAAGCTTTAAAACCACTCATTAAATCAGCAAAATTTAAGACCGAAAATGACAGATATTTTCGGCAGATGAAGACAATTCAATGGCTACTTTTTGGACTTCTTGGAAGCCGAATTGGTGCCTTTTTTTTGATCCGACTCTTCACCCAACAGCTGAGCTTTCGATTTCTGTAGTTCTTCTTTTTGCTTTTCGCTTACCAATGGATAATGAATATCTAACTTTTCGAAACAGTGCGTTATTACGCTTGCGATTGCCAGACGTGCATACCATTTGTCGTCTGCTGGAATAATAAACCAGGGAGCATTCTCTGTATTTGTTGCACTGATTGCCTCCTCATACGACCTCTGGTATTGATCCCAATAGCCTCGTTCTTTCAAATCGGCCAGAGAAAATTTCCAGTTCTTACTTACATCGTCAATGCGATCAAGAAAACGTTTCTTCTGTTCTTTTTTGGAAACATGCAAAAAGAACTTCAGGATCACCGTTCCATTTTCTGATAGGTTGTTTTCAAAACGTTTGATCTGCTTAAACCGGTTTTCCCAAAACGCGTCATCAATCTTCTTCACGGAATCAATACCTGGAATATTTTCGTTCATAATGTATTCCGGATGTACTCTGGTCACTAATACATTCTCATAGTGTGACCGGTTATGGATGGCTATTTCTCCCTTTGCAGGAAGTGCCAGTTCATGACGCCAGAAGTAATCGTGATCAAGTTCTGTTGATGTAGGCGCTTTAAAGCTATATACCTTTACGCCCAATGGATTAAAACCCGACATAATGTGTTTCACCGCTCCATCCTTGCCCGCTGCATCCATCGCCTGAAAGATAATCAGCACGCTATAGCGATTATGCGCATAAAATTTATCCTGAATCTCTGCCAGGTTCTTTCTACTCTCATCTAATAGTTTTGCTGAATCCGCTTTGCTCAAAACATTGCCTGTGTATTCCGTGCTGAAATCCTTCAGCTTAATCTTCTTGCCTGGCTTAATGGCATGATCTTTCAGGGGAATGAGACTCTTGATTGATTTCATAATCGGATTGGTATCACTTTAAAGCTAAACGAAAGTTCGCAACGGCTCACTATCCGCATGCTTAAAATCGTATGCTTACAGAAAGGATTTAGTATTGTCCGGTACGAAGCATCACCAGTGTACATGCTTCAAGTGCTTCTGTTCCTTTTCCTTCTGCCTGCATTTCGAAATCTTCATTCTCTGTTCCCGGATTGAAGATGATGCGCTTTGGTTTGAGACTCAGAATGTAATCGCGCCATTCTTCCTGGCGTGTGGGATTAATGTATAAAGTAACCGTATCTACATCCTGTATTTCAGGCTTCTCTCTGATGTCCAGGATTTCTTTTCCCAGCATCTCGCCTCTCCGAATACCAATGGGCACAATCTCATGTCCATATTGCGTAAGCATCTGCCCTGCCATGTACGCATAACGTGATGGATTATTTGCCGCTCCGATAATTACTGTCTTCTTCATCTTTACTTCTTCACGTATAAATTATATGCCGCCTCTGCGCAACGTTCCCCGTCCATGGCAGCGGAAACAATGCCACCTGCATATCCTGCTCCCTCGCCACAGGGAAATAGTCGCTTGATTTGGGGATGCTCCAGCCGCTCTTTATCCCTTGGCACACGCACCGGAGAGCTGGTTCGGCTTTCTACCCCCAGAATCTGAGCTTCATTAGTGTAATAACCACGCATCTTCTGTCCAAAGTTCCTGAAACCCTGACGAAGTGCCTCAGAAATAAAAGAAGGCAATACCTGATTAAGATCAGTGGAAATCAATCCGGGCTGATAAGATGTTTCCAGTAATGAAGAAGAGACCTTTTTTTCGGTAAAGTCAACTAATCGCTGTGCAGGAGCCGCCTGCGTTTTCGCTCCCATATTGAACGCATTCTGTTCGATCGCTGCCTGGAAATACATTCCCGCCAGAGGGCCATGCTTCGCATAATTTTTAAAATCAGCTTCCTCCACAGCCACTACAATTCCTGAGTTGGCAAATTTTGAATCTCTCCGGGAAGGACTCATTCCATTTACCACCACTTCACCCGGAGCAGTAGCCGCTGGCACAATGAATCCGCCAGGACACATACAGAATGAGAACACGCCTTTGTCTTTTCCGTTGATCTTCGCCTGATGCACTAATGCATAGTGCGGTCAATGAGATTCTGATCATGCTCCACCCTAACTCCTAATGCGAAAGGTTTTGCTTCAATGAGCACATTGTGCTGATGAAGTAAATGAAAAATGTCGCGGGCAGAATGACCTGTAGCAAGAATAACCGATTCACCTTCTATTTTATTTCCGTTTTCGGTAATCACTCCCTTCATTTCGTTTTCACGAATGATCAGATCTGTGACTTTGGTGTCGAAATGAATCTCCCCTCCTGCCTGAAGAATACTTTCACGAAGTTCCGAAACAAGCTTCGGCAATTTGTTTGTGCCAATATGTGGATGTGCATCGAAGAGAATATCTTCTTTTGCCCCATGCGCCACCATGATCTCAAGAATACGTTTGATGTCTCCCCGCTTTTTAGAACGTGTGTATAACTTTCCATCGGAATAAGTTCCTGCGCCTCCTTCTCCAAAACAGTAATTCGAATCGGGATTGACTGTATGACCTTTATTGATCGCTGCGAGATCTCTTCGTCTTGCCTGAACGTCCTTTCCTCTCTCAAGTACGATTGGTTTACTTCCTAATTCAATCAGGCGTAAAGCGGCAAATAAACCTGCGGGACCAGAACCTACGACAATCACTTTCGGAGCGTTAGAAACATCTTTGTACTCTTTGGTGAATTTGGTTTCTTTCCTTGCTTCCTCGGCAGGAACCAGTTCAACAGAAACATTTACGGAAACCTGTCTTCCCCGGGCATCAATGGATCTTCGCAAGGGACGGATATAGATCTGATCCGTTGATTTAATGTGCAGTTTTTCTGCTATGGCCTGTTGAAAAGCATCGTCATCAAAAGCCTCTTCCGGGCGAAGTGTTAGTTCTACAATCTTGTTCATTAGAAAGGTTTTTATCCTTTAATTTTTGCTGTCAGCCTGCATTTACCGAAGACTATTCTACTTTATTATCCTATCAGTCTTCGATAAACTCAGACTGACATCCGACAAGCCCTGACTGACACCAGTTATCTTCTTCCATCAAAGGAGAAAGAATACCCAAAGCTAATTCCAAATCGGAAAGTTTGGGAGAATTTTCCGTGATTTACACTATCAAAGATATCCTCATAGATAGGGTCTACATCAAAGCTTCTGTATCCTAATGCGTAGCCCACGTAGGCATCAATGGTAAATCCATCTCCGTTGTTCTTCTGCATCAAACGGGAACCCAGTAAAACTCCATACTCTGCTTTCTGCTCAGAGGCGCTGGCTGTGATTAAACTGGTAGGTGATTGAGGAAAAGCTACATTAGAGAAATAGCCCAGATTGGTAAAACGAAACTCCTGTGCAAAATACCACATGCCCGTTTTCATAGGATTATAAAATTTTTGTCGTAATGCGAATGCATATCCCCGTTTGAAAATTTTATCCTTGGATATATCGGAATCTGCAACGAAGAACGGATTGCGGATGCCTTCGAATTCAAATTCATGGCCCAATCGTTCCTGATTATAAAATTCTATTCCGAAAGGCATACTTCCTATAAAACCAAAAGCAGGATTGCCTTCAATAATTACTCCCCTGTATTCCGGGAAGCGCGGCTGGAAATAATAAAACCCTTGTCTTCTCTTGCTGACTGCAGGTGCAGCCACCGTTCTCGATTTATTGATAAGTGAATTGATCTCATTGGCCAATACTTTGTCTTCGTAGAATGGCTTGTAATAACCTGAAAGCTTTCCATCCTCTTCATAAAGTTCCCAAGTGCCAATGCGTAAGTCATCTTCAATCAATCCTTTCGTTTGCAATGTGCCACTTGGGTAGTAGCCCATATACGTTCCCTTGCCTTCATGAAATTCGCATTCACCCTCCAGTTTACCATCTTCAAAAAAGTATTGCCATTTGCCTTCATTCTTTCCGTTGATAATCTGCCCTTTTACTTTAAGTTTTCCGCTGGGATAATACTCTTTATACTCTCCTGTTCCTGAATGATAGGTAACCTCACTTTTCAGTTTTCCATCCTTACTCAATGTATTCCAGTATCCATTTCGCTTTCCTTCTACAAATTCTCCTGTTGAACTGATTGTGCCATCTTCAAAGTAGTATGTCCATTTTCCATCGGGCTCATCGTTTTTATACTGACCAGAGGATGAAACTTTTCCGGAAGGGAAATACAATTTCCATTCTCCATTCTTCTTACCATTTACAAAGTCACCTTCACTTTGGAGCGTCCCTCCATCTTCTGCATAGTACCTCCACTTGCCTACATTACGCGCACCTGAACGCGGTCCTTCGGCCATTACCTTTCCGGAATGATAATATTCGGTATAGCGACCATGATCTTCTTTGTATTCAATCTCTCCGCGCAGTGTTCCGTCTTCAAAAAAAGTTTTCCAGATCCCTTCACGTTTATTTGCAGCGTAATTACCTGTTTCTTTCACATCACCGCTTTCATAGAACATTTTCCAGATGCCCTGTTTAAGTTTATCATCAATGGTTCCCTCCATACTTTTCTGTCCGCTCTCATAAAAGTATTCCCACAAACCATAATTTGAATTCTGGCGAAGAATGCCTCGCATTTTTAAGTTTCCTGTCTCATAATAAAATTCCCAAACCCCTGTCGTTTCATTGTTAACAAACTGACCTTTGGATTCCATATTTCCGTTTAGGAAATATGAAATATACCTGCCATGAAGAATGTTCCTGATTGTGTCTTTCACCTGAAAGATCTCCTTCATGTTCTTTTTGGCAGCATCATGATATGTGTAACGTGTAACGCCTTGTGCGAATGCAAAAGAGGCAGCAAACAGAAATCCAATAAGAGGAAGAAGCCGAACCACGTCCAACAGATTTAGAATCCCGAATTTACGAATAATTTTACTTGGACGGATTTGCACTCAGTGCTTTGACCACACCGGCTTTGCCCCAATCTTCCTTTTCATGCTCGGTCCATAACTCAGGGAAGAACATGATCCGTTGAAAACGTGGAGGCAAATATTTCTGCCAGTTCGTTCCGCCTGTTGCTTTAATATCATCCGGGTCACGATGGAGATAGTGACCAGCCGATTTTAAATGTGCCAGCGGCCAAAGCACGTTGGCCAGTTCATCAAACTGACGAAGGAGCGAAATTACTTTAGGTGATTGAGAAAAATGCAAAAGATATAATTTACGAAGATTGCGGTCCCTGTATTTCATGCCTGTTTCCAGGAACGTCTTCATGTATTTTTCTTCAAATTGCTGTAAGGTCAGTGTCTTTTTTCCGGAAGCAAGTTCGGTCGCTCCACTACGCCAGTACAATTTTTCCAATTGCATGTTCATGTCACTGTACTCCATCACTGCTTCACGCTCCTGCACGTTTACCAGATTAATCATATCTGTAGAACAAATTTCAATCAGTCGGTATTGTGCCGATTGAAATCCACTCGCTGGCAAAAGTGCCATACGAAATTTCAGGAATTGTTCTCTTTCCATCCCATCAATCATGATCGCAAAAGAAGTCTCCAATTGCTGAAAGTAGCGAACTACTCTTCCCATCCGATCAATGAAGAATTGCTCATCCAGGTTTGTTCGCTCTGAAATTTGTTGGAGTTCCCATAAAATCAAGTTGAAATACAACTCAGTGATCTGATGGTACCCGATAAACACTTTCTCATCCGGGAACTGCGTCTTGGGATTCTGTAAGCTCAACAATGTATCGAGATGAATATAGTCCCAATAGGTTAAGTAGTCAGAATATAAAAGGCCATCCAGGTAAGAAGACAAGTCCTGCCCCATCACCGCATACTTTTGTTGCAATTTCCTTACTTGTTCGATCAGGGATGGATCCAGCGAGTCATTCATTTTATTAATGGAATCAATTAACCAATAGGCACTTAGCCTCCATACTTTAAGCTTTCTTAAAAACCTGTGCCTTTAAGAATTTCCTGTAAATTTGAAGCTTTAGAAAGAATAACCAAAACTATGGCCGCTTCAACTACCGAATCAAAAGCTAAAAAATCGCTCAAGCAGGATACTTACGAACATCCCGACTTATATGCTATTGATAGTTTACTTACTGAAGAGCACAAACTGATTCGTAGCTCTATTCGCGACTTTGTGAAAAAAGAAATCTCTCCCAACATTGAAGACTGGGCACAACGTGCGCATTTTCCCTATGAGATGGTTAGAAAATTCGGAGATATTGGTGCATTTGGGCCAACAATACCACAAGAATATGGTGGTGGTGGTTTGGATTACATATCCTACGGGATTCTGATGCAGGAGATTGAACGTGGCGATTCGGGTATGCGCTCAACGGCTTCGGTTCAGGGATCGTTGGTAATGTATCCGATTTATAAGTTCGGAAGTGAAGAACAACGCAAAAAATATTTACCTAAGCTCGCGTCAGGCGAATGGTTGGGATGTTTTGGATTAACTGAACCCGATCACGGTTCCAATCCAGGTGGTATGGTGACCAACTTCAGGGACATGGGCGATCATTATTTGTTGAATGGTGCCAAGATGTGGATCTCCAATTCACCACGTGCTGATGTGGCTGTGGTGTGGGCCAAGAACGAACAAGGCCGCATTCACGGATTGATTGTTGAACGTGGAATGCCCGGCTTCTCTACTCCTGAAACGCATGGCAAATGGTCATTACGTGCAAGTACTACTGGTGAACTGGTCTTTGATAACGTAAAGGTTCCCAAGGAAAATCTGTTACCAAACAAAAGCGGATTGGGTGCTCCGTTGATGTGTCTCGATTCGGCACGGTATGGAATTGCCTGGGGAGCGATTGGAGCTGCTATGGATTGCTATGATTCGGCCAGAAGATATGCAATGGAGCGTGTGCAGTTCGGAAAACCAATTGCTTCATTTCAATTAGTGCAAAAGAAATTATCGGAGATGCTCACCGAAATCACAAAAGCACAATTGCTCAACTGGCGACTAGGAACATTAATGAATGAAGGGAAAGCAACGACCCCTCAGATATCTTTGGCAAAAAGAAATAATGTGCACGTAGCATTGGAGATTGCACGTGAAGCCCGGCAGATCCATGGAGGCATGGGTATTACCGGAGAATATCCGATTATGCGACACATGATGAATCTTGAAAGCGTAATCACCTATGAAGGAACACATGATATTCATTTGCTGATTCTTGGAAATCAGATTACCGGCATTCCGGCTTTCTCTTAATTCACTTGCGCAATACG
>JBGATZ010000173.1:0-8994 GCA_044228905.1 Cyclobacteriaceae bacterium | reverse complement strand
GTTTCAGGGCCTTGCATCAATACTTCAACAAATCCTCCGGTTGGTTGTTTGTACATTAACCTATCATCAAAACTAATCTGGGTCACATTTTTGCTACTGAACTGAAGTGTATCGCCATCCACATTGATGTAATCCATCTGGCCAGTCATTAGATTATAATTCATGAATACCGGCTTCATTGATTTAGTGCTGCCTGAAGATTTTACATCGGCTTCCATAAACTGAGGAAGCAAATACAAGCTATCACTCCAATCCTTTTTAAGAGGGTCACCCGCCTTCACGCGGAATAAGCCGGAAATTTTATCTTCCGGTGCACGTTTCAGTTCGTTTAAGGAACGAATTACCTGAGACAATGAATCCGGATGATTAAAATTGACAGGGTGTTTATCTATATAGTATTTCGCTACACCCTTATTCTCTTCAAATGCTTTCAACAACGTGGGTTTACTCACCCTATAAAACTTATTATCAGCAATCAGGTAAAGTTCACCTTGTCTTAAATAGGCCCGGTCATATTCAAAGGTTGTGTGCGATTGTCAACCTGGAGAGGTGTCCTGTTCTTCTTACTTGCATAACCGTTGCTGCCTTCAGTCACCAAATAACCATTAAAAAATTCCAGTATAGCCAGTGAGACTTTACCCGATTCAATTACACGTAAGTATCCTTTCTTTGGAAAGAAGTGAAATACATATCCGCCTGCCTTTATGGAATGTTGTACAACGACTGCTTCCAGCGCTGTGGTATCTCCTTTCGGAGATATTGCATCCATTCGCTCTGTGAAGAGATTATAATTCAACAGATAGGTTTGTCTGGATTTAAAACCGGTATCAAAGATCAATTCACCTTGCTGGAATTGCTTAAACAAATAGGCACTGTCACGCCACTGTACTTGATTAAATAACTTCAGCGCTGGCAATATAAATTCCTGCTGTTGGCTTCTCACCACGGTAAATCCGGCCACTACAAGCAAAAAAGTAAGTACAATCCTCCGCATGTGTGAATATAGAATCCTTTGTTCTTCCGGCCCAACCGCTGGCAGAACTACCGCTCCGTTAACTCGATAAGATGATTCAAGGCGTTAAGGAGCTTTATTTTTTCAACGAAGGCACTATAATTTCGCAAACTGATTTCGCCATTCAGTTGGCATCGCTCTTTAAAATCCTGTGAGGCAATGGTAAGGTCAAAGTCCTTCACTAATCGCATTACTTCGGGTGTAGAAGAATAGTCATAAGTCAGTATCAATTTCTCCATTACCTCGCAATCAATCGATATCACTTTACTCAGCACTTCTTCAGCTGCCAATTTATAGGCACTGATCAATCCGCCTACGCCTAGTTTTGTGCCACCAAAATAACGCACAATTACTACCAAAACATTAGTCAGATTTTTTGCACGGATCTGACCAAGAATCGGATCTCCTGCAGAGTGATTTGGTTCTCCATCATCGAAAGCCCTGTATTTCGATTTATCTGTTCCCAGCACAAAAGCGAAACAATGATGACTGGCATCAAAATACTTTTTCTTTAGTTCAGCAATTCGTTCCTTGATTTGCTCCTCGGAGGCTACCGGATAGGCGAAAGCGATGAATTTGCTGCCTTTTTCCTTGTAAAGTCCTTCGGATGGTGATTGAATGGTAGTGTAAGAAAAGACAGGCATTGTGCAACCAACCAGTACTATTTTGCGTCAAATAAAAGAAGTAAGGGTTCACCGTGCAACCCTTTTTCTAAACCAAAGTCTTTTAACCACGATTTTTAAATCAAAGGTCATGAAAAAAATACTCTCTTCACTCTTCGTTGTGCTCTTCTGCATTACTCTTGCTACAGCACAAACCAAAGAAACCCGTACTGTTGACACGTTCAACAAAATCTCTTTCCGCGTGCCAGGTAAACTCTATCTGAGACAAGGTAGCCCGCAGAAAGTAGAGTTGGAAGGAAACAAAGAATTTCTGAGTGAAGTAGAAACAAAAGTAGAAGGTGGTCGCCTGGTAATTGGTAAAGAAGGAAAATGGAACTGGGGATGGAACTGGGGCAGCGATGACAGAGTAGTTGCTTACATCACCGTAAAAGACATCAATGCGATCAGCGTGTCTGGTTCGGGTGATTTGATTGCCGAAACAAAAATCATCACTACCGATATGGATCTCAATGTAAGCGGTTCAGGCAGCTTACAAATTGAATTGCAGGCAAGCGGTGATCTTGAAGCGGATGTATCTGGTTCAGGTTACATCGATCTGAAAGGCACTTGCCGAAGCTTCAATAGCGACATCAGCGGATCAGGAAAAGTGATGATGAGTACAACTATTAAAGAACGTGCAGAATTCGGAATTTCAGGCTCAGGGAAAATTGAGGCGAGCGGCACTGCCAGTGAAGTGAAAGCCGTAATCAGCGGATCTGGTCGCGTATACGCTGCGAATCTGGAAACAGATAAATGTGAAGTGAGAATATCGGGTTCTGGTGACGTTCAGATTAACGTGAAGAGTGAACTGGATGCCAATATCTCCGGAAGCGGAAGTGTTTCCTATAAAGGAAATCCGAATCATGTGAATAGTCACGCTTCAGGAAGCGGACACGTGAGAAAGATGTAGTTGTAGTACCTATACATCCTGAAGATACAGGACAATATTTACAGGTTATATAAATAAAAAGTCGGAAGGTGATCTTCCGACTTTTTTGATTGAAGGTGACAGCTACTAATTTCAGAAGTCTGCTTCGTATCCATGCCCATTTCGTCCGTAAAAGATCAACCACCTGGCTAAAGAAAATACAATATGTAATTTACTTTCGATGGAATCTTCACTGACATCCGGAGGTAATCGCTGTGACTTTAAATACTCTAAATTCTTCTCCCCGGCTATCTTGTCTGCAGTCAGCATAAGTCGATTTCCATAATCTAAGGCATCATTGGCGAGTTTGGTGTACCATGCTTCATTAACAAGATCTTCGCCTATTAAATCAACACAGCTCCCGAGAAACTGCCCTCTGAAAACGTTCTCATCCTGTCCCATTGCAGCATATACAGGTACACCATCTTGTTCTTTTGCTAATTCAATAACATAATAGCCATCATGTTCTTTTTGAAATTCTTCTTGTGGCGGCTTCAGCTCAAGTTCGTTATATTTCTTTTTCAACCAATCGTTTGCCTCTTCATCTCTCCCCACCCTTGGAGCCTTTATTGTTTCATATGTTTGAATTTGATTCTCAAACCATTCTTTCATCAATTCATCTTTAGTAGGAAACTTCTTGCCTCTCAACTTGTCTAAAAAAGAAGGTTTTTGAATCTGATCCTTAGAAATCATTTCAAAAATCTCTACGAATCTTTTTTCAAATCCAGGTTTTGGTTTCCCCATCGGGCGCATATCCAGACCCATATGTGTTTGTTTAAAATTGATAATATTTATTATCTATGACGGATAATTCCCTTCACAATCAGGAACTGTGCAGCACTATAAGTAAACATGATCAGGAATCCGCTGAATGGTATGGGGGCATAGAATTTGTTCATCGCAAGGATAGAATCAGAAATCATAAAGAATACTGCGCCCACAAACACCAGCCAGAAGCTTTCTGTGTTCGTTCTGCCATAACGAAACAAGGCGGTCATGGTCATGATCATAATCACGATGGCATAAATCATCACAGGAAATTTCAGTCCACCTAGTTTTGGAAAGAGGATTACAATTAATCCGGTACCCGCCAAAATAATTGGAAAAGAATAACGAATCTTTTGAGTGGATAACAATCCTTTTTCAGGATCCCCACTCTGATGTCTGCGGTAAGCAACAATATACAGGATATGGCCAATCAGAAAGGCAAGCAAGCCCATCATAAAAAACATTTCATCCCTATCCACAAACATGAGCAGCACATCTCCGGCCCAGCAAAAAAATAAAGCACGAATCACGATCACTGAACGTTTCGGCACAGAAGCCAGATAATAACCAATCAGCGACAATACGATTAATGGCTTCGAGAAATAAGAAATGAATCTCCATTCACCCACTACGGCAATCAGCTCAATAGCCGTAACAATGAAGAAAATGATGAGGAATAGTTTTTTTCTTGTCATGCTCTTGCCAGCAATGGCTTTAGGGTAAGAAAACCAAATGCGATGAAAGCTAAGATACTGCTCACCATGAAAGTAAAAAAGAAATTAGCAGAGTCATTTGCATATAACCATGCAGAAAAAATAGCACCCAGCCCAATTCCCATCTCCATAAAGATGTAAAGCGAGGCCACTCCTCTTCCCTTGTGATGTTCGTCACTCAAATCGGTTGCCCATGCCAATAAAGTTGGCGAGGTTGTTCCCTGTCCAAATCCATATAAAATGATTCCAATAATGAGCATCCATTGCGTTTCTGCCAACCCAACAATGACCATGGAGATGATGATTAGTAAGGAAGAAAATCGCAATACAGGTACACGACCAAAGCGATCAGAAGCTTTACCAGCAAGCAAGCGCACAAGTAATGACGCAACCGTCAAATAAGTAAAGAGTAATCCCTTGTTCTTAATCCCCACGAAGGTGCCAAAGTCAGGAATCAATGTGTACACGGCTCCATAGGCATAAGCACAAAGTACCATTACCAGACAAGGAGCAAGCACACGCGGTTCAAAAATATCTGAACCTGTTATTTTCAACATGGCCGGGCGAAAGCGTTTTTTTTCTTTTAATGTCTCCTGTGTATTGATCAGAATAATAATGGAAGTGAACGCAAACAGTGAGGACAGATAAAACATCGTGCTCAATCCAAACTTCATTGCAACTAGTCCTCCAATAGCAGGACCACATGCTGAACCGATCGCACCAGCTGTACCTAAAAAACCCATTGCCTCTCCTCTTCGGTTTGGGGGAATGACGTCTGAAAGATAAGCGGCTTGTCCTGTAGGTGTAAAACCTGTTGAAAATCCATGCACAAATCTCAAAAGAAAAAACCCATAAATAGAAGTGAGCATGGGATAGATTGCACTGCAGATTAAACACACTGCCGAGCCAAACATCATCACTGGTACACGACCAATTTTATCCGAAAGCTTCCCGCTGAACGGCCGTGAAAGCATTGCTGTTACTGTAAATAGAGAAATAATTAATCCCTTATAATCTGCGCCACCTAATTGTGAGAGGTACGATGGCAACTCCGGAATGAGCATGTTGAAGCTCGCAAAGAAAAGCAATGCACTCAGGCAGACGAGCCAGAAGTGGAAGTTGTAAATGCGGGTTGACTGATCAATCATGAAATTAAAAATGATTCTGAATACCGGATTCTAGCTAGTACCCAGTATCCAGAATCAGACATCAAGTATTAGTTCTGTGCAGTCGGCTCCTGTGCTTCTAGCAAGAACGCCTTGATAAATTCATCCAGATCCCCGTCCAATACATTTTGTGCATCAGTACGCTCTACTCCTGTACGAGCGTCCTTCACAATTTTATAAGGATGCAATACATAGTTGCGGATCTGTGAACCAAAATCAATTTTCATTTTACCTGCTTCCACTTTATCACGCTCTGCGTTTCGCTTCTCAATCTCCATCTGGTAAAGACGTGATTTCAGCATCTGCATCGCTCGCTCGCGATTGGCATGTTGTGAACGTTCTACCTGGCACACAATCACAATACCTGTAGGCTTGTGCGTAAGCTGTACTTTCGTTTCCACCTTGTTTACGTTCTGTCCTCCTGCTCCACCTGAACGTGAAGTTTGCAATTCAACATCCGCAGGATTGATTTCGATTTCGATTGAGTCATCTACTTTCGGGTAAACAAATATGGAGGCGAATGAAGTATGCCTACGACCGTTGGAGTCGAAAGGAGATACACGTACCAAACGATGCACTCCGATTTCTGATTTCAATTTCCCGTAAGCAAATGGTCCGTCAATCTCAAGTGTTGCCGATTTGATCCCTGCTACTTCCCCGGATTGATAATCGAGCTGAGTCACCTTGTAATCACTCTTTTCTCCCCACATGATATACATGCGATTGAGCATGTCGGCCCAATCCTGACTCTCTGTACCACCTGCACCGGGATTGATTTCAATTACTGCACTCAGCTGATCCTCTTCATGGCTCAGCATTTTCTTGAACTCAAGTTCTTCAATAGCTGAGGATGTCTTTTTATACTCTGAAGCTACTTCTTCGTCAGAAGCATCGCCTGCGTCATGAAATTCGTTCAGCACTTCAAGGTCATCGAGCTGCTTGCTCACCTTGTCGTAAGAATCTGTCCAGATTTTCTTCGCGCGAATGTTTTTCAGGATTACTTCTGCCTGTTTGGGATTATTCCAGAAGTCGTTTTGATGACTGATGCGCTCTTCGTCTTCAATTTCTACTTTCTTGCGATCGTAGTCAAAGATACCGCCTAAGGGCGGCAACTCTTGTTTTAAGGTCTTTTAACTGGTCCTTGGTCATCGGATGATGTATAATTTTGCGCAAAGATAAAAAAAGACTTTGTGCTACACCCCTTCTCCCGAAAGAATGTTGCACAAAGTCCGATTTGAGTTTTTGACTAACTATTGACCAAATGTGCCTGTAGTAGTCATATTTCTTTCACGTTCTTCTGCTGCCTGTAAGTCGCGCACGTTTTTCTGCACAGCTACTGCTGCAAACAAAGCAAGGAGAAAAGCAAAGGCATAGAATCCTTTCTCACTTGGCAATAGTTCTGCATTCCACAATCCTACAGTAAGCAACACAATTGCCGTGATAGTAGAAAACCAACTCAATCCATAATAGATGTCCGTCACTTTAATGTTTTCAATCCTGTCACGCACCGCTTTCTGAAGTGACACTACGGAAAACAACCCGTACATTAATATGGTAAAATAATAACCTCTTTCATTGAGTGGCATATCGGAACGCCACAAACCAATAAGGTAACCTAACATACCGATAATAAGCGCCACCCATGATGCGCCAATAAATGCATTTGATGGTTTCTGATTCATAATCAAATTGATTTAGTTAAACTATAGTAAAAGACCTTTCAACTCTTCGATTGAAAAGTCTTTTGCTCAGATTAATTTCTTGTTTGAGAAAGTTGATGAGGAGAAGTTATCCGTACACGCAAAATGAAAATCACGCATTGGATTCATATGATTTGTTTCTCTCTTTAACGAAAGAGATCTCCTGTTGTTACTCCGCAATCGGGAGTATGGAATACTAAGAGGTAAAAATCAGCTAGTTAGAAGTTATTTCTAACCTGCTTTTAATAAATACGATACAACGGATCACCTGTTTTCACCATGAGCAAACGGTATTTGTATCCAAGCACTTGTGATTTCTTTTTAATTAATGCTAATGGCAGTCCCGCTGTTACCAATACGGCTGAGGCTATTGACACTCCGGAAGAAGGTTCATAACCTGTTTTTTGTACCCACTCCTGATTGATCGCATCTATTCCGAAAAGAAGAATTCCGCCACCCAACAGCATCACTCCGTTCGCATTTCTTCTGGCGCTTTCATAAATAAAGGTGCGTTCTATCTGGTGAAATGGAATCGTATCGGTGTGTAGTACAATTGCATCTTCCAGGATATTATTGAGATAGCTGTGAATGCGATCAGGATTGCCTTTCACCTTAACATATATTTCATCACCCGGATTGAACCGCTGCATGACGTAGCCATTCTTCAATAACACGAGCTGCCGCTGCGCCTGTGCAGCAGATGCTGAGAAGAGTAACGTCAGAAGAAAAGCAACAATACCGTTTCTTGTCATTCGGAAAATCAATACGCTAAAGATACTGCTTTGATCGGAGCAATTTGATGCCCGCTACATTCTGGCTTTCCAGGGAATTTCTTCTGCATTTAATTCGGCTGTCATTTTCCGGCAAAGCATGAACAAGTAGTCAGACAGCCGGTTCAGATACTGAATCACCAACGGATCTATTTGCTCAATGGCATTGAGTTCAATCACCAATCGTTCTGCACGTCTGCAAACGGTGCGTGTAACATGGCCAAAAGAAACGGACTGATGTCCTCCCGGAAGCACGAAAAATTTCATAGCAGGTAAAGTTGCATCCATTGCATCAATTTCTTTTTCCAGAAACTGAATATCAGATTCGATCAAAGAGGGGATTTTAACTTTTGTATTTCCTGGTTCGGTAGCCAGAATAGAGCCCACCGTAAATAAACGATCCTGAATCTCAATCAATACTTCTTTTCGCTTTTGATTTACTTCCTGATCGCGAAGCAAACCCATATATGAGTTTAACTCATCTACCGTTCCATAGGTGTCGATGCGAAGGTCGGCTTTAGATACGCGCTTACCACCAAAGAGTGCAGTGGTGCCCTGATCTCCCGTTTTAGTATAGATTTTCATAATGCAAGTTACCCGACAAATGTCGCGATAATTCCTTGATGTTGTGTCAGGTTGAGCCTGTCGAAACCTGCTCTTCGATAAACTCAGAGCGACAGTTCTAGTGTGCAGCAGGCACCACTTCAGGTCTGCGTGTGATCTCGGTGTTGATCTTATCCCACTCGATCAATCCATCGCGCAAGCGAATGATGCGATGAGCATAATGCGCAATATCATCTTCGTGCGTTACCATGATGATCGTATTTCCTTTGTCATGAAGATTCTGGAAAAGCTCCATGATGTCGTACGATGTCTTAGTATCCAAGTTTCCTGTCGGTTCATCGGCAAGAATGATAGAAGGATTATTTACCAGCGCACGTGCAATTGCTACACGCTGGCGCTGACCACCTGAGAGTTCATTTGGGCGGTGATGATAGCGATCCGCCAGGTTTACACTTTCCAAGGCGGCCATGGCCATATCATCACGATCTGATTTGCTATAACCGGCATACACCAGCGGAAGAGCCACGTTATCCAGTGCTGATGCACGTGGCAAAAGGTTAAACGTCTGGAATACGAACCCGATTTCTTTATTGCGAACTTCTGCCAGGTCATTTTCTGTCATGTCGCTCACTTCCTGGTTGTTCAGTTTGTATGAACCAGAGTTCGGGGAATCGAGGCACCCCACAATATTCATGAGGGTAGATTTTCCGG
>JBGATZ010000172.1:0-9649 GCA_044228905.1 Cyclobacteriaceae bacterium | reverse complement strand
GATTCAGTGAATGACCTTGGATTGAAAATCAATGAATACAAAGAGCTTCGAAAGGAGCATCCGGACAAAGCATTCATCTTTATCCTTCAGCATACCAAAGCCGGAGATTTCAAAGGTGGAAAAGATTGGGAGCATATCGCAGAGATAGCTGGTGAGGTACATAAAGGTGTGGTAAACATTACCAAGAACAGGTATGCACCTAAAAGCACTTTGGATTTCTTCCGACAATTCGGCATCCAATGGCAAGAGCCAATGGCCAAGCAAAAATTAAAACCATATCCGATCAATGGTGCTTTGACAACAAAGGACAGTCAGCATTACTAAACAGAATTATCTAACAATTAAACATACAAACATGGAGGCAAGTGAAGTTGGTAAAAAGCCAGCTATTGGAGGATTTTTGTCTAAAATTCTCGGAGCTGGTGTAAAGGAGACAGTCGATTCCATAGGAAATGCGATCGACAAAATCGACAAGTCAGATGAGAAGCTTGAACTTCAATTGAAGTACAAGGAACTTCTCATGAACATGGAAGGAGCATGTATTGATTATGAAAGCAAGCTCCTGGAAACGAAATCAAAAATTATTGAATCAGAAACGAAAGGTGAGAGCTGGTTGCAACGAAACTGGAGACCGATACTCATGTGCATTTGCATGTTTATAGTTTTCAATAACTATGTGCTCGTGCCATACTTCAATCTTCCGGTAACGACTCTTGATGATCACATCTGGACTTTGATGGACTTGGGTGTTGGGGGTTATGTTGCGGGACGGTCACTGGAAAAGATTAGTGAGAAGCTTGGACCTGTTCTGTATAATGTCAGAAAAAGAAAAAAATAGTTTTGGAAACGAGTTGGAAGTATATATTTAAGGAGCGGCAAGATGAGTGCAGTTGGATTCAAGGCTTCCCGGTGGACTCCGGAAAGACTTAGGAAGTATCAAGGTTTCCAAAACTTCAGTGAAGAAGAAGCAGAAAAGGCCATTGATACGATAGATAGACTGGCTCATATATTGCTTACTATTCATAAAGAAAATTATAAAAGCAATGGACAATCTGACAAATCTTCAAAATTTTGGAAAGGGTCAAAAGAAAATCAAGAACAGTAGCAATAATGCTATTATATATACCCGCGTTTCGAGTAAAGAACAAACTGAAAATCTAAGTCTTGAGGTACAGTTAAAAGGGTGTGAACAATTTATTGCTAAGAATAATCTTGAGATAAAAGGTAGATTTGGCGGAACGTATGAGAGTGCCCAAACAGATGAGAGAAATGAGTTCAAGCGAATGGTCAGCTTCGCAAAGAACTACAAAGAGGGAATATCATTCATAGTCGTTTATAGTTTGGAGCGATTCAGTCGCACTGGAGAGAATGCTATTTGGCTTTCAAGGCAACTTCGCGAATTGGGAGTTACAATTATTTCAGTTACTCAACCGATTGATACAAGTAATCCTTCGGGAGTGTTACAACAAAATATTTTGTTCCTTTTCAGTCAATATGATAATGATTTAAGAAGGCAGAAGTGTATTGCTGGAATGAAGGAAAAACTCATGCATGGTGAATGGGTTGGCGGAGTACCCGTAGGGTATTCGTATGACCGATCAGATACAAGAGTTCAAAGAATTGTTATCAATGATAAGGGAAAGCTAATACGGAAAGCATTTGAAATGAAAGTTCGCGAGAAACTTTCTAACACGGAAATAGCTGACAGACTTTCTAAGGGAGGTTTAAAACTTGGTAGGAAAAGGATTTCGGAAATCCTAAAAAATCCATTCTACTGTGGCTTCCTTTCACACACATTACTTGAAGGACAAGTAGTGAAAGGGAATCATGAGCCTATCGTATCCGAGAAATATTTCTTCCTGGCCAATGAGATAATTAAAGAGTCGAAGGCTAATTTATCTGGTTATAAGCACAAAAAAGAAAATGATAGCGTTCCACTGAAGCAATTTGATTATTGCTCAGAGTGTGGAACTCCGTTTACTGCGTACATAGTAAAAAGCAAAAACCTGCATTACTACAAATGCAACAAAATTGGGTGTAAGTGTAACAAGAGTGCAAAGCATCTGCACACGCGATTCCAGGAGCTCCTATCCATCTTTCAGACAAATCAAATATACATCCCTGCATTAAGAGACAGGCTTTTGGAGGTGTATGACGAGGTTATAGAGAAAAGCTCTGTGAACACTAAGGAAATTAAAACCAAACTGACAGAGGTTAAGGAGAAGATCGAAAAGATCGAGGAGAGATTTGCTTATGGCGAAATTGACAGGGAAATCTACGAGAAGATTTCAGGCAAACTGAAAAGCGAAATGACGGAGCTGATGATTCAAATTGACAAGTCGGCTTTGATTTTATCGAACCCCGTAGATGTGGTTAACAAAACCCTTGAAATCACTTCAAATCTTGTCAATTTATGGCTTTCAGGTGGCTCCCAAGAGAAGAAGAATATACAAAACCTCCTCTTCCCGAAGGGTATATCGTATGATCGCGAAATTGACCATTATCGAACCGATGAGGTCAATCCAATATTGCTTCTAACTCATTCGTTTTCAGAAGGCTTGGAAGGCAATAAAAAAGGACAGAGAGAAAAATTTCCTCATCTGTCCGCTTTGGTAGCCCCGACAGGAATCGAACCTGTATCAAAAGTTTAGGAAACTTCTATTCTATCCATTGAACTACGGGGCCAAAATGCGTTTCAAATATTCTTCTTCACCTGATACGCTTTTGTAATGCTTCTCCTTCTGTTTTGCTTAATGGTCACAAATTTAATAATCCTCCTGCTCGAAAGCAGCAGAATAATTATTGTTTTGAATATAGTTTGGATAAATAACCATGTGTTTTTTCTTCACTTCTTCAAAAAGTACCTTCTTAAAATCGTCAATATTCTTTTTAGAAGTAGCGGAAATGAAGACCACATTATCATATCCATGCTCTCTATAATATCCTTTCAGATTATCCAGGTCAACCGGCTCCTCGCTTTGCTGAAGTAAGTCAATCTTATTCAGCACGAGAATCGTTGGGATATTTCCGGCACCGATTTCTGCCAGTGTCCTGGTCACCACTTCAATGTGATTGTCATGAAACGGATGAGCAACATCTACCACATGAAGAAGTAAATCCGCTTCACGCACTTCATCCAATGTCGATTTAAATGATTCGATAAGGTGATGAGGTAGTTTTCGAATAAACCCAACCGTATCTGATAAAAGGAATGGAATTCCTTCCAGCACTACTTTGCGAACGGTGGAATCAACGGTAGCAAACAATTTATTTTCTGCTTTCACATCCGCCTTCGAGAGCAGATTCATCAGGGTGGATTTTCCAACGTTGGTATAACCCACCAGTGCCACGCGCACAACATTACTTCTCGACTTGCGCTGCGTTTGCCGTTGCTTATCAATCTTCTCCAGCTCATCCTTCAACATGGAGATCTGGTTGCGGATAATTCTTCGGTCAGTTTCAATTTCCCGTTCTCCCGAACCACCGCGTGTTCCGGTACCTCCCCGTTGTCGCTCCAGGTGGGTCCACATACGGGTAAGGCGAGGAAGAAGATACTGATTCATAGCCAGTTCCACCTGAGTGCGGGCCTGGGCAGTTTGAGCCCGCATCAGAAAAATATCCAGGATGAGAAGGCTCCGGTCATAAACCCTAATCTTGGTTTCCTTATCTGCGGCATTAAACTCTTTTTCAAGGTTTCGCAGCTGCGAAGGGCTTAAATCATCATCAAAAAGAACATTATTCACATTCTTGGAAAATACAAACTGCTTGATCTCCTCCAGCTTCCCCTTCCCCACAAAGGTTCGCACATCGGGATGCGGAAGTTTCTGCACGAAACGCTTCAACGACTCTATTTTTGCCGTTTCCGCCAGAAAAGCGAGCTCATCAAGGTGTTCTTCGATTTCCTCAGGACGATCTTTTCCTGTATTGAGAGAAATTAATACTGCTTTATTCAATTATTAAGTCGGTTGTGTCCGCAAACATAAAAGGATAATACATCATATTATGTAAGATGGTTTTACCTCGGGTTACTTTTTTGTAGATTTGTAGATGTACTTAGGCAAAAAAGCTGATTTTCAGCGTCTTTTGACTGCTTACTTCTATGGTTTAATCTACTCCTTGGCTAGGAGCTTTTTATTTGTTGGCGAATGAAAGTTGCGATTGTATTAAACACTTACCTTAAATATATATAACTTCAGGATGAATTTTGTGAGAGCCCTCATGGCGAAGGGTTACGAAATTCATACTATAGCTCCTGTGGATGATCATACTCCACAGCTCATTGAAACGGGCTGCATTCATCATACCGTGAAAATGGATAGCCGTGGAGCTAATCCGATTAAAGATTCCGCTCTGATTTTTGAACTCTGGTCAATTTACCGAAAAGTAAAACCGGATATTATACTCCACTATACTATTAAGCTTAACGTGTACGGCACGATTGCCGCAACATTATTAAAAATTCCGGTAATTAATAATGTATGTGGTTTAGGTACTGTCTTTCTTAAGAACAACATTGTTTCCGCTGTTGCTATTTTGCTTTATAAAATAGCATTCCGCTTTCCAAAGAAGGTTTTCTTTCAGAATCCGGAAGATCTGAACCTCTTTATTGAACGTGGTCTTACTCCGGTGCATACCGCTGATCTGCTGCCAGGATCAGGAATAGACCTGGAAAAAATTCAAACCAAAGGGATTCAAGCGCAATGAGAAGTTTATTACTTTTCTTTGATCATCTCGAGGCTGATTACAGATAAAGGAATTCTGGAGTATATCGCGGCAGTAAAACGATTGAAATCACAGGGAATTGACGCCCGTTTTCAGGTCCTGGGGGCAAAAGATCCTGAGCATAAGCGTGGTATCAAACTTCCGGTAATTGATGAGTGGATCAGCTCCAATACCATTGAGTATCTCGGAACCACCGATGATGTACGACAGTTTATCGAGAAAGCAGATTGCATTGTACTCCCCTCTTATCGTGAAGGAACACCGCGCACCTTACTTGAAGCCGCAAGTTCTGGCAAACCAATTATTGCCACTGATGTTCCGGGATGCCACCAGGTAGTGCGCCATAACTTTAACGGACTGCTTTGCAAGCTAAAGGATGAAGTGGATCTGGCTGACAAAATGGATACCATGGCCAAGCTGGACGATGATACATTGAAAAACTTTGGAGCGAATGGAAGATGGAAGATGGAAATGGAGTACGATGAATCAATCGTGATTAACAAATACGTGAATACTATTTCCGATTTAGGATATAGTTTACAGAACAAATAAGCGGTCCGCTCCTTTCCTTTTTTCTGCGAGGTCAAACTCGCACCAGTTCTTTCCCGAATAGTTATTAATCCGTAATTTCACGAGATGATTAAGCCCGTTTTTAGCTTTTTTAAGGCAAATCTTGTTCTCTTTCTGGTTGGATCACTCTTATCGGGCTGTGCTTCCTACAAACAGAACATCATGTTTAAGCCGGGCGAAAATTTCACTCCTGATCCAATTAAGGAAGAAGCGCTGCGTGCACAAAAAAATTATGTAATTCAAAAGAACGATTACCTGAAACTCGAAGTTTTCTCTAATAAAGGTGAGCGCGTGATCGATCCCGATGCAGAGTTGCTGAAAGAAATGGGCAATATTACCCAGGGAAATCAAAAACCGCAGCTCACTTATCTCGTGAACACGATGGGGATAGTAAAATTTCCGATGATTGGCGAAATCAAAATAGACAGTCTCACGCTGCTTCAGGCTGAGGAAGTTCTACAAAAGCAATACAGTCAGTATTATAAAGATTGTTTCGTGTCTCTTACATTTTTAAATAAACGGGTTACTGTACTTGGCGCATTGGGTGGTCAGGTAATTCCCCTTAGTAATCAAAGTACCACCCTGGCAGAAGTACTCGCTCTTTCAAAAGGACTAAGTAATGATGCTAAAGCAAACAATATCCGCGTATTACGTGGTGATCAGGTATTCCTGGTTGACTTTAGTACCATTGGCGGATTCAGATCGGGCAACTTGATCATTGAGCCTGGAGACATCGTTTATGTTGAACCGATCCGCAGGCCATTTGCAGAGGCCTTTCGGGATTACGGAGCAGCTGCCAGTATACTGGTCACGCTTACTTCATTAATTATCGTCCTTACCCGATAGCCGATGATTGACAAGGATAAAACGGTTTCATCCCAATCTACCGAGGGCATCGACTTCGAGAAGCTTAAAATCATTCTCAGAAAAAACCTGGTCTGGATAAGTCTCATTTTCATATCGTCTATCCTGGCTTCCTATCTCTATTTGAGATACACTAAAAACATTTACCAATCCGATTCGGAATTAAAACTGGATGTGAAGCAGGAAGCCACCGTACTACGGATCAACTCTTTCGCTGAAGATGAAAACCTGAATATCATCTCCGGTGAGATCGAACAGATAAAATCAAAATACTTCTTAAGCCGCGTAATTGATTCACTAGATTTGCAAATCGGCTACTATGTAAAAGGGAAGTACTCACGACGAGAAATTTATAAACGATCTCCTTTTCAGGTAGACTATCTGGAAGGAGATAAGGTGATCACAGACATTCCCGTCTTTATCAACTTTGATAAAGACGGTTCGTTCACCTTCAAAGTGGGAGAAAATGGTGAAAGTATTAAAGGAGAATTTGGAACCGCTATCACTATCGGTCAAAACAGGATCATCCTCAAAAAGACTCTGGCATTCGCTGAAGCAAATGATGAAGATTATTACTTCATCATTAACAGTAAGGGTTCTCTGATGAACTATTTTTTACAAAATATCGATGTTATCCCTCTCAATTTCAATGCGAATACAATTAAAATCTCTTTCAGAGATTTCAATGCACAAAAAGCACAGGATATTGTGAACCAAATTGATTCTCTCTATCTGTTTTACAGCTATGAGCAAAAAAATATTGTAAACAAGCAAAAAATCGAATGGCTCAATAATGAACTTAACCAGGTAGAGCGTAAGATGGAAGACTATGAAAATTATTTCGAAGCCTTCACCATTCAAAATAAGAGCAGCGATCTGGACAATGATCTGAAAAGAACTATACAACTCATTAATAAAATTGATTCGCAACGATATGATCTCGGTAAAAGATTGGCCGATCTGAACGATCTGATGAATTCCCTTTCATCGGGAACAACCGTTGATGTTATTACTCAAAAACAATTTCTCCCGGCTTATCTGAACAAAAAGGTAGAAGATCTTCAAAAGATGATGCAGGATCGAGTACGCCTGGGACTCTCCTATAATGAAAGCACTTTTGCCTTTCGTCAAAAAGAGAAAGAACTTGAAAGTCTGAAGACGCAAGTATTCTCTCAGTTATCTGACATAAAAAAAGAATGGCTGACTCTTATGCTCGAGTTTAGTCAGAAAAAAGAAAAACTGGAGAAGGAATTCGCAGCCATGCCAGACAAGAACACACAACTCTCCAAGAACAAACGGTTTTACAAATTGTATGAAGAGTTCTATCTCTCGATGATGCAATCGAAAGCCGAGTTTGAAATTGCACAGGCCGGCAGTACACCCGATTTCAAAATCCTGTCACCTGCCACTAGCCCCACTACCCCTATTGCCCCCAAGCGGTCGATGATCATGGGAATAGGATTGGTAGCCGGCATCGTTCTCAATTTCTTCCTTATTGGTTTGTTGTATCTGGCCAGCAACAAAATCACCAGCGTCCACGATATTGAAAAAGCAATTCATGTTCCGATGCTTGGCGTGATCCCCGTTTCAAATCACAGAACGATAACCCCTTTCCATGTATTGGATAATCCCAAGTCAATGGTGAGTGAAGCAATCCGCATCCTGCGAACCAATCTTGATTTCTTTACGATTGCAGGAAATAAAAAAATTATCTCTATCTCGTCTACAATATCCGGAGAAGGCAAGTCTTTCTTAGCATTGAATCTTGGAGGAGTATTGGCATTGTCACGAAAGAAAGTCATTCTCCTTGATCTGGACATGCGTAAAAATAAAGTCAATCTTCCTTTTGAAGTTCCTTCCCAGGACAAAGGAATAAGTACAGTGCTCATCAAAAAAAATCAATGGAGGGAATGTCTCGTCAATACCTCTATGGAAAACCTTGACTACTTACCCTCTGGTCCACATCCACCAAATCCTTCTGAGCTTCTTTTAAATGGGGAGTTTTCTGAAATGTTGAATGAGTTGAAAGGAGTGTACGATTACATCGTTATTGACACACCACCAGTAGGACTTGTGACGGACGGAATCATGGCCATGAAACGTTCCGACTTATCCATTTATGTTTTCAGAGCCAACTATTCCAAAAAAGAATTCCTGAATAATCTTCAACGCATTATTGGAATCAATAAGCTGGATCGTATTGCCGTAGTATTAAATGCTGTTCCATCTTCCCGCAAAACCTATGGCTATGGCTATTATGAAGATAAGACGGTGGTGAAGAAACGGTGGTTGAATTTATTCCGATCGTAGTGTTCTCCTTTTTCAATCGAAAGTCAAAAGAATCGTTGCCACTGGGCACAGACATTCACTCGCATTTACTGGCAGGTATCGATGATGGCGTTCAGTCACTGGAGGAGGCGGAAGCGATTATTATTGAATTTCAGAAACTCGGCTACAATAAACTGATCACCACGCCTCATATTATGAGCGATCGTTACCATAATGATCCGGGTATTATAAGAGAAAAATTAAAGGAGCTTCAGCTGCATTTATCTAATCGAAAAATCGAAATGCAGATTGAAGCAGGCGCTGAATATTATCTTGATGAAGTACTCTTTAATCAAGTAGATACCGATCAGGATTTGCTCACTTTTGGTGACCGGTATTTTCTTTTTGAAACCAATTATCTATCCGAACCCTACCAGTTTAAGGAGTTTGTATTTAAACTAACCACCCAGGGTTATAAACCCGTTCTTGCACATCCCGAACGTTATCATTTTATGACGATGGAAAAGGCAGAGGATTACCGCAATCGGGGTGTACTTTTACAAGTAAACATTTTATCGCTGTTGGGTTATTACTCAAAGCCCGTACAATCACTGGCTTATAAATTAGTAGATAAAGGTTGGGTTGATCTTCTGGGGAGTGATTGTCATCATCAGACGCATATCAAAAGTCTGGCTCTTGCCTCTAAAAACAAATACTTCAAAAAAGCTTTAGATTTACCGCTTTTAAATCGCACGCTCTGATGATTGCCGTAACAGGTGCCAATGGTTTACTTGGAGAATTTATCATCCAACGACTAGTTCGGGAAAATCTTTCTGTAATAGCAATTACACGTCAGGCAGGCAATAAAAAACTATTCACCTCACCATTTGTCACGGAACGGTACGCTGACATTACTGATCCGGTAAGTTTGCAGGAAGCTCTGAAAGATGTAACATGCGTAATTCATAGCGCTGCATATGTTTCACTGAATCCGAATGCATTAAAAAAAATGATTGAGGTGAATGTGCAGGGCACTGCCAACGTGGTAGACGCTTGCCTGCTATTAAACATTCCGAAGCTAATTCATGTGAGTTCCGGAGCGGCAATCGGAAAACCTAAAGGAGTTACTCATCTTACTGAAGAGAGCAAATGGATACCTGGTGATCAGAACACCGATTACTCTGAATCTAAATACATGTCGGAGCTAGAAGTCTATCGTGGTTAT
>JBGATZ010000001.1:0-56038 GCA_044228905.1 Cyclobacteriaceae bacterium | reverse complement strand
CATGGTCCCTTATTACTTCCAGGACATTATTTTACAAAACACTGCAGGAGTAGAGACTACTCAAGTATTAACAAGTGCTGTTGCTTATGAAGCATTCGGTGAAGCAAATCTTTCAGGATTAGTATTTGGAACAAGCCAGATCAACATTGGTGATAAGTGGAGAGCTGGCGGTGGTCCTGGTTCAGCACCAAGCATTCGTAGTGATCGTTTTTACGTAATAAAGGATGCAGATGGTAACTACTATAAATTGAAATTCACTGCACTGGTAACAAACGGTGAACGTGGTAAACCACAATTACAATTTGACCTTGTGAAAAAAGGGGTTTAATAAATCTGTGTATAGTTTAGAAAAAGCCTTGGCGAAACCGTCAGGGCTTTTTCTTTTACGAGCATTTTTAATACAGACACCGATATTAATAGCAAGCGTAAAATTAGCGAAGGGGTAATTGTCGTTTTATTTTTGTTTAGAATTAGTCTAAATAATAAACGACTGATTTGAAGACAATAAATAGCTTTTCCCGGTTGCATTCAGACGGAGTGCACGCTTCACCAGCGTTTTAATCGAACACTGAATCATGATGTTTAGTGAAGTCAGGGAAGCTTATCATTTGGTTGTCATTAATCTGCAATGATGGCCATGTTTAGGTTGAGTAAGTAGTCTTTGTAACCCTATGTATAATCAAATACCCTCATTGATTGATACAGGGGTTACAGGATGAAAAGCTTCGAAAGGAATTTATCTCTCACTGTTTAATTTTTATATGAAAAAGTTTCTACTGTTTTTATTTGTGATCGTCAGTGCAGGCGCAATTGCACAATCCGGCCGGATCAAAGGCTCTGTTCAAACATCGGATCAACAACCTGCCGCTTATGTGAATGTGGCACTGAAAGGAACAAGCAAAGGATCGACAACTGATGGTAATGGTAATTATGAAATCAAAAATGTAGAGGCTGGTGCTAAAGTGATCAGTATTTCATTTGTGGGTCATGAACCAAAGGAAATTACCGTAGACGTGATAGCAGGGCAAACTACCGTGGTGCCTTTGATCACGCTGGACGAAAGCAGCCAGAACCTGGATGAAATTGTTGTGAGCGGAACGCGCTCCTATAAGGAAGACGTAGTGTCTTCTTCGCTGCGATTGAATACTCCAGTATTGGAGGTGCCGCAAAATATTCAGATCATCACAGGCAAAACATTGACAGATCAACAAGTTATCTCTATGAGTGATGGAGTAATCAGAAATGTCAGTGGCGCTGTCCGGATGGAACACTGGGGTGATATGTACACCAATATTTCCATGCGTGGTTCTCAGATTCAGGCATTCAGAAATGGGTTTAATCTGGTGAATTCATATTGGGGGCCGCTGACGGAAGATATGAGCTTTGTGGATCATATTGAATTTGTAAAAGGGCCTGCAGGATTTATGCTTGCAAACGGAGATCCAAGCGGTTTATACAATGTGGTGACCAAGAAACCTACCGGACAAAATAGAAGAGAGGTTTCATTGACTGCCGGAAGCTTTGGTCTGTATCGTGGTTCATTGGATGCAGATGGTAAACTGACAAAAAACGGGAAGTTACTTTATCGTATTAATGTTGCTGCACAACAGAAAAATTCATTTCGTAAAAACGAATTCAATGATCGCTACAGTGTAGCGCCCGTATTGTCCTACCAGATCACAGATAAAACTAAAGTAACATTAGAATACACCTATCAGCGTGCTAAAATGTCCAACGTAGGTTCATACTATATCTACTACCCGGAAGCTGAAGGTTTTGGAAAACTTCCTGCCGATTTTACAACCTTACCAAAAGGATTGGAACCTACCACAATGAATGATAACACGGCATTCGTTAATATTCAGCATGAATTTTCAAAGGACTGGAAAGTAACGGCACAAGCAACGTATAATAACTATAAGCAGATCGGTTCGTCCATGTGGCCAACAGTTGTAAATGCTGATGGGACCATGATCCGGAACGTGAGCATTTGGGACGCAAAGAGCAGTATGACACTTGCGCAGGCGTTTGTAAACGGAAATGCAAAAACAGGTTCTGTTAGTCATCGTATTCTTGGCGGTTTTGATTTTGGCAACAAAGAATATTTTGCAGACTGGGGTCAATACTTTGATATTGATACAGAAGATAACCCGTTCGATCCTAAAAACCCTAATTATACTATTCCGGCAAATTTGTATCCTCAATTTGATCGTGTGACAAGCCTGGAGGAAAGAGCGAAGAATGCAGGTGGATTGATGGATCAGCGTTATGCAGCTGGTTACATTCAGGATGAACTTGGCTTCATGGAAAACAAATTACGATTGACACTTGCCGGACGCTATACGTATGTTACGCAAGGAGCGTGGGGTGGTACCCCGGATAAGGATTATCATTTCACTCCTCGTGTGGGGGTGAGTGCTTCGTTGGATAAACAAACATCGGCTTACGCATTGTATGATCAGGCATTTACTCCGCAATCCGGAATACTCAACACAGGTGGCGCAGCCAAACCATTAACAGGAAATAATATTGAGTTAGGAATAAAACGTGACTGGATTGATGGAAAATGGAGTTCAACAGTTGCAATTTATCGCATACTCAAGAACAACGAAGCCATTGCTGACCCGAATTCACCGCCAGCCTCACAAGTACGAGTTGAGATTGGACAGAAAAGGGCTCAAGGTTTAGAAATAGATATCAGGGGAACGATTGTTGATGGACTTAATCTTATAGCGAATTATGCATACACCGATGTAAAAGTTACTAAAGACACTTACGATGGAGATGCAATTGAAAAAGGTGATATCGTTCCGGGGTACGCAAAGCACACATCCAATGCCTGGTTGAGTTATAAATTACAGAGCGGTGTATTAAAAGGCACCGGTATTTCACTCGGCTACACGTGGCTCATGGACAGATTGACCTATTGGGATGCCTCACCCGATCCCAATCAGCAATTGCCTGATTATGCTAAATTGGATGGCGGCCTCTTCTGGGAGAACGATAAAATACGGGTCACTGCGAATGTCTTTAATATAACTAACAAATACATTTTCTCCGGTTCGTACTATGCATGGCAAAGCTTTTACTACACACAAGTTGAAGCACCACGCAACTACCGCATGAGTATTTCTTATAAATTTTGACCTAGTACGCATTGACAATTAAAAAACTCATAGGACAAGTTCACCTCTGGCTCGGTTTCACTTCCGGGCTAGTGGTGTTATTTTTAGCGGTGACAGGGTGCATGCTCGCTTTTGAAAGAGAAATCGAGCTGATCACCATGCCTTATCAGTTCGTGGAGGTTCAAGACAACCCTTTTCTTCCGCCCTCAGAAATTAAAAAAATAATTGACCCCATTTTGCCAGGTAAACCTGTTCATGGCATTGCTTATGGTGCCCCCGACAAAGCAATCGTAGCAAGCTTTTACAGCGAAGAGTATTACTATCTGATTTATCTGAATCCATATACTGGCGAAGTATTGAAAGTGAAAAATATGGCCGAAGATTTTTTCCGGATTCTCATCGATGGTCATTTCTATTTATGGCTTCCGCCAGATATTGGTCAGCCGATCGTAGCAACAGCTACTTTAATTTTTGTGGTGATGATGATCACCGGAATTATTTTATGGTGGCCTAAAAACAAATCAGCTGCAAAGCAACGATTCAGTGTGAAGTGGAATGCGAAGTGGCGCAGAGTCAATTACGATATGCACAATGTGTTTGGCTTTTATATGACCTGGATTGCCATCTTCCTGGCGTTCACCGGCTTGGTATTTGGCTTTCAATGGTTTGCCAAATCTGTTTACTGGGTGACATCCGGGGGAAAACAAGCAGTTGAATTTTATATGCCTGTTTCCGATACCTTATCACAAAATCAACAGGATGCTCCGGCCATCGATATTCTGTGGCAGCGCATGTCCAAAGAATATCCGTCTGCTGAAGTGCTTGAAGTACACGTTCCTGTAAACAACGCGGATGCAATAGAAGTAGCTGCTAATCCGGATGATCAAACCTACTGGAAAGCAGACTACCGTTACTTCGATCAGCATACGCTAGCCGAGATTCCGGTTACACATATGTTTGGTGAATTGAAAAATGCTTCAGTGGCAGATAAGATTGCACGAATGAATTACGATATGCATGTAGGCGCAGTGCTTGGGTTGCCCGGAAAAATTCTTGCCTTTTTAGCCAGCCTGATATGCGCCTCGCTGCCGGTTACTGGTTTTTATATCTGGTGGGGAAGAAGGAACAAACAAAAAGAACCGACAACACAGGAGCGATCGTCATTAACGACAGTAAACAGAAGACCCCTCAAACGCGCGAAGGCGATGATGAGATAGTTTTAAAATGAATACCTTCGTGTTTCAAAAAACAAGAACGATATGAAAAATACTCTTTTAATTCTCCTGCTGGCGGCTGTTGGTTTGACCGCGTACGCACAACCACCACAAGTACCAGCTGACAAAGGTGCAACTTTTGGTTCAGCAATTACTGCGGATGGTGCCGTACCCGTTGCACGGGTTCCCTCTATTCTTGAAAGCAAAGAAAGCGCTAACGTGAAAGTTACTGCTAAGGTGATTGATGTATGCCCCAAGAAAGGATGCTGGATGCAATTGGAGATGCCCGATCAGAGCAAGGTATTCGTTAAGATGAAGGATTACGGATTCTTTGTGCCTACGGCAATCAAGGGTAAAACGGTAGTGATTGATGGAGAAGCAAAAGCCATCGTGACTTCTGTGGATGAATTGAAGCATTATGCTGAAGATGCCAAGAAATCAAAAGAGGAAATTGCTGCGATCACTGAACCGAAAAAGGAAATCAGGTTTACAGCTAACGGTATTCTGGTTGTAGAGTAATAGGGAAATGAATACATCAATAAGAAATTTACGATTCATCGGCCTGGCGGAAGGAGTTTCATTTTTAGTGTTACTCCTTATTGCAATGCCATTGAAATATTTTTTAGACTTTCCGATGGCAGTCAAAGTTGTGGGATGGGCTCATGGACTTTTATTTATTCTTTATATCGCGGCCGTGTTTCTGGCCATTCGGGCTATGCAATGGGGATTCTTTGGAGTGATTGTGGCATTGGCTGCTTCATTAATTCCTTTAGGAACTTTTGTATTGGATAAATCTTTGCGCAAAAGACAAGACGAACTAGCTCATAACAAATAGATGTGAACTGCGATTTTCAAATTCTTTCGGAAAACAGATTTGGCTACATCGGACAATGCTCGTGCTGTCAGGAGTTTAATTTCGCATATAAGAATTTGTTGATCACATTCACTGAAGAGCATTTATTTCATTTCTCTGAATGGCTCATTGGTAATCAGGATAATCCCGCTTTTCTGTTTGACTTGCCTAACGGAAAATCAAGAGTCTATCGCAGTCCGGTCGAGAATCTTTTTTTAACTTTCAATAAAGATGAACTCCAGGAGCTGGCTCAGCTTTTCAATGAGGTACAGCTGGTGTTGGAGGCGAGAAAGATTCTCGACCGGTAAGCTGCTGCATTAATATCCCGTCAAATGAGGTAATTGTTAACCTCAACTTGTTAATATTTCCTAAGCAGAATTACACCAATTGAATTGTTACTATCTTCCGCTTCAGAAATAATAACTATGATTCGATTAACCGGCTTAGCGATCGTTGCGCTTTTTTTCTCTTGTGATAAAAAGAGTGAAATCCCTTATCCGGCACCACTTCCTACTGATCAGTTTATTCCTTTTATGCCCGATGTGATAGACACTGATTCATTGGAATTTAATGCCTTGTTTAGTCCGGATGGAAATTCATTTTATTTTTCCCGGTATGATCCGCACGACATTTATGAATCAAAGTATGATGGAAAACAATGGACTACTCCTGTGATGACCTCTTTTTCAGAGAGGGAATATCAGGAGTGTGATGCTGCATTTTCTCCCGATGGTAAAAAATTATACTACATCTCCACCAGGAAAAGAGATCAGGCCGATAGTACTGCAGATTTTGATATCTGGTACGTAGAGCGAGAAGGAGAGAACTGGTCAGCACCACATAACCTGGAGATCGTTAATTCAGATAGCTCGGAATATTATGTTTCATTTGCAGACAATGGCAATCTATACTTTGCCTCTAATCGTGAAGGAGGAAAAGGCTCATTTGATATTTATGTCAGCAAATTTGTGAACAACGAATTCACCACACCAATCAATTTAGGTGATTCTGTTAATGATGAACATTTCGAGCATGATGCGTATGTAAGCCCTGACGAGGATCTGTTAATCTATACATCTGCAAATCGAGAAGGAGGTTACGGAAAGGGTGATTTATATTATTCCTTACGAGATAAAAATGGTAACTGGAGTAAAGCCAAAAATCTTGGACCAAAATTTAACGGACCCGGATATGAATTCTGTTCTTACCTCACTCGCGATAAAAAGTATTTCTTCCTCTCGGCTGGCAATGTAGTCAGGTGGATAGACGCGGAACAGCTATTTAAAGTGATCAAACAATAGGATGGTAAGATTGTGCGTCATCGCTTTAGGTGTAATTTTCATCCTCTCATGCGAGAGCAGACATCCGGGAAATTATCCTGATTATGATTCCACTTTGCAGATTCATCTCAAAGCAATAAAAGATCGTGACCTGACCACTATTCTCTACACCGTTCATGATAGTGTGGAACTGATTTTTCCGAATGGTCAGATCCTGAAATCAAAGTCTGCTTTTGGAAATTTTCATAAGGAATGGTTTGCCGATCAAAACTGGTTGATGCAGCCTGGTATTGTTAAATCGGTTAAATCAGATTCAATCAGTTATTCACTCATTCGATATAAGTATCATGATATTGATTCGGTTGGATCTCTGATTAATCCAAGAGAAACCTATCTTATGCTTGTTTTTAAACTGGAAGCAGAGGGGTGGAAATTAATCCACGATCAGAACACCCGTATTCAAACCGATTAACGCCATTTTCTGTAAAAATTTCTTTTAATGATGTAGTTTTCTTCTGCATTCATTCACTAACTGATAAATAATGAATGTGAAGATGAATCTGGAACAGGAAACACATTTTATCAAAGAATTGAATCAACACAGGGGGATCATTCACCGTGTGTGCCGGATTTACTTTGATCATCCGGACGACCGGGAAGATGTTTTTCAGGAGATCATCTATCAGCTTTGGAAATCATATCCGTCTTTTAATGGAGAATCTAAATTCTCCACCTGGATGTATCGCGTAGCGTTGAATACAGCCATCGGGCAATTCAGAAAGGAAAAGAAAGCAATTCAACGTGAGCCACTGAATGATCATCTTTCGGAGATCACCCCTTATCAACAAGCTGATACGGAAGAGCAGATGCAACAATTGTATTCGGCAATCAATACATTATCCTTGGTAGATAAGGCAATTATACTGTTGTACCTGGAAGATAATAGTTATGAGGAAATCGCCACGGTGACGGGGCTTACAAAAACGAATGTGAGTGTGCGATTGGTACGAATTAAAAAGAAACTGGAAGAGAAACTAAAAGATAATTAAAATGAAATCATTAGATGAATACAAGTTTAGCTGGCAAAACCAAAAGGGTCTGAATCTGCGCTGCAATACAATGATCTGAAACAATTGATCTCGGAAAAAACCCGAAAGGAGAAACGAATTTTCTTTGAATACTTCTGGACTTCTTATGCATGGCAGTTTTTTATTTATGTGGCGCTGACCAGGCTAATCATTCTATTTTGGGGAGACTGGACATCCGTATTGTTGTGTGTTGTGGGAATAGTAGTTCACGTCCCCTTTACATTTTTCCTGATCAGGAAATTTACAAGCTGGGCTGTCAGAGCAAGTTCGGGTGAAAGTGTAAAATTGAAACTGAGAAATCAATTCAATAGAATGACAGAGTTTTTTCGATTCAAGAGAATTTTTGATTGGATCGGAGTTCCGTTGAGTTCGTTCCTGATCACCTATGTGGTTTTCAAACTATGGGTGCCAGGTGGATGGTCATTGCATCCTGCGGGCGTATCGATCACTTTATGCTTCACGCTCATTGTTTTTATCGTTGTCACTCTGGATGAAAATAAAAGAAAATTTAGACAGCCGCTTGATAAGTTACAGCAAGTGGTAAGAGAAATAGAGGAAGAATGACTTTCTGATAGTGAGATAGATAAAAGCGCATAAGTGGATATGCGCTTTATCTATGTGAATTTAGACGAAATTTTTTAGAGCTTTGATTTTTGTTGGATGACTTAGTTTATAATCCTTCGATTCAAAATTGATTTTATAGTGATTGTTTACATAGCCCTTCGTGTATTCTCTTACGCGAGCTTCAAATTCAACCATCATACCTTCTGAAAGCCGTGCATCCTGAAATCCTTTGGTGAAACTAAACCAGATATGATCCGTGACTTCTTTATTCGTCTCAAGATCAATAACATTCTTTAATAGAATGGTTTCTTCGCTTTGACCTTTATAGCCGTTTTTCTTCCCCAGCCGGATAAAGGTGGCTTTGAATTTTTTGCGCTCTCCTTCCGCTTTCTTTAATTCACTTCGCATGAGTGTTACATCCACTTAAACGGATCCTGTGACGGGACATGGAGTACTGAAATTCCGGGTACTTTAGGCTGCAACCAGTTAACCAGCCATTCCATGCCGGGCTCTTCGCTCACCGAATGCCCGAGCACAATCAATGATTTATTCAATCCTGCTTCCTGTGCGTCACGTATGTACTCGATCGTTTCCCACTCGGGTGACTCTCCGCATAGCAGCACATCGGGTGATTCATTTTGAATCAATTGAATCTGCCTCCGGCCACCAGCGGCTCCGGGCAATAATGCAATCTTCTTACAGGATTGAGTAAGATCGCCAATCACACGAAGGTTGGTAATGCTTAGTTTTTGTTTTGCATGTTTTATTAAATCATCAAGTGTAAGCGCGGGTATGGATATGATTTGTGGTTTATCCGCATTGTAATATTTCAGCCAATCCAATGATTTCAGTACGCCCATCATTACTCCATCCGGCCTTACAGAATGCCAGTAATCATGAAAGCGCCAGACGGCTATGTTATTTTTTTCAAGCAATTCTGTCTTATATTTCCATACGTTATCTTTTTCCAGCCAGGCGGTTTCGTCAGCATGATTGTAGAATGTAGGTTCATGAGCGATAATAAAATTGGCTTTCGCATTTACGGCCATTTTAATTACAGGTATAGTGGCAAACATCGTAGAAACAATTCCAGTAACAGGCATGTCGGGTTTGCCAGCCTTTAATGTATCTACCGTGTCTTTAATGGGCGCGACCGGAATTGATTTTAAAATGGCATCAATCACCTGTTGTACCGTCATGGCAATAGGAGGATGTATTTGTTCAGATTTTCCAATGGAAGGAAGCAATAGAGCTGAAGCAGATGTGGCAATGAATGCTCTTCTGGAAAGAGATAAATTAAAATTTAATTCTGAGCTCATAAATAATACAGATAGTTAATTAATAAAATGCACCTTAAAGATAAGGGAAACAACCTGCAATGTTGCGGTTCTGAATTATTTAAGTGGTAATGTTTTGTCATTGCAGTTTCAGAAAATGGTTAGATATTTAGTGAGTAACGGATAACTATGAAAACTTCAAGACGTGATTTTATTTTAAAATCCATGTTGGCGACAGCAGGGGCCACCACTATACTGAATGCAAAGGCAAATGAGGTCCAGGCAAATGATAAAATCTCTGCTGCGGCCCCGGGAGTTTTTTCTATTAATATTTTTTCAAAAAACCTTCATTGGCTCGATTATACAAGTATGGCGGAAGCGGCAGCAGCAATGGGTTTTGATGGAGTTGATCTCACGGTTCGTCCAGAAGGGCACGTGCTGCCAGAGCGGGTGGTTGAAGACTTGCCCAAAGCAGTAGCAGCAGTCAGGAAGGCGGGGTTAAATGTATTTATGATGACCACGGCTATCATACGCGCAGATGATCCGCTCACGGAGCCTATATTAAAAACGGCTAATTCTCTTGGTATTTCATATTACCGGATGGGATGGATTAATTATGATGATAAAATAAGTTTGGATGATAACTTGGTTAAGATTACAAATCAATTGGCTAAGCTGGCCGAGTTGAATAAGAAGTATAGCATACATGGCGGATATCAGAATCACCAGGGTACAAGTTTCGGAGCTCCCATTTGGGATCTGGCAGGTGCAATAAAGAACATTGACCCAGCGTATTTAGGATCACAGTATGATGTGCTTCATGCTAATGTAGAGGGTGCAAATTCCTGGCCCTTGGGTCTGAAATTATTGAAGTCGCACATTCGAACTATGGATATTAAAGACTATCGCTGGACAAAAAAGGATTCGGGATGGAAGGCAGAGGTGGTTCCGCTTGGTGAAGGGATGATTGATTATAAGAAGTATTTTAGATTAGTTAAGGAATACAATATACAAGGTCCGTTTTCTATTCATTATGAGTATCCATTAGGGGGAGCTGAGAACGGAGCAAAGACCCTTTCAATAAGCAAAGAAGAAGCGCTGACTGCAATGAAGAAAGATGTAGTTACATTAAAAAGAATGCTGAATGAAGCAAGGATTAAAGTAGTTTATGAAGAAGTAAAAAATAATCATTTAGTTATTTAAGTATAAAATGAGCAAAGCAATTCTTGGATTACGAACGGCCATCTACAAAGTAGCTGATGTGACTAGAGCAAGGCCTGTACAGCAAAGTGTTTGAAAGCACTCCTTATTTTGATGAACCCTTTATGTGGGTTATAATATCGCGGGATATGAGCTGGGTCTGCAACCGGAAGATAACCCAACTACTAAGAAACCCGATTCTGTTTTGACTTATTGGGGCGTGAGTGACGTTGAAAAAGAATATCAGCGCTTTATTTCAGCCGGTGCAACAGAACATGAGAAACCACAAAATGTGGGGGGAGAAATCGTGGTAGCTACTGTAAAAGATCCCTGGGGAAATATCATCGGACTGATCTACAATCCGGAATTTAAATCTGAATAGTTTCAAGGTGACCATTGTGCATTGAGATTAATATTGTACTCTTGTAGCCCTCAAAAAATTTTGGCTCATGAGTGTCATTTCCTGTGGAATAGATTTCGGTACATCAAATTCCAGTGTTGCTTTGGTGAAAGAAGACGGGATTGATCTTGTTCCTGTTGAGAACTCCAGCATAACTATTCCAAGTGCTCTGTTTTTCGAACGAAAAGGAAATGTTCCCCATTATGGTCGTGAAGCAGTAGACCTGTTCTTCAGCAGAAAAGACGGACGCTTCATGCGAAGTCTGAAGCGTGTGTTAGGAACCTCACTGATGAAACAAGGAACATTGGTGAATGGAAAGCCAATGCGTTTTGAGAAAATCATTGCTTCGTTCTTAAAAAATCTGAAAGACAAAACCGATCTCTCTGCAGGTATTGATCTGGAGTATGTAGTGATGGGAAGACCAGTGCACTTTATTGATAATGATCCTGAAGGTGATGCCAGGGCAGAATCTGAACTGAAAACCATTGCACAGCAAGTAGGATTTAAGCACGTTGAATTTCAATTTGAACCCATCGCGGCAGCCTTTGCCCATGAAGTAAAAATAGAAGGAGAGAAGCTGGCTATCGTGGCCGATCTTGGCGGAGGTACTTCTGATTTTACGGTGATCAGGTTATCAAACAAATACATTCACAAAACGGACCGTACTTCCGATATTCTGGCCAACACCGGTGTGCGTGTAGGGGGAAATGACTTTGACAAAGACCTGAGTCTTGCAGCTGTGATGCCTGAGATTGGTTATCAGACTACTTATGGAGAAAAAAGTCTGGAAGTTCCTCCCAAACCATTCAACGATTTAGCCGAATGGAGTAAAGTGAATTTTCTGTACACAACGAAGATAATTTCTCAGACGAGACAGATCCTTTTTCAGGCGCATGACAAGAAAAGGTATCAGCGATTGTTGCAGATACTGGAACAGGAAACAGGTCACTCCCTGCTGGCAGCCACGGAAGAAACCAAAATTGCATTAACTTCTGCCAGCGATTATCAAACTCCATTTGATTTCATTGAAGAAGGATTGACGGTAAAGATTAAGCGCATTCAGTTTGAAGAAGCGATTAAAGAAGAGGTTGAGAAGATCTCTCGTTCAGCTACACAATGTCTCCGGCAGGCAGGGGTGAAAAATGAAGATATTGATTTGGTTATCCTTACGGGCGGCTCTACTGAAGTTCCTCTTGTGCAGGCCGAGTTCAAACGACTTTTTCCGAAAGCAGCCGTAGCAGATGAAAATAAACTATCCAGTGTTGGATTAGGTCTTGCCTATGATTCGATGAATAGATTTCGGAGATAAGCCCTCCATGTAACTCTCATCGCAGAATGATGGGATAATTGCTATCTTCCTTCTCTGAATCCAAATCAATGAAGACGCATCAGCTAATTATTTGTTTACTGCTATTTAACTCATTCGTTCTTAATGCTCAGATTAAACTCAATGAGACACTGCAATTGACTCATTCCTTTAGTTGCACAAGTGCCGTAACTGGCCGTGAAGAAGAAGCTGTTCAGTTTGTTAAGTCTTTGTTTGCTGAAGGAGCATTAAAGAAAGATAATCTCGGAAACCTTATCCTGACGATTGGAAGTGGATCTCCTAAACGACTTTTGGCCGCTCCATTGGATGAGCCGGGTTATCTCGTCAGTGCAATACAGGAAAATGGATATCTGAGAATTACCCCCGCGGGGTATGGTCACCTGGGGACTATGTATCATCAGTTTCTGGAGGGAAATGAAATAAGAATCAATACTGATTCGGGATATGCGCTGGGTGTAGCTATTGTACCTTCTACTCACTTTGAAGGATTAAGGGCACTGACAGAAAGCAAAACAAAAAACCGGTCATTATTAATGATGAATTACTGGCGGCTGCTTCTGTGAAGTCAAAAGCAGCAGTGATGTCACTTGCGATTGCTGCAAAAACATTAATGCAAACGAAATTTTCAGGTACGGTAATAGTAGCATTCACTACTTTGGAGTTGATCAATGGAAAAGGAATAGAAAGTGTAGTAACCAGGTACGGCCCCTTTGACAGAGTAGTTCGGTTCAATCGTTTTCTTACCCGCAATATTAATGATCCATCTGAAGTTCTTGCCGACAAAAAATTACCGCTTAATCTGAAACATCGGATTGTTGAACCGGAGACTCAATTCAGGCACATTGTGACAGGAAGCCCTGACTGGGATTCCGCGAAAGTATATGGCATTGGTTTTCCGTCAGACTATACGCATACACCAGTGGAGATGATTCATGGAAAAGCAATTGAGCAACTCACTCAAACATGGCTGAGAATGGTAGAAGATAAAACATGGAATCTCGTGGCTGTAAAAAGTCCGGTAACCAAACCGGATCAAGTCATGGCCTATCAAACTGCGAAGAAAGAGAATGAACTGTTGGCAAATCTGGTTTCTAAGTACGGTGTAAGTGAAGCAGAAAAGTCGGTGAGAGATTTTATCTTATCCCAGGTACCTTCATGGGCAAAACCAGAGACAGATTCGAAGGGTAATATTGTTTTGACCTTTGGTAAGGGAAAACAGCACATTGCATTTGTTGCTCATATGGATGAAGTGGGATATGTAGTGGACTCGATTCGTAGTGATGGAAGGTTGGTATTGAGTCAACGGGGAGGATTTTTTAATTCAGTATGGGAAGGGCATGCTGCGATTGTTCACGCGAATAGTAAAGATATTCCCGCGTTGTTTGAACCGCGATCAAACTATTTGACTGCAATGCAAAGATCCAACGGAGAAGTAACGCCTATTGTCTTTGCTGGTTTTATGTCAAAACAGGAAGCTCTCAGGGCTGGTATTCAGGAACGTGTCACTACAGTAACAATGCCTAAGAAAATGATCCGATTAAATGAGAATAAAGCAACAGCAAGAGGATTTGATGATCGGGTAGGATGTGCGGCCCTTTTATTGGCATTGCAAAATGTAAGGCCAGAGCAATTACCTTTTACTGTTACCTTTGTTTGGTCGGTGCAAGAAGAGACAGGATTGGTGGGTTCTACGTTTGCTTCTCAGAAATTGAAGGACATTAAAATGGTTTATCCGATTGATACGTTTGTTTCATCTGATGATCCTGTTGATCCCCGGATTTTTGCCTATTGTCCACTGGGTAATGGCGCGGTGATCAGAGTATTGGAGAGCATGAACATTGTGAGTCGTGAGAACTTTAAGTATCTGGAGAATCTGGCTTTGAAACGAAATGTTAAAACGCAATATGGAATGACGGCCGGTGGAACAGACGGACAAGGATTTTTGAAATATGATATCCCTTCTGTTCCTCTTTCCTGGCCGGGCCGCTATTCCCATTCTCCCGTTGAGGTGATGGACTTCAGGGACATGAGTGACCTCGTGAAACTTATTGAGGCAATCATAACCGATTCTGAAAAGACGTATTAATTATGTTTGAAATATTTAAGAGAGAAAGTAAAGAGAAAAGATTTTGGGATTGGTTTGTTGAGAATAAATCTGACATTGAAAATTTTATTGATTCAAATAGTTCTGATTATTCAGTCTATAATACACTCACAGCAAGAATTCAGACATATCACAAGCTGCTGTTTCCTGAACTTACAAAAACAGGTGATGATAAGTACGTTCTGATCATCACTCCGGATGGCAGAAAGGATGGCGTTGAACCGACAAAAAAATTAGGAGAGAGCTCTCCTTCTATAGCGAATTGGGTTATCAAAAAATTCCGACAACCAAATGATGATATCGCCTTAAACTACGATGGATTAGAATATTCATCTGATGATATTGAGATCATTCCGGAAATTGACCCTAAGGCGGAGTTGGTTAATATTCATGTCTTCATCAGGAATATGGATGAAGACCCTAAGAAGTATCAAACTTTAGCATTCTTATATCTTGATCACATATTGGGGGAATTTAATACAATAACTAAAGTGGGATATATTGACTTTTATCATCTTGGCGACAATAAAAGAGTACAGCAAAGCATATCCATACTGGAACTAAGAGCATTGATAGAAAAGGAGCTATACTAAGCGCATCATTTATAGATTCATTCTCTGGTAAATTCAATTCCTTCCATCTCCTGTAGCCTGGCAATGATTCCCCATCCGTAAAAGTCGTTGGCCAGTGCAATTACCAGTTCATTATCCCCCTGACGGAGTGGAATAATAAACGAAGAGTTGTCAATGGATAACCTTCCATCCGGATATTTTCTCATAGTTTGTACGTAAAGATTTTTATCTGCGTATGCGAGTGATCCGTTGATGAAAACCCACGCCTCATCACTGAATCCAAAATCTACCTTTACTTCTTTTTGGGTTACTGATTTGATTTTTGTTTTCAGAAAGACAAAACGTCTGCTTTCACTTCTTCCGAATTTGCGCGTCACATTGATAAGCCCCAGTCTTTCAGCTGTAATTGATTCCCATACAGCATTTTCATCTTTTGGATAATCCCCCTGCCACACTTCTCTGCCTTTAGGCAGTGGTTGCGGAGAAGAAATCCTCCAATTGCGAATGTAATTCGCATCGTGGCCAGTGAGATCAATTCCTTCTTTTGATGACAAGTCATCGATTGCCTCCGGTTTGATAACAAGATTGGCAAATGCGGCCAATCCTTCAAATACAACGGACCCTTTGGTTACATTTCCCTCCAGTCTTGGGATTTGTAAAGCAGGCTCTTCAAGATTGTTGACGAAAGCGCGCATCTGCAATCCTGAGATAACCAGTTTGATGTGATTCCAGTCTTTGTTGTTCAATTGTGCCGGTCCTTGATAATGAGGCAGGATATCCCAAAGATTTACGCCATCCACAAACGGAGCATATTGAACTGCATCATTGCGTTGTAGATTATTCTCCCGACCAACGCGCAGATAAAAACATTCATTTTCTTTTTCGTTTTGATAACGGAAATACATCGTTACAAAAGGCGAATGCTCGGCATCACTGGGCTCCACATCAAATTCAATAGTACCATTGATAAATACAAAATCCTTTAGCTCTGCCTTACTGCCTTTGAGCTTTATGACAGGTACGTTTTTGTAAGAGGTAAATTCAGTTTTTTGAGAATCGAAATTCCATTTTTCGGCAGCCAGAGGAATGCGCTGCTCTTTGGGGTTTGATTGTCTCTTTTGTGCAAAACAAATAGAGGCATAAAGTAAACAGAAAAGAAGAATCAGGATATTTTTCATCGTCATGGTAGTTGGGTTGATGACGACAAAAATGAGCTTGCCAGAACGATTTTAGTTGATCAAACCTGTTTCAAATCGATTTCAAATTGTGAAAATCGGTTATTCCACGAAGTGCCAGCATACACCAGCCAGATCGATAATGTTCACTTCTTTACCGTAGGGCTGCTGTATTGGCTTGCTGATCTGGATGCCGTATTTCTCCGGTAGTTTATTCTCCAATACGTTATTTCTGAATTCCACTACATTGTCTACCCGAACTGTGAGCATCAGATTTTCGGCAAATTCTTTTACATCATACTTTTGAAGGATGAATCGACAGCCATCCCGCTCATACCCTACATAATCCCCTTCATCCCAGCTAATACTAAATCCCAGTTCAACGAAGAATTGCTTCGAACTTTCAAAGTTGCTACCAGAAGGAATAAAAGGTTGAAGTGCCAGGAATTTCATATAGTCTTGGTTATTGATCGAATATCGTTAATTATAGAAAATAATGATACCATATTAATCGCTAAAAATGCCTCTGCATAGGTTTGCAATACCGTTCATTTGATTTAGATAAAGTACAATAAATTTTTGCGTACTTTTCAATACCAACATACACGCCATGAAGAGCTTTTATATTGTGGGACCGCTGTTAATTCTCAGTTTCTTTTTTTCACTGCTTGACATTAAAACTCCCTCGAAGTCAGTTTCGAATCCGGATATCACGCTCTGTGCCTCTTCTCCAGGCCTGATCACCCCCGGAGCGGATGGAAAATATATACCGTTGGTATCGGGTTGGGGTGACCTGGATTATAAGATTTCAACGAAGAAAGATAGTGCTCAGCGATACTTCAACCAGGGACTTAGCTTTTATTATGGTTATCATTTTTCCGAAGCTTTGGCTTCTTTCAAGGAGGCAAGTCGTATCGATCCCTCTGGTAGCATGAGTTACTGGGGGCAGGCATTGGCTATGGGTCCATTTTATAACACCTACGTATATAAAATGACTAAGGAAGTACCTCAGGCAGTTGCTTCGATGATCAGGCTTTCATCGGGTGCAACAGAAAAGGAAAAAGATCTGATTAATGCATTGCAAAAAAGATATTCGAACGACCTCACCAATGCAGACAGGAAACTATTGGATAGAAACTATGCAATGGCTTTGGCATCATTAATAAAAAAATATCCGGATGACGATAACATTAAGGCATTGTATATCGATGCAGTCATGCTCGAGCACAAGTGGGATTTCTGGAGTCATGATGGCGTGGCCCGTCCGTGGACTTCAGAACTGATTACGTTATCTGAAGGCGTGTTGAAGAAGTCGCAACATCCTGCTATCCTTCATTATTACATTCATCTCACAGAAGCTTCGCGTCAGCCGGATCGGGCATTGGCTTCCGCTGATATATTAAAAGACAAATTACCAGGTATACCGCATATGGTGCATATGTCATCGCACATGTATCAGCGAAACGGATTGTATGCGAAGGGAGTGAAAGTGAATGACGATGCGAGCAGTATGAATAACCAATTGGATGATTATGCTCCGGGTCTGAATATCGGAAAGGATAAATCCATTCATTACTATGCCGTGCAATCGTATTGTGCTATGACTGCTGGAATGTATCGTGACGGAATTCGTATCTACGATCGTGCGCGTAACAGACAATCCGCGTTGATTCCGGTAATGGAGAAAGAAACGTATGCACAGTTTGTGTACATGATGCCGGTGATTGCGCGTGTGCGTCTCGGAAAATGGGATGAAGTTTTGCAATCGCCAGCGCCAAACGTGAATTGGAAGTATGCATACGTATTGGATCGTTTTGCGAAAGGTCTGGCTCAAATCCATAATAAGGACCTGAAGGCTGCCAAACAGAGTTTGAGTGAATTGAATGAAGCTATGAAAGACAGTTTATTATCGGTAAGATTAATGCCATTCAATAGCCCGATGCAATCCTGCCGTATTGCATCAGGTATACTCACCGGAGAGATTTTATTCGAAGAAGGAAAGTTTGAAGAGTCGGTTAGTACTTTCAAAAGTGCGATTGATGAAGAAGATAAAATGGTTTACCGTGAGCCACAGGACTGGTTGATTCCTGCACGTCAGTATCTGGGAGCTTATTTATTAAAGATGAATAAATTCAAAGAAGCGGAAGCCGTTTATAAAGAAGATCTGATGATGAATCCCGGAAATGGCTGGTCATCCCTGGGATTGAGTCAAAGCCTTGATGCGCAGGGGAAATCGAAAGAAGCATTGAAGTATAAGGAGAAATACACTAAAGCATTTGAGGTAGCAGACGTGAAGCCGATTGCTTCCGCCTTCTAGACGACCGTTAATCCTCTTCGGTATTTCGTTACATCAAATGCTACCCCGAGATAATTTCCGTCAGGGAGTATAGAGTTCGTCCAGCTGAGCCACACGATGTTTCCTTCGCTGTTTCGGGTGGAACTTTCTTTTGTTTTGATTTCCGGATGAATAACTCCCGGATAATTCAGAATATACTCTTTCTCAATCCAACTTGCTGACAGGTTTTCATTTTCCCACCACCCGTCTTTCAGTAATTCCTTCGTTTCATATCCGAGAATCCCTTTGATGGAAGGACTGACGAATACAATCTGACCAGCCGGATTGGCAATGACAGAGAACAGTTGCACTTTTTTCAACAACGAATTGGAGAAGCTCACTTCTCTCATCATCCGATGGCGGATGAACAGCACTGCACCAAAGATTCCGATAGAGATAATGATATTGAACAGACCGATCATCATGACACCACTGAATTCCAGAAGAAAAAATTGAATCACTACAAGAAAGAGAATGACCCCCGCCTGAGCCCAATAAAATAATGAATTAGTGATGATCACGGTACCACCACCCATAACCAAAATGAGAAGTGTTACTGAAAACGGATCGAAATGATTGATGATGGTGAGAAATACAGTATAAGCCTGAATGATCGCATAAAGCGTCATGGAAATGTAATCCAATTGCTTATGCGATTTATATTTTACGAAAAAGGTAGAAATAAAGAATAGCGTAACAATGATGTTCAGACTCCAGCGCGATACCTGCGGATCTTTAAAGTCGGGCAGGTAAATGTTATAGATCAGCTGAAGTGTACATGAACCAATCACAAAGATTGCAGCAATCAGCCTGACAAGGTTGACCGACTGGCCAAGAGTCATGGCCGGTTTCTTCTTCTCACTTTTTTCCATTTTTGTTTGAGGGTAGGGGAAAACAAAGTTAAAGAAATCCTCAGGGGATATAAAGAATCCTGAATCATTTTAAGGTAAAGGAGAACGATGGAAAATTCAGAACTTCTTAAACAGACGTTCCGAAGTTTCCAGAGTATAATCCAGGTCTTTTTGCGTTAGTGCAATGCACAGAAACCAGGTTTCGTATGCGGAAGGCGGAAGATAGATTCCTGCTGCCAGCATTCCGTGGAAGAACTTTTTGAACCGATCATTATCACCTTTTTTAGCTTCTTCAAAGTCACTTACAGATCCTTCGCAGAAATGAATGCTGATCATCGATCCAAGTTGATTGACAGCAAGGGGAACGGAATGTTTCTGCGCGAGTTGATTGAACGAGGCAGACAGGATTTTTCCTTTTGCATCCAGTTCAGTATAGAAGGCAGGATTGTCATTCAGTATCTTCAATGTAGCATACCCTGCTGACATCGCTATCGGATTACCTGACAATGTTCCTGCCTGGTATACATCGCCAAGTGGAGCAATCCGACTCATGATTTCTTTTCGTCCGCCAAATGCTCCCACCGGCATCCCGCCTCCAATGATCTTGCCGAATGTAACCAGGTCTGCTTTAATGCCTAATGCTTCCTGAGCGCCACCTTTCGCTAAACGAAACCCGGTCATTACTTCATCAAAGATTAAGACGATGCCTTGATGCGTACATTCCTCACGAAGCATTTCTAAAAAGCCTGGAACAGGAGGGACGCAACCCATGTTGCCCGCTACTGGTTCTACTATGATAGCAGCCAGCTCTGCACCATGTTTTGTGATGAGTTCTTTTTGAATTGAGCAACCAATGTATCTTCAGAAACAGCTAAAGGAATTCCACCGGCTACTTTAATCCCCAGCGTAGCGAGACCACTTCCTGCCTTCTTCAGGAACATATCGGCATGACCGTGATAGTGTCCTTCGAATTTTAATATTTTGGACCGACCAGTGTATCCGCGAGCCAATCGCACAGCAGACATACATGCTTCTGTTCCAGAGCTCACCATTCGGATCATATCCACATTAGGAACCATCTCAGTGATGAGCTTCGCTACCTCCGTTTCCAACTCAGTAGGAGTGCCATAAGAAAAACCCCTATGAACTTGCTCTTCTACCGCCTTCACTACAGCGGGGTGACGATGACCAAGAATCATCGGTCCCCAGGAGTTGATGTAATCAATATACTTTTTATCCGAAGCATCGGTGATGTAAGCACCTTCGGCTGACTTCATAAATAACGGTGTACCACCCACCTGACGAAATGCACGAACGGGTGAGTTTACTCCACCAGGAATATATTTTTGTGCTTCATTGAAAAGCGATTCATTTTTTGTCATATGAAATTCTGATCTTCTGTATCCATTACAAATTCAGCCCTGTCCATATCCTGTCTCACTTCCCGCAGCGTGTCATCCAGTTCAATGGCTGAAGTAGAAAGATGTTGGAGCAGATCCTGTGCTTTTGGTTCCATGGAGAGTTCAATACCCAGCAAGTTAGAAAGTCCTAATATGCGTGCCAATGGTGCACGCACTTTGTGTGCACTTACATGCGCATGTTGAAGCAAGATCTTATTCTGACGCAACAGGGCTTTGGTGCGGTCCATCACTATTTTATTCAGATTGTCATTGATCTGTCTTAATTCTTCTCCGGAAGCCATCAGTTCTTCTTCTGATGCTCTCAGTTCTTCGTTTACGTTTTGTGTTTCTCTATAAGAAATAAATAACTCCTCGTTCATTTTTTTCATAGACGCTGCATTCTGCTCCAGTTCTAGCGTCATGCTTTCCAGTCGTTTATACTGAATCAAGTCAGTGATTGTTCTTTCGTAAAGATGATAACTCCAGATGCCACAGATCAAACAAACACAGGATGCCAATACACCGTGGAAAAAGAAAGCAGTCAGATCCATATAAGCCAGTTGGGTAAAGTAGATCTCTGTATATCCCTTATACTGAAGATAGGCAAACGCACCATGATGAATGACTACAATAATGATCAAGGGCAGTTGTAATCTCCAGTTGTGATAGATGACAAGTACGGCTGCACTGATAAATACCCAGAAGTGCATTTCAGACAAACCATGCATCTGATAAATGTATTGCGCAGCAAAAATGGCTGACACTGCGCTGAAGATATATTGGTATAAGTTATATCCCGGAAGTAATTTTTTAGCACTGTAGTAAGACAATACACACAAACCACCTACACCTAATGCAATCGTCCAAGTATCGTAGAAGAAAGCGATGAATATGCCAAAAGCAAACATGAGCGCAAGGATTGGCTCGGTAAATTTGTCTGCCTTCCTGTAAATCTCCTTGTTTAGTTGCTTTAGTTCTACCCCGCTAAGTGTGTGTGCAGTCATTCCAGATGGCTCTTGGTTAAAATGTAGTTACTCACGAGTGTTTGACGGTAAAGGATCGGCAAAGGTACCGCTTATTACGTGTTCAAACAACTGGTTTTGAAGAGCAGCCGAATAATCTAATAATTACCAAAGGAGTTTGATACCATCACTTCCTGAGCCTTGCAAACTCCTTTGCAAAGTAGGTGGCGATAATATCTGCCCCTGCTCTTCGGATGGCGATCAATGATTCGATCATTGCGTTTTGTTCATGGAGCCAGCCGCGTTCGGCAGCAGCCTTGATCATCGCGTACTCACCTGAAACCTGGTAAGCAGCAACAGAAACATGTACATTTTGTTTTACTCTATGAATAATATCCAGATACGCACCAGCTGGTTTCACCATCACAATGTCAGCGCCTTCATTTACATCGGTTAACACTTCTTTAATTGCTTCGTTGCTGTTGCGAAAATCCATTTGATAGGTCTTCTTATCACCAAAACCGGGAGCACTATCTAATGCATCTCTGAACGGACCATAAAAGCAGGAAGCATACTTTGCAGAATAAGCTAAGATGCCGGTGTTGATAAATCCTTTTTTGTCCAATGCACTTCTTATTTCTTTTACTCTTCCATCCATCATATCGGAGGGAGCAACGAAGTCAGCACCAGCCTGCGCATGTGATACCGACATCTTTGCCAATACTTCAACGGTTAGATCGTTCACGATCTGCTGATTCTCTACGATGCCGTCATGGCCATAGCTGGAGAAGGGATCCAATGCAATGTCCGTCATCACTATAATGCTTTGATCGAATGCTTTAATCTTACGAATGGCACGTTGCATCAATCCATTCTCATTCAATGCTTCTTTGCCTGTATTGTCTTTTAGTTCATCAGCTGCCTTCACGAAAAGCAAAACGGTTTTCAGATTCAGGCTTACCAGTTCAGTGAGTTCCTTTTCCAGTTCGCTGATGCGAATGCGCAAATATCCTGGCATCGAAGAGATGATGAGATCTTTTTCGGTGTCTTCTACTATGAATAAGGGGACGATTAACTGTTGAGGTGATAAATTAGTTTCAGCAACCAAATCACGAATGGTTTGATTGACCCTTGATCTCCGGTGGCGGTGTGTTAAATCCATATCAAATCCAGTCTTTCGGTTTTCTTAAAACAGCTAATAATTTTTCTTCCTCGCTTCCTTTTTCAGGAGCATCATTATAATCGAAACGTGCCCGTGGCGGTAAGCTCATCAAAATGCTTTCTGTTCGTCCATTTGATTTCAATCCGAACAACGTTCCCCGGTCATGAATGAGATTGAATTCTACATAGCGTCCTCTTCGGATCTCCTGCCAGTATTTATTCTTTTCGGTAAAGGATGAATTTTTCCTCTTCTGAACAATGGGAAGATACGCATTTATGAATGAGTCACCATTCGCTTTGGCAAATTGAAACCAGAAATCGGAGCTATGATTTTCTTCTTCACGAAGATAATCGTAGAAAATTCCTCCAATACCACGGCTTTCATTTCCGCGATGTTTATTTACGAAATACTCATCGCAATGCTTTTTGAACTTTGCATAGAAGGAGCGATCAGATTGATCACATGCCTTTTTGAAGGTACCATGAAAATGAATAGCATCTTCATCAAACAGATAATAAGGAGTGAGGTCACTACCGCCACCAAACCAGCTATCGACTTTATTTTGCTGATCATCATACAATTCAAAGTACCTGAAGTTGGCATGAACAGTTGGCACCATCGGGTTGACCGGATGAATCACCAGTGAAATACCACAAGCAAAGAATGAAGCCCCTTTGATATTAAGTTGCTGTGCCATGCCAGGAGTAACCTCTCCGTAAACCACAGAAGTATTCACGCCACCTTTTTCAAATACTTTTCCATTTTGAATCACACGCGTTAATCCGCCACCGCCACCTGGTCTTTCCCATCGGTCGCTTTCAAATTTGGCTATGCTATCTTCTGCTTCAAGCGCTTCACAGATCTGCGTTTGAAGTTTTCCGATGTAATCAATGAAGTCTTCTTTTTTCAAAATTATTTAATTGTGGGAGTTCGAAACTCACTGATGTCAGCCTGAGCTTGTTGAAGGCCAATTTCAATTCAGGTTTCGATAAACTCAACCTGACAGTAAACTTAGTTCTTATACTGCTTCACCGCTTCCACAAATGCAATCGCATTCTCAACCGGAGTCTTTGGCAGAATGCCATGACCCAGATTGGCAATGTATTGTTGTGTGCCAAAGCTGTCAATCATCTGCTTCACTTCTTTCTGAATGAATGCAGGAGAGGTCATTAGCTTGGCAGGATCAAAATTTCCCTGAAGTGTAATCTTATTTTGTGTAATCGCTCTCGCTTTAGCAGCGGGAACGGTCCAGTCTAAGCCTAGTGCATGTGCACCACTCTCAACTAAATTATCTAATCCATATCCGCAATCTTTGGCAAAGAAGATCACAGGAAGATCTTTATTCAAAGCCGCAATAATTTTCTTATTATAAGCGAGTGAGTATGTCTTATAATCTTCCGGACTCAACACACCTGCCCAGCTGTCAAACAACTGAATGGCATGAACACCACTCTTCACTTTTGATTGAAGATACTGAGTAGTGGCATCTGTGATTTTAGTTAATAACTGATGCGTGAGTTCAGGTTCCGCAAAAGCAAATTGCTTCGCAATATCAAATGTTTTGCTTCCACCACCCTCAACGAGGTAGCAGAAAATTGTCCATGGTGCCCCCGCAAAGCCAATGAGTGGAACGCTGCTGTTCAATTCATTTAATGTGAGTGAGATCGCCTTCATCACATAATCGAGTTTAGCTGCGATATCTTCGGTGCTCAACTCCTTGATTTGTTTCTTCGTGCGAATGGGATTAGTAATAACCGGTCCTCGGTTTTCTACCATCACCACTTCCACACCCATTGCCTGAGGGATAACAAGAATGTCGGAGAACAGAATAGCCGCATCAACGCCCACTTGTTTTACAGGCATCACTGTAATTTCACAAGCGAGCTCCGGATTTTGAACGCGATTAAAAAACTCATGCTCTGCCTTCAGCTTGCGAAAGTCGGGAAGATAGCGTCCAGCCTGGCGCATCATCCATACCGGAGGCCGTTCAATTTTTTCTCCTCTGAGTGCTTTTAATAATAAATCGTTTTTCACTTGCTGTGATTTAACGGTGAGTACTGTTGGTTCTGCTGTCATATCTTCATTTCCGGACGAGCGGAAAATATTTCATTAATAATAGAAGCACCTTCCACGGAGTTTAATACTTTTTGAGCGGCAACGTTCCCCGCTTCGTTAAAGGAATTTTTTGAAAATTGTTTCGACACGCGAAAATTTCGTTTGCCATCTAAACTGTGCACGGCTCCATCAAACTTCATGACGTCATTTTCTATTCGTGCGAAAGCACTGATGGGAGCAGAGCATCCTCCCTTCAGATCATGAAGGAACTGTCTTTCGGCAGAGACAGTTAAATAGGTGTACTCGTGATTTAATGGACGCAATTGCTCGATAGTGTTTGTATCCTTTTCACGACAAACAACGGCAATGGCTCCCTGACCTGGTGCAGGCAACATCCAGCTTAATGTGAAGGTGTGTTCTAATTTCAGATCAAGTCTTTCTACAGCGGCTTTTGCCATCAGCAAACCATCCCAATCCGAATCCATTAACTTTTTAATCCGCGTTTCTACATTACCTCTCACATTGTCTGTTTGATGCGTAGGATATTTTTCCAGCCATTGCGCTTTTCTCCGAATGCTGCTGGTAGCCAATGTGAATGTTTTTTCGTTTTCAGGATTTTTGCCTTTGGTAATGAGCAAGTCTTCATACGAAGCACGTTCTAAAATGGCAGCGATCGTTAATCCTTTTGCCAATACGATTGGAATATCTTTTAAGGAGTGTACGGCAGCATCTGCTTCATTACTTAATAAAGCAATATCCAGTTCTTTGGTGAATACACCCTGAACACCTAATTCATAAATGGGTTTTACCAGGTTGATGTCGCCCGTGCTTTCTAAAGGCACGGTTTCGCAGCGACTACCAAGCCGGGTGAGCTGAGACGCGACAACATTGGTTTGCCATAAAGCAAGCCGGCTGCTTCGCGTGGCCAGTCGTAGTGCACGCATGATGATTTTCTTTTTTCTCTTCGGAATGGAATCCGAAAGTATCCGGGAAATTATTTTTCAATGTTGCCAACATCGATTGGCGTGTGTAATCACTATAAGGAACAAGCGTTGAATCAGTCAATGCAGTTTGCTGCCATTGTTTGAAAGTAGTGTGAAGCGCTTTTTTGGAAATAAGCTGAACACCGCCCTTTTGAATTTGCTCAGCTACTGAAAAATAGTGATGACGGTAAGACCACTCATTAAACTGCTGAGTGAAATCACGTATGATATTCTCAACCTTTGGAATCTCCGACAGACGTTCTTGTAATGTATTGGAGATCTGCTGAGAGATCGTATCAATATCAAAAGCAGCCACTCGTTCAGATTCATAAACTTCCTGCGCTACGTTTTGCGGTACAGACAAATCGTAAATGAATTTTACGGACGTATTTTCAATGTGCTCATTGAAGATGATTGGTTGTTCTGCGTTAGTAGTAACAATCAATGCATCGCTGTTCACCAAAGCAGAAGAAAGATTGGCTAGTTCAAATGGCTTTGCTTTATAACGGTTTGCAACACTATGCAATTTTTCAACATCACGGTTGATGAGGGTTACTTTCACCTCAGGCAAAAACTTCGTGATGTATTTTAATGTGAGTTCACCGGTTTCACCAGCACCCAATATACTGATCTCTTTAATCTCTGATTTCTCAATCAACTGTTGAACTACTGCATAGGAAACAGAAAGTGTTCCGTCAGAAAAGGAAGTGGTATTCTTCACTTCTTTGGAAGCCTGCAACGAGAAGTTGAAAAGTTTTTCAAGATAGCCGTTGATGCGGTGATGCTGCTTGGCTAATTGAAAAGAAGATTTGATTTGAGAAATAATTTCGTAATCGCCCGGAATCTGAGAATCCAACCCTGAAGCAACCTCAAAGAAATGCTGAACGGCCTGAGTTCCTTCCTTAATATAGAGTACATCTTTTATTGAAGACGAGTCATTCGCGTACTGCTGCAATAATCCGGTAAGCAGGTATTCACAGGGAGCAAATCCGTATACTTCCGTACGATTGCAGGTAGAAAGAATAAAGAAATGATTGAGGCAATCCGATTGAGCTTGCGAGTAAATTTCAGCGCATTGTTGTGCGTTGAACGCATACTTACTCCGTTGCGCCAGGTCGGTTTTTTTGAAACTCAATCCAACAACAAAAAATCGATTCAGACTCTCTTTCAATTTGGTATTCCGACTAAGCGTTGAAAACGTTCAAAAGTAGCTGCGGGTTTAACCCAAAAATACCTCCAAACGGATAAAGGATACTCAATAGTAAAAGTATAAAACTTTTTTAGCCAAGTTATTTAAAATGCTTATAAATAAGTCAAATTTGCGGCATGAATGGCACTGGACTTCTCATTTTGAACCTCGGCTCGCCCGATAGCGCTGAAGTAAAAGACGTAAAAAAATACCTGCGGGAGTTTTTAATGGATGGTCGCGTAATCGATGCTCCATACCTCATCCGCGCACTGATTGTAGAAGGATTTATTCTTCCCACGCGTCCCAAACGTTCGGCCCATGCCTATGCCTCTGTCTGGACACCCGAAGGACCGCCATTGAAAGTATTCACCAATGCTTTTGTACACAAATTGGAAAAGGAAGTTGGTTTACCGATCAGTGTGGCGATGCGTTATGGCAATCCAACTCCGGCAGCGGCATTGAAAGAGTTGAATGAAAAGACAAATGGATTGAAAGAAGTCTTCATTGCACCGATGTATCCGCATTATGCCATGTCTTCGTATGAGACGGCATTGGTTCATGTAGAAAATGAATTGAAGAAAAATTGGCCGTCAGTGAAAGTAAAAGTATTGAAGCCGTTTTATGATGAGAAAGATTACATTAAAAGTGTAGCTCAAAGTATCAAACCATTTATTGAAAAGGAGTTTGATCAGTTGTTGTTTAGTTATCATGGATTGCCCGTAAGGCATTTAAAGAAATCAGATACTACTGGCAAGCATTGTTATAGCTGTGTGAACTGCTGCGACACGCCTTCGCCTGCATGGGATACCTGCTACAAACATCAGGTTACTCAAACTTCGCATCTGGTTGCCAAAGAATTAGGCTTGGATAAAAACCAATATGCGATCTCCTTTCAATCGCGATTGGGAAGAGATGAATGGATCTTACCAGCAACAGCCGATCGCCTTCAGGAACTACCCAAAGAAGGAGTGAAGAAATTATTGATCGTGTGTCCAGCATTTGTTGCCGATTGCCTGGAGACAGTAGAAGAAATTGCAATAGCTGGTAAAGAATCGTTTTTGAATTCAGGTGGAGAATCATTTCAGGTCATTCCATGCCTGAATGATTTTAATCCGTGGGTGAAAACATTTGCATCGTATTGCAACGAACGTGAAAAAGAACATGCACCATTATGGGCATAATTGAAAAACGAAAGAGGTCAACCCGGAGGGTTAAGTCCAAATAACCGCAAATGAAATTTGCAGACGAAGAAAAGTGAAGTAACCAGAACCACGAAGTGGTTCAACGATGAAGATGAGTAACCATAATCAAATACAATCCATAGCAGTAGTTGGTGCCGGCATCAGTGGATTGGTATTGGCTTACAGTTTGAAAAAGAAGGGCTATAAGGTTACTGTCTTTGAGTCTTCAAACAAAGCAGGAGGGAAAATCAGAACTTCTCATGCCGATGGTTTTGAACTCGATCTCGGCCCGGTGAGTTGTGCAGAAACAGAATCACTGCGAACGCTTATCGCTGAATTGAATCTGGAGAGTGAGGTATTAATGGCACAAAGCGCGGTATCTAAGCGCTACATTTTTTCCAATAGAAAAATTCATGCAATTGAGCCCAGTCCACCGAAGTTATTGACACATCCGATTCTTTCATTCGGAGCAAGAATCCGGTTACTGAAAGATCTATTTATCAAACCTTCCAGAGAACAGATCGAAGATGAAACGGTACAACAGTTTGTGTCAAGACATTTTGGAGACGAAGCACATCAGAAGTTATTCAACCCGGTGCTAAATGGAATTTACGCAGGCGATTCAGAAGCGTTAAGTATTTCATCCACACTTCCATTGGTGAAGCGATTGGCTAAGGAACACGGATCAGTGATCAGAGGTCTCATGAAAGAGAAAGATAAACTAAAAACCGGGCGTAAGATCATTTCTATGAAAGGCGGTTTTGGTAAATTGATTGAGGCTCTTCAGAAAAATCTGAATGGTGATGTACATTTATCCGCTGAAGTAACCGCTCTTAAATTGAATGAGGGTAAGCCAACAGTGACAATAAAAGAAAACGACAACCTAAGCGATCAAACCTTCGATAAAGTATTTCTGACACTTCCTGCTTATGCTTCCGCATCATTGCTTAAAGACATCGATGCCGAAGTATCCGATCTGCTAAGCAAAATCAGATACACACATGTTCACCAGATTTATTGTGAAGTGGATCTGAATGATAAAAAAGCATTTGATGGCTTTGGATTTTTAGTTCCTGCAGAAGAACGTCTTTCCCTTTTGGGAGCCATTTGCATCTCCAACATCTTCCCGGGTAAATCACCGGAAGGGAAGAAACTCTTTGCATTGTTTTGCGGGGGAACCCGTCCGTACCCTTTTGAAGCCAGAGTAGAAGATGCGATTAAGGAATTCAACTCGATTCTAAAACCCACAGCTATTCACATGCTTCGTGTGCAGGAGTGGAATAATGCCATTCCGCAGTTTGAAGTAGGCCATCAGAATATTCTGAAGCAACTTAAGTCATTTGAAGTTAGAACCCCTTCCATTTCCTTTGCAGGAAATTATGTTTCAGGTGTGTCGGTTGGAGATTGTATCGAATACGCCAGTAGGATCAGTTAAAATTGATTTAGAAACTTAATCTGCATCGTACGTGCCTTTGAAACTTTATAAAAATCCTTGTCAGACATTTCTGCTTTAAAACAATCAGTATATTCTGGTATCTCCGTGTAATCGGTTATAGTTGGTTTAGTAAAGTTTGGTTTCATCAGATCAATCTGATTATATTTTTTGCGAAGCTCTTCAGGTATAGATGGAACCTTAAAATTTATTTCAGAGGTAGGAGGTGGAGCATAACCGGGATTTCCGGGAAAGGTAACGGACCAATAATATCTTTGGGTTTGGTTTCCCTCTTTGATAGATTCAAAATAGTCTGAGTTGAACAGATCATATACGCCATTTACTTTTGCAGTAATCGTTCCCTTTGAGCCATTGAAGGACACAATATCTGCATTGATCTTTGAAAACTGGCCGGCAGGTTTTGTGTCAATAAGATCATAAACGTAAACAGTAGTGCTGGTGTGAAATGAAACATTAGTTATTATTTGATCAAATTCGGTTTTAGTATAGTAGATGGGAAGTATTTCCGGATTAGAATCCGGATACCTGGAATCACCATACATATCCCATTGATCACCATTTTTGTCTACACCAGCCAGCCAATAGGATGAATAATCAGCCTCAGCAAGAAATATTTCGTGTTTGTTCTCCATAGGAAGCATTTCGTCTACGGAAACAACAAGTGGAATTCCGGCAGTTGTGTTACCGAGTTTTTTATAAAATGGAGCCGTAGAGCTGTTCTGGAACACAACACACGTCAAGTCACTAGGACTTTCAGTGAGAATATTGTCAAAATGCATATCTCCATTGGTTGAATAACTGGATGAAGAATACTTAAGTCCCTGACCAAAAACGCTGACGTTATTGAGAGGATAGGATAATTTAACAGTAAGATCTATTCGTTTAGCATCAAGAGGATCAAAACCAAGATCAGATTCTTTGTGATCAAGAAGATATTCATCCGGACGAATATTTACATAGCTTCTTAAAATAAAAGAATTGATCGACCCAGAAGGAGCTGTGGGCAGTTCGCCATAAACAAAAATGGTTGCAGTAAGTTTAGTTTGAAGAATCGTTTTAAACTCAACAGTGGACCCATTAATCAATTCCGATAAATAAACTGTTTCTCCTGATTCGTCAGAAAAAAACACCCATCCCTTGGCGTTACTGCTTATGTAATCGTCAGATACATGAAACATAAAGCTTATATCTTTTATACCCGGATCATTGTCCGAGCAGGCAGATAGAATATACACTATGGCTAGAACAAAGGCAATTCGATACATAATAGGTTTTGGGGTTGATTGCTATTAGCTGGTAAAAGTAGTTCATAACGTCTCTTGACCCAAAATCTTATATCCTTGGAACTACTTACCTGTTCCGTTGAATAAAATCTCTTATAAGAAGCGAAATTTCTTTGTGAAACTCTTCCAGTGCAAAATGCCCGGTATTAAATAGATGAAGATCAGCCTGTGGCAAATCTTTCAAATACGCAACAGCGCCTTTTGCAGTGAACAGCGCGTCATTCTTCCCCCAGGTGATTAACGCAGGAGGTTGATGTATTCGGAGATAATTCTGCCAGATAGGATATTGTTTGATGTTGTTCCGGTAATCGTAAAGTAGGTCCAGTTGAATTTCTTTATTGCCGGGTCTTTCAAGTAAGTGAAAGTCATGATAGTAAGAATCAGGCGAGACTCGTTCTGGATTCTCTGCTCCATCGAGGTATTGAATCTTTGTTCCTTCGAGCGTGAGTATCTGACGCATTGCATTTTCGGTTTCCTCGTTCCGGTTTGCCCAGAATCGTTTTCCATCTTCGATAGCCGGACCGAGGCCTTCCTCATAGGCATTTGCATTTTGAATGATCAAGGACTGAATCAGTTCTGGTCTGCGTACGGCAATGCGATAACCTACCGGAGCACCGTAGTCCTGCATGTAAAGATGAAATTTCTTCAGTGATAATGCATCAATGAATTTCTCTATTGTGAGCGAGAGATTATCAAACGCGTATTGATACTGACTACGTGCAGGCATATCGCTGTTTCCAAATCCCGGATAATCGGGAGCGATCAGATGATAGTCATTGGCCAGATCATGAATCAGATCACGATACATGTGCGAGGACGATGGAAATCCATGAAGCAATAAGATTGTTGGATTCTGTGAATCTCCTGCTTCGCGATAGAAGAGATTGACTCCTTCGATAGAGATATTTTTATAAAGAACTAAACTCATGGTGATTACTTTGTGTCAGGTTGAGCCTGTCGAAACCTGCCTTCGACAAGCTCAGGCTGACAGGACACAAAACAAAAACGCCTGCTGATCAGCAGGCGTTTCGAATTTTAAAGACTAATTAAAGTCCCATTTCTTATTCTTCGGATCGTGTTTCGCGTCTGAAGACGAAGCTGATGATTTCTTATCGGAAAATTTTGATCCGGAAGATTTCTTATCGGAATACGAAGATTTTTTTTCTGAGTAAGAAGATGATGAGCCGGAAGATTTTCTTTCGCTATATCCTCCTCCTGATGATCTCTTATCTCCGTAACCTGATGAAGATCTTCTGTCTCCATAACCACCTGATCTTCTTTCACCGGAACCTGAAGATGATCTTCTGTCTCCATATCCACCGCCACTTCTTTCTCTGCGTCCACCGCTTCTGCCTTCAGAGCTATCACTACGGTCACCACGATCTCTGCGTGATCCTCCACGTGAACCTGAATCAGCAGTCAGTTCCACTCTTACCTGTCTTCCCTGGTACTCCACACCACCCTGGAATCCTTTCAATACTTTATCCGCTGCCTCTTTCTCTACTTCGAAGAATGAATACGCGCCTTTCAGGTCAATCTTACCGATATCTTTCTTCTCGAGACCAGTGATATCATCCAGTAATTCAAGCATTCCTGCTTTCTCTAAACCATCCATCTTACCCAGGTTGATGAAGAAACGACTTCCCGTTACATAACGATCTTCACCTTCACCATCTGCTGAGAAACGCTTGCCATCTGAATTCAAATCAGGAGCATTGCGGTAGTAATCGAGGAAACGGTTGAATTCAAGCGAAGCAAAACGCTTGATCAATTCCTGCTTGGTCAATCCTTCCAGTTCTTCATACACTTGCGGAAGGAATGCAGAGATTTCCTCTTCATTCACTTTCACTTCGTGCACTTTGTGCATCAACGCCAAAAGCTGTTTCTGACAAACCTCCGGTCCCGTTGGAACCATCATTCGCTTGAACGGAGCTTTCAATGTTTTTTCAATCTGCTTCACTCTTCCCATTTCTCTCTTCGAGATCATGGCAATAGACATTCCTTTCTTACCTGCACGGGCAGTACGACCGCTTCGGTGTGTATAGAATTCCATTTCATCCGGAATATTCAAATGAATTACGTGAGTGATGTCATCCACATCGATACCACGTGCAGCTACATCGGTAGCTACGAGAATCTGCAATGAACGCTGACGGAATTTCATCATCACCCGATCGCGTTGTTGCTGTGTTAAATCACCATGCAATGAATCGGCATTGTAGCCATCCTTCATCAGCATTTCAGCAATCTTTTGTGTGTCGATACGTGTACGACAGAAAATCAATCCAAAAATTTCAGGAGTATAATCCAGAATGCGCTTCAATGCGAGGTACTTATCACGATCCTGAACGATCACGTACGAGTGTTCAATGTTCGCATTTCCTTTATTCTGCTCTCCTACCTGAAGTTCGAATGGATCAGTCATGTAGTTCTTCATGATCGCTCTTACTTCTCTTGGCATGGTAGCCGAGAACAACCAGGTGCTTTTATCTTCAGAAGTGAACGAAAGGATCTTATCAAGGTCTTCTTTAAAGCCCATATTCAGCATTTCATCGGCTTCATCCAATACTACATATTTAATAGTGCTGAGGTTGATTGCTTTGCGATCGATCAAATCAATCAAACGACCAGGAGTTGCTACAATAATTTGGGCACCTCTTTTTATTTTACGAATCTGTTCGCTGATGGCAGCACCACCGTAGACTGCTACGATGTTGAAGCGCTTAAATTTTTCAGAGAAGTTTTCCAGGTCATTGGCAATCTGCAAGCCCAGCTCACGTGTTGGAGCCAATACCAATGCCTGTGTATCAAGGCTCTTGTCATTCACAAGATCAAGAAGTGGCAAGCCGAATGCTGCCGTTTTTCCAGTACCGGTCTGGGCAAGACCTACAAAATCGCGACTACCTGTTAACAAAACGGGAATCGCCTGTTCCTGGATAGGAGTTGGTGTTTCGAAGCCAAGCACCTGCACTGACTCCACCAGCCCTTTGGATAAACCAAGGGTTTCAAAAGTTTTCATGTATTAATGTTTATAATGTAATGGTCACAAGGAATGACCAGACTGATACAATGCGCAAGACGAGGCATTAAGTATTGGACCGCTCATTTTATGAACTCGGTCGCAAAGATACGGTTATTCCTTCACAAAACCTTTTGGAATGGAAATATCCCAGCGAACAGTATCTTTAACGCCCAATATCAAAACAAAATGAAGGTCATGGTTCCATTCCACAGAATAAAACAGACGTGTACTCTTATCCTTTTCCTCGTTGTCACCCTCATTGCCGAGGCTCAACAAGGCATCCGCTGGACCCGGGAAGGCAATGGGTATTATCGTATTGAAGGAGATGAAATTGTTCAGTACACGTTGCCGGACAATGGCAAAAAAGTACTGATAACTAAAGCCGATCTCACTTACCCGGGAATGAGCAACCTGAAAATCCGGACCTTTTATTTTTCTGACGATCAAAGCAAAGTGCTGATCTATACCAATACCAAAAAGGTATGGCGCCTGGATACCCGCGGTGACTATTGGGTGTTTGATCTGAAGTCCAGAAAACTTCGTAAGTTAGGACTGAGCCAACCTGCTTCTTCATTAATTTTTTCCAAGTTCTCTCCCGATGGAAATAAAGTAGGGTATGTGAGTGAACATAATGTATTCGTTGAAGACCTCATCACGAATCGCATTCAAATGCTGACCACCAATGGATCACGTAAACTGATTAACGGAACATTTGACTGGGCATATGAAGAAGAGTTTGCCTGCCGCGATGGATTTCAATGGAGCCCCGATAGCCAGCGCATTGCTTATTGGGAGATTGATGCAACGAAGATCCCCGACTTCAATATGATCAATAATACGGATTCAGTTTACTCAAAGATTGTTCCGGTAGAGTATCCGGTGTCAGGGCAAAATCCATCACCAGCACGTGTTGGTGTGGTGGATGTCAACACAAAAAAAACCAACTGGCTTGCCATTCCTGGCGATGCACAACAGAATTACATTCCACGAATCGAATGGAATTCACCTACGGAATTGTTTGTGCAGCAAATGAATCGCAAACAGAATGAAAGCAAAATCTATTCGTGCAATCCGATGTCTGGTGTGGCAAAACTCATTCAGTCGGACAAAGACGAAGCATGGATTGACATTTATACTCCATGGGAAAATGTATACGCGATTGACTTCCGACATAAGTTTCAATGGATCAATTCCGGAAAAGAATTTTTGTGGATGAGTGAGAAGGACGGCTGGCGACATTTGTATCGCATCAGTAAAGAAGGTAAGGAAACACTTGTTACAAAAGGAGATTATGATGTGATGGATTTAAGACTGGTGGATGAGAAAACAAATACCGTTTACTTCCTGGCCTCACCTACTAATGCTACCCAGAAGTATTTGTATAAAACTAAGTTAGATGGAACTGGTAAAGCGGATTTGGTTTCTCCTTCTGAACTTTCCGGTACGCATGACTACACCATTGCACCCGGTGGGAAGTTTGCTTTGCATTCTTTCAATAACACATTTACAAAACCAGTCAATGAGATGATCAGCTTGCCTGATCACAAAGCGTTGAATGAAAAAGAAAGCATCAAATCAAAGCTGGCCGCAGCAACAGAAGAAAAGAAAGTAGAGTTCTTTAAAGTCAAAACAGCAGATGGAGTTGAAATGGATGGATGGATGGTGAAGCCAACCAATTTCAATGCGGCTAAAAAATATCCGGTGGTATTCTTTGTGTACACAGAGCCCTGGGGAGCAAACGTGCACGACTCGTATGGCTCGGCAGAAAATTATCTCTTCAATGGAAGCATGGCTGATGAAGGATACATTTATATGTCGATTGACAACAGAGGAACGCCCGCACCAAAAGGAAGAGCGTGGAGAAAAAGCATTTACCGCAAAGTTGGACAAATCAACATCAGCGACCAGGCCAATGCAGCTAAAGAAATATTGAAATGGAAGTTTGTAGATGGAGAGCGCATTGCCGTATGGGGCTGGAGTGGCGGTGGCTCTGCAACATTAAACCTGATGTTCCAGTATCCCGACATTTATAAAACCGGTATTGCTGTTGCTGCTGTAGCTAATCAACTCACATACGATAACATGTACCAGGAAAGATACATGGGCTTGCCACAGGAAAACCTTCAGGACTTTATTGATGGCTCACCGATCACCTACGCTAAGAATCTTAAAGGCAATCTGCTTTACATCCATGGCACAGGTGACGACAACGTGCATTACAACAATGCCGAAATGCTGATCAATGAACTGGTGAAATACAACAAGCAGTTTCAGTTTATGGCGTATCCCAATCGCACACACAGTATTTCAGAAGGAGAAGGAACGTCAGAGCATCTTTCCACTTTGTACACTAACTATTTGAGAATGTATTGTCCTCCGGGAGGGAGATAAGTTGACAGTAGGCAATTGACAAATTCTACTCATTGATGGCTTAAATTAGATAATAAAACGTCATTAAATATTGGAACAATCAAGCAGACTCGGAGAGCTACTTGAAATGTGCTACTACGGTCACATTGATCAAGTCAAGAAATTAATAAGTGAAGGCATAGATGTAAATTCAATCGGGCAAGAAGGAATAACACCTCTAATGGCGGCAAGAGATGGCAACAACAAAGAGATTATTGATTTCCTTTTAAGTATAGGTGCAAAAGATTTATGAATTTCTAAATCAACGATTACTAGTGTCAACAACAAGAGAAATCCCCATCCCTACTCTTCACCTCTTTCAGCCTTTGGATGCAAAGCTGATTGAGTTATTGAAGTCACTTTCAAATGAAGAATGGAACAAACCCACTTTGGCCAAGCAATGGACCGTGAAAGACATTGCCGCACATTTGCTGGATGGGAATGTGCGCTTCATTTCCATGTTGCGTGATAATCACTTTGGACTAAAACCAGAGAACATCAACAGTTATCAGGATCTTGTGAATTTCCTGAATGGCATCAATGCCGATTGGGTGAATGCGATGAAGCGTGTAAGTCCAGCATTGTTGGTTGAGTTGCTTGAACTTACCGGTAAAGAATATTTCGAAGGCATTCAAAAGCTAGATCCGTTTAAGCCTGCATTGTTCTCAGTAGCGTGGGCAGGTGAAGAAGAATCACAAAACTGGTTTCACATTGCACGTGAGTACACGGAAAAGTGGCATCACCAGCAGCAGATCCGCGAAGCAGTTGGTAAACAAGGAATCATGGAGAAGCAATTCTTCTTTCCGTTGATCGATACCTTCATGCGTGCATTACCTCATACCTATAAAGATGTCGTTGCCGAAGAAGGTACTTCATTGAGTGTGATTGTTACAGGTGAGACGGGAGGCAAATGGTCTATATTAAAGAGTGCTTCCGGTTGGGAGTTTACTAAAACACCTTCCACAATTTCCTCTTTAGTGGAAATCGCCCCTTCTGATGCATGGCAACTCTTTACCAAAGGTCTTTCCAAAGAAGAAGCAGAGAAAAGAATGCTTTTCAGCGGTGATCAGAAGCTCGGCCGAAAGGTATTGGACATGATTTCCATCATGGGATGATCTTTTAAACGAAAATTATTTCGCTCATTTACAGCAAGTTGTAATTAATTCAAATAATTAGTCTATAAATTCTATAGACTTTATTGTTTAATTCAATCCTTGCATATACATTTACATCATATTTATAAAGAAGGGGGGAGAGAACAGGCTCGGAGAACCCCTAGCAACTTTTGAAAGTCGTAAGACTTCGAATAAGTGCTACATCCTGCCCAGACAAAACAGGGTAAATAAATTGTAACATGAAAAAGAACAGTCACTCCAACTCAGCAACACAAGCCTTCAAAGGTTTGCTCATTCACTTCAGGCCCAAGAGCCAACAGTGTTGCTGCTAAAGCACATCATCTCTTACTAAAAGAATTATCCTCTTCCAGGAAGTGGTTATTCATTTCTATTTCAATCTATCTCATTCAATCACTCAAAATACTATATATCATGAAAACAAAACCAGTTTTAAATATCGCTACAGTACTTCTTTTAGTTACCAGCTTATTCGCAGTTGCAAATCCGCCTGCTACCAAATTCAAAGTAGATACTAAGGCCAGCACTTTAGTATGGACAGGCAAGAAGTTTACCGGTCAGCATACAGGTAACGTACAGCTATCATCGGGAGAATTAACTACAGAAGGAAAGACAGTAAAGCAAGGGAACTTCGAAATTGATTTGACAACTATCACTAATACGGATGTGACCGATCCGAATTACAATGCAAAGCTGGTTGGTCATTTAAAGAACGATGACTTCTTTGGCGTGGATAAGTTTCCGAAGGCATCCTTTGTGGTTTCTTCCATCACACCGAAATCAGGTGATGATTATTTAGTAAAAGGGAAACTGACGATCAAAGGAATTACCAATGATGTTGAGTTTCCCGCAGTCATAAAAAATGATGGAAAGAAACTCAATGCTAATGCGAAGATTATTGTTGATCGTTCGAAGTACAACATTAAATATAATTCGTCCAGCTTCTTTGAAAACCTGGGCGACAAAGTGATCGATGATGACTTTGAGTTGGATCTCAACCTGGTAGCTCATATCCAGAGTGGAGTTTAGTTTGGTGTATAAGGGTGAGGGCTCTTCTCTCTGGAAAGCGAAGCGACTCCTCCCCTTTCATTTTCCTGTCACGTTGGCTTCGATAAACCTGTCTGCCGACAGGCAGACTCAGCCTTGACACCGGATAAATCAATAAGCATCATCACTTCAAATTGTACTCACATGAATAATCATAGAAAACCCATAGGCATTTTTTACGAACACTCCACCTGGTTCAAGCCATTGTTCCTCGAATTGGAACGAAGACGCATTCCATTCATCCGTGTTCATGCCGCGCAGCATCAATACAATCCTTCTGAAACAGAAGTGCCTTTTAGCCTGTTGATCAATCGCATGAGTTCCTCGGCATATACTCGTGGTAACGGTCAGGGCATTTTCCATACAACCAATTACCTCAATCACCTTTCCCGATTAGGGGTACCTGTTGTAAATGGCCCAACCGCTCAAAGCATTGAAAGCTCGAAGTCAAAACAACTTTCTTTATTGGCAGACTTAGGTCTTCCCTTCCCAAAAACGCGGATTGTGAATCACGTCACGCAGATTATTCCTGCGGCTTTGTCATTGAAGTTTCCTGTTGTTCTCAAAGTAAACATTGGTGGCAGCGGAGCAGGCATTGTCAAGTTCAATACCGTTGAAGAGTTGAATCGTGCAATCAACTATGAACAGATCAACCTTGGGATCGATCATACCGCATTGATCCAGGAATTCATTCCTGCCAAAGACAACCATATAGTGCGTGTAGAAACGCTCAATGGCAAATTTCTTTATGCCATTAAAGTTCACTTGAATGATTTTAGCTTTAAGAACTGCCCTGCCGAATTGTGCTCTACGCCAGAGATCAATGCACAGAACTGCCTCGATGAATCTCCGAAGAGCTCCATTCACGTGGAAGATTTTCTTCCTTCACAGGAAATAATCTCAGCCGTGGAACAGATTGTGAAAGCAGCACAAATCGATGTAGGTGGTGTAGAATACATCGTGGATGCAAGAGACAACAAACCCTACTTTTATGATATTAATGCGTTATCCAATTTTGTAACAGACGCAGAAACAGTAGTTGGGTTTAATCCTTATCACACACTGGTTGATTACATTGAGCAACGTCTGAAAAGGAAATATCAACCGGAAGAATTCGAAGTAGCTGTTATTTAAACCTGTTTTGAATTATGGATATTCTAAACCTAAATGAAAAGGACAAAGACTATCTCGTTGGACAAATTCTTGATTTGAAGGAAAAGCTGACAAAAAAGAAAGCGACCGTGAAGAAAGTGCAAGGCCATCTGGAAGCAGCTCGAAGAAGCAACCAGAATTTAAAAGAGAAGATCAGTTACCTTCGGTTGAAGATTGTAGAGAACTATAAAGAGGAATTTTAGTGATATTTTTTTTAAACCTAAACCTAAGTTGAAATAAAAAGTCCGCCATTGATGCGGACTTTTTTGTGGAGAATATCGGATTCGAACCGATGACCTCTTCCATGCCATGGAAGCGCTCTAGCCAGCTGAGCTAATCCCCCGGAAGGTTGCAAATATATTTGAATTAAGTAACGGTGCAAAAATCGATTTACCCGATCTGCTTCCCTTCAATCAGATCGCGGAAGGCTTTTTTGTAGGTGTCGCCAATAGGAATAAATGCCTGCCCGATTTGTACTTTGTCCTTATGCACAGAATCAATGGCATCTATGGCCACAATAAAAGAGTTATGAATCCGGATGAATTTATCATTCGGTAATTCTTCTTCCATCGTTTTCATACGCTGAAGACTGATTACTTTTTGCTGGCGCGTATGAATGGTCACATAATCCTTCAGTCCCTCCACATATAAAATATCATCCCAGCGAATCTTCACCAGCTTCGTTCCGTCCTTGACAAAAATATAAGAAGGAACCGCTTCAGTGATCGTCTTCTCAGTTGTTGGCGTTGTTGAACCAGACATTCGCTGACTTACCTTATCCACTGCTTTAAGAAAGCGCTCAAAGGTAATTGGCTTTAATAAGTAGTCTGTTACATCCAGTTCATAACCTTCCAATGCGTATTGTGAATAAGCTGTCGTCAAAATCACAAATGGTTTCTTCTGGAGACTCTTCAGAAAAGAAATTCCGGTTAGCTCGGGCATTTGCACATCAAGAAAAAGTAAGTCTATCGGATTTTTTCTCAGCTCTTCCATTGCTTCCAATGGACCTGTGCACGCTTTGATCAAACTCAGGTACGGAACTTTGCTTACATAATCGGTAAGCAAGTTGCGAGCCAGTGGTTCATCTTCTACGATAAGGCAGGTAATCTTCAAGATAAGGTCAGTTTCAATTCAACAGTATAATTTTCCGGTTTATCGGAGACAGATAGTTCGTATCTGCCCGGATAACTTAACTCTAATCTACGCTTTACATTTTGCAATCCGATACCTGACTTTCCAGCCTCTGAGCTTACCACTTTGACTTTGCTGTTTTCTACCCGAAATAAACACTCTTTACCCTGTACTTTCAATAACAACTTAACATATGCGCTGGGGTCATTTCCATTCACTCCGTGCTTGAAAGCATTCTCGAGAAACGTAATCAGAATCAAAGGAGCAATTTTCGCACTCTCCGTGTTTCCTTCGATATTGAATTGAATGGGTATCTGATTGTTCAATCTCAATCGTTCCAGGCTAATGTAGCTTTGCATGTAGTCAATCTCCTGGGTAAGCATTACCTGCGGATAATTCGATTCATGAATCATGTAGCGCATCATCTGCGAAAGCTTCGCAATAACCTCTGTCGTATTTTCCGATTTGGAATAAGCCAGGTAATACAGATTATTCAGTGTGTTGAACAGGAAATGTGGGTTGATCTGTGCTTTTAGAAATGTCAGCTCAGCACTTAAACGTTCATTCTCCAGTTCTTTCTTCTTCGCTTCGAGTTCAAACCAGTCTTTCGCAAAACGTAGCATGGCCACAAAGATTACGATGAATAAGGTTGTTCCGGCTGTTTGTATAATATAGGTAGAGCTATAGAAATAGTGTTCGTGATGAGTGTATCCATCCACAATGTAACGCTGCAATTGCACCCGTAACCACAACAGGATGATGAACGGAATGGTGAACTCCAGCAGGTAGCGACCTAGCTTTTTCTTTTCCAGGAAACGAGGTAGAAAAATGAAGTAATTGAGATAAGAGACCAGCATATTAAAAGCCACTTGTACGCCTGCATGAAGAAGTGCCTGATCCAGCTCGAATTCCTTTCTGCGAAAAGTGCTGATCTGATATACAAAGAAAGACAGGTACACCCACCAGAATGAAATGTGGAGAAGTACTACCCGGTTTCTACTAAGAAAGGTGTTCATCGTTCTGTTAATAACTTTTTAACAATTACGTATAAAAGTAATGGATAGCGCCTATACCCTTACCCTTTCATCTCCCTTTTAGACCGATCTCCCGATCCGTCCGATCAATCAGTAGGTCCGATCGGTCTTCGGATCGGTCGATTAATCAGCCTGACTATCGAAGAGAAAATGCCGATGGTATAATAGTACCCGTAAAGTGGTAACCAAATTGTTGTTTTGCAGTTAGAATCGATAAAACCAAGGTTCTATAGCGCAATAATTACGAGTTAATGATGAAAAAGATGACAAGAAATTTACTGTTGTTCGTAATGGTCCTGCTTAGCAGCTCGCTGACGATGGCTCAGTCTCAAAACGGCAATGGAAAAATATCAGGTGTAGTGGTGGATAACGCTAACCAAAAGCCGGTGGAATTTGCAACAGTAGCACTGGAAGATGCCGTAACTCACAAACCAGTAAATGGAACAGTGGCAGACGAAAAAGGAAAGTTCACACTCGCTAAAGTTGCGGAAGGTAAATACCGGATCGTGATCTCTTTCATCGGTTATGAAAACCTGGTGATCAACGACATTACGATAGAGAATAAATCGAATATCGACCTGGGAACTCAAAAGATCGCCACTGAAGCCAAGCAACTGGCCGAAGTGGTAGTGGAAGGGCAACGCACATTAGTTGAAGAAAAAGTAGACCGCATGATCTACAATGCAGAGAATGATGCAACTACCAAAGGGGGTGATGGTACAGATGTTTTACGAAGAGTACCTATGCTCACAGTGGATATGGATGGAAACGTATCGATGCGGGGAAACTCAAACATCAGAGTATTGATCAATGGCAAACCGTCATCTATTGCAGCGGCAAGTGTTTCCGATGCATTAAAACAGATCCCGGCTGATGAAATCAAAAGTGTAGAAGTGATCACTTCTCCCTCTGCGAAGTACGATGCTGAAGGTTCTGCTGGTATCATCAATATCATTACCAAGAAGAGTAATATCAGTGGGTTTTCTTTGGGTGTAGATGGTTCCGCAGGATTCCGTGGTTCTAATCTCGGCTTGAACGGAAGCCTTCGCACAGGTAAAATGGGATTCTCTTTAGGAGGATTTGGAAGAAGTAATTATAATGTGACGGGTAAGTTTAACAACACACAGGTGACCGGATATCAGAATGCTGAAAACGCGGTGACTACTACACAGAATGCGAGTACACTCAATCGCGGCTTGTTTGGCAACTATAATTTAGGATGGGACTATGACATGAATAAATACAATTCATTGTCTGCTTCTGTAAGATTAGGTGCACGTAACGGAAGAAATTTTCAGAATGATCTTCAGACCCAAACATTATTTCCTACAGGGCTTTTCAGCAACAGCTTAAGAAATGTTGACTCAAAGGATAATTCAGAAAGTGTAGATGCCAGTTTAACTTATTTACGCACTTTCGAAACAGCTGGAAAGGAATTCAGCATCATGGGGTCATATAACCGCAATAACCGGATCAACAATTTTCAATGATGTTTCGATGGTGAACAATGCAACTGGTAGACAGTCTGGTTAAAAATGACAACAAGAGCTTCAACCAGGAGATGACCATTCAGATGGACTACCAGACACCGTTGGCTAAGAAACATATTCTTGAGTTTGGCGCGAAAAATATTTCGAGATCTGTTTCCAGCAAGTATAGCTACCTCTATGCATCTAACGGAGGTGAGTTTCAGCAGTCACCACTCGCCAGTTTGAGCAACGACTTTGATTATACCCAAAATGTAACAGCAGGTTATGCTGCTTTTACTTTCTCCTTACCTAAATCAGTGAGTCTGAAAGCAGGTAGCCGTTATGAGTACACTACGATCAATGCGCATTATGCCAATGAGGAAGAAGTAAAAATTCCATCATACGGTGTACTGGTACCAAGCATCAATCTTTCAAAGAAGCTGGCTAATGGAAACACGGTAAAGATCGCCTATAACAGAAGGATTCAGCGTCCGTCATTGCAATACCTGAATCCAAACGTACAGGCATCCAATCCATTGGTAATTACTGTAGGAAATCCTTCACTGACTCCTGAGTACACCAATAACTATGAGTTGTCATACAGCACGATGATCAAATCTACCTCTTTGAACTTCTCTACTTTCGTTCGCAATACAACGGATGCGATTCAGGGAGTAAGAGACACTACTACATTTAACGGAGTAAGTGGCGTATCACGCACTCAGTATTTCAATATCGGTAAGGAGAATGCTTACGGAGCAAGCGTATTCGCGAACATTGCGTTCTCCAACAAATTCTCATTGAACGGAGGTACAGATGTGTATTACGCTGTATTGAATAACAACAATCCCAATCCTGAGTATTCAGCTAAGAATGAGGGCTTCGTTTATAACGTGCGGATGTTTGGTAACTACAACTTCGCTCCGCTTTATGGGTTCCAGTTCTTTGGATTCTATCGTGGAAGAGATGTGCAGTTGCAGGGATTCCGTGGTGGCTTTGCGATGTACAGCTTAAGCTTAAAGAGAGACTTTGCTAATAAGAAAGGAAGTATTGGTGCAGGTGTAGAGAACTTCCTGAATTTCAATGGCTGGAAAGTGAAGAGTGAAACAACCACGCCTACGATCATGACCAACAGTGTGAACGTGATGAACAACCTCAGCTTCAAAGTAACGTTCAGCTATCGCATTGGTAAGATGAGCTTCGATCAGCCTAAGAGAAAGAAATCCGTAAACAATGATGACCTTAAAGGCGAAGGTGATGGAGGCGGTGGCGGTATGGACAATGGTGGCGGACAACAACAAGGTGGTGGTCAACGTGGCATGGGCCAGCAAGGTGGTGGTCGTCAACAACAAGCAACTCCAAATCTGAAACAAGCTGCAGCTGATCCAAAAGCAGTAGTAAATGCAGAAGGTTCATGGGCTTACACGATTGATTCTCCTCAGGCGGGAGCAGGAAAAATTGTGATCAAAAAAGAAGGAGATAAATACACCGGCACCATTACCAACAATCGTAACAACAGAGAAACTCCACTTTCAAAGATTGAAGTGAATGGAAATGAAATTACGATTGGTTATGAAGTAAGCTTCAATGGCAATACAATGCCGGTTTCAATTAAAGGAACGATTACAGGAGATGAGTTGAACGGAACGACCAGCGTAGGTCAGTTCGGAACATTCCCGATCAACGGCAAGAGAGAAAAATAGTAATTGGGTATGAGTGGTGGGTGATCCCGTAATAGCTGAAAAGTTATTACGGGATTTTTTATGCTTTTATGCGTTGACGGCTTCAGCCAACACGCGCATTTTCTTCACACGCTCAGGATCAACCGTACGTAATTTAAATTCAGATCCTTCTTCAGAGCCCATCCCTGCGATCTGTGGATTCTTGTATTTCATTTCGCTGTCCTTGAAAGCTGTCGCTGAGAAATGAATTTCTTTTGCTTTGGATTTTCTGAGGATATCTTCTACCGTATTCTCATTCACACCAGAACCTGGCATGATGGCAATGCGACCATTCGCTCTTTTTATTAATTCACCAATCAATCCCGCTCCTTTTGAGGCTACCGCTTGCTGACCGGCTGTAAGAATGCGATCGAATCCCACCTCGATACAGTCTTCCAAGGCTTCAAACGGATCACGGGTCATATCAAACGCACGATGACAGGTTACTTTGAGTGGTCGGGCTTTGTCAATCAATTCCTTGCAACGCTTCTTATCGAGTGTTCCATCTGCATTTAAGATCCCAAATACTAAACCGTCCACGCTGATCTTCTGACATTGCATGATGTCTCTTTTCATGGAATGAAACTCATAGTTGTTGTAATGAAAATCTCCTCCCCGTGGGCGAATCATCACAAAAATATCCATGCTTACGTTTTGACGCACGGCTTCAATCGTTCCATACGAAGGAGTTGTTCCGCCTTCACCCGGATTATCGCATAACTCAATGCGATCGGCACCACCTTGTTGAGCCCTTAATGCTGACTCAATATTATAAACAACAATCTCCAGTTTCACTTGTAATAGCTTTCTGATTTGAATATTTGATTTGGGATTTCGTTGGAATACAATGCATACGTAAAACCCTTCTGCAACGCATACGCTCCGTATTCACCGTTCTTATTGATTGCCAGAAATCCAACCTGAATCTCTTTCGATTTTTCCGGTTGATTCTTCACTACACGTTTCACTGCCGCTTCACATGCTTGCTGAGGAGTAAGTCCTTGCCGCATGAGTTCAACAACCAAATGTGAACCAACAATACGGATCACTTCCTCGCCTACACCCGTAGAAGTTGCCGCTCCGATTTCATTATCCACAAACAAACCTGCTCCAATAATTGGTGAATCTCCTACTCTGCCGTGCAGTTTATACGCCATCCCACTGGTAGTGCATGCGCCTGAAAGATTTTGTTTGCTATCTAATGCCAGCATGCCTATCGTATCGTGATTCTCGATATTGGCAACGGGCTTATATTTCGCAGTCTTCAACCACTCCTTCCAGGCTTTCTCTGATTCCGTTGTGAGTAAGTTCTCTTTCTTGAATCCATTCGCCAAAGCAAATTGCAATGCTCCATCTCCTACCAGCATCACGTGTGGTGTCTTCTCCATTACTTTACGCGCTACGGAGATAGGATGAACGATATGCTCGAGACAGGCCACCGAACCGATGTTGGCATTCTCATCCATGATACACGCATCCAATGTCACGCGACCATCACGATCGGACAAGCCCCCCAATCCAACAGAAGTTTCTTTTGGATCTCCTTCCGGAACCTGAACTCCTTTTTCCACCGCATCCAACGCGCGCCCATCAGCTGACAATACTTTCCATGCTTCGGCATTGGCTCCTTTACCAAAATCCCAGGTAGATATTACCAATGGTTTTGTAGCAACGGGTGCGGGTTTACCGAATAAAGAATCAAATGAAAAAACGGAGGCGAGTGTTCCGCCAAGTTGAAGAAATTTTCTGCGTGAGGTTTTCATAGGCCAAGGTTAATGCGAGTCAAAAAGTAAGAGTAAAATTCCGGATCAGAAAACCATCCCAAAAATCTATTGTCATCACGGAATTGATCCATGATCCCCAGGAAGCAATACCGAATGGGATTCCGGTTCAAAGACCGAAACGAACAGACTTGCTTATCGGATTTTTGAGATGGTTTTAATCAATCACTCTCCGGGCCAAGCGAAAGCGCTTCTGATAATACTCTGAATAGAGATTGGTCTCAACTACACCTAACGTAGTTGAAGCATGGATGAATTTTACGTTGTTTTTCCCCTTTACTTCGGTAACGATGCCCACATGTGTGATCTGCTTCTTTTTCTTTCCAGTCGCGAAGAACACAAGATCACCCGGAATCAGGTCGTCCATCTTTATTTTTTCTCCCACAACCGATTGTCCATCCGCAGAACGCGGCAATGAGATCTCAATAGCACGATACGCATTACCTGTCAATCCCGAGCAGTCCATACCAGAGCGGGTGGTGCCTCCGTATTTATAAGGTGTCCCAACGAATGTACGTGCTGCTTTAATCACAGAATCAACCTGTTGATCACGTATTCTAGCTTTCCTGGAGGCCGCACATCCGCTCAAAAGGATTAAAATGAAACAGAAAAGAAGGAGCCTTTGAGGTTGTATTTCTTTAATTTTGAGGCTTCGTAATTGAATCATAACTAACACAAATTTACATTATCCATGGGATACGCTAAAGTGATGCAGCCTTCTGTTGTAGTAAGCCCGGAAATCATCAGCCAGTTTCATGCCATTGTTGGCCCTGAATACGTGCTGATTGATGATGACAAAAAGCAGGATTATGCTCATGACAAGACTGAAGACTACTTTTTTATGCCGTCAGTGGTAGTTAAACCAGCTAACGCTCAGGAAGTAAGCGAAGTACTTAAAGTATGTAATCAATTTAAAATTCCTGTAAGCCCTCGCGGTGCCGGTACTGGCCTTGCGGGTGGCGCAATTCCAACTCATCATGGTGTGGTATTATCGATGGAGCGCTTCAACAAGATTTTAGATATCGATGAACTCAATCTTCAGGCTACCGTTGAACCAGGAGTAATCACCGAAGTATTTCAGAATGCGGTAAAAGCGAAAGGACTATTTTATCCTCCCGATCCGGCAAGTAAAGGTTCCTGCTTTATTGGTGGAAATTTATCCAACAACTCAGGTGGACCAAAAGCAGTGAAGTACGGAGTTACACGCGACTATGTACTTAACATTGAAGTGGTGTTACCTACCGGTGAAATCATCTGGACCGCTGCCAACGTTTTGAAAAACTCAACTGGTTATAACCTCACTCAACTCATGTGCGGAAGCGAAGGCACATTGGGTGTCGTGACCAAAATCGTTTTCAAGCTGAGAGGCTTTCCTCAGAAGAATGTATTGATGATGATTCCGTTTGTTACGAATGAAGAAGCATGCAAAGCGATTGCTGCCATCTTCGTTGCAGGGATTCAGCCATCAGGTTGCGAGTTTTTTGAAAAAGAAGCTGCTTTCAAAACATTTGAATATTGTGAGAAAGTATTGAACAGCCCTGTCACTACGAAGCTTACAGAAGGCATGAACGCTTACCTGTTATGCGAACTGGATGGTAACGATGAAGAAGTATTAATGCGCGATGCGGAACGTGTGATGGGTGTGGTTGAACAGTTTCAATCTGGAGAGGTCTTATTTGCCGATAGCGCTGCACAAAAAGAAGAACTCTGGAAAATCAGAAAGAACATCTCTCCGGCAGTAAACTGGTACACCTTGACTAAATCGGATGATGTAGTTGTACCACGTTCGAATATGCCTAAACTCATCAGTGGCATTAAAGAAATTGGTAAAGCGTACGGATTCAATACAGTTTGCTTTGGCCATTTAGGTGATGGAAATCTTCACGTAAACATCCTCCGTGAAAACATCAGCAGTGAAGACTGGGAAACAAAAATTCCAGAAGGCATTGGTGAGATCTTTAAGCTGACTGTAAGTCTTGGCGGAACATTATCTGGTGAGCATGGAATTGGAATTGCGAAACGTCCGTACATGTCAATCGCGTTAGGTGCAGTAAATCTGGAACTCATGCGTGGAATAAAGAAAGTATTTGATCCGAATGGCATCCTGAATCCTGGGAAGATCTTTTAATATTGGAGCTATCCTTTCATCACAAAAAACGTCTGTTCTCGCAGACGTTTTTTATTTTTAATAGAACTAAAACCAAAAATTATGAAGAAATTACTTGGACTTGCTGCGGTTGCTTTCGTATTAGCATCGTGCGGCACCAAAAAATCGGAATCAACTGCTGATTCCACAGTGGTAGCAGCACCTGTCTCTACTGATAACACATTAACCGAAGCACAGAAAGCTGAAGGATGGAAATCATTATTTGATGGTCAGTCCATGAACGGCTGGGTGACGTTCAAAGGAAAAGAAAACAATAGCTGGGAAGTGGCAGAAGGAACATTGCACTGCAAATCTCCGGAAGATACGACCGCAGATAAGCGTGCAGACATCCGCACTACAGAAGAATTTGAAAATTTTGAGTTCACGTTCGATTGGAAGATCGCACCTAAACACAATAGTGGTGTAATGTTTAAAGTAACAGAAGAATATGATGTGCCTTATGGTTCCGGACCGGAATATCAGGTAATCGATGATGCCGGTTATCCGGATGCATTGAAACCAACGCAATTATCATCTGCGAATTATGACATGCATCCTGCTCCCGTTAAAACAATGAATCCCGCAGGACAGTGGAACACAGGGAAGATTGTCGTGAACGGAAATCATGCAGAACACTGGCTCAATGGATCAAAAGTATTGGAGTATGAATTTGAATCTGATGACTGGAAGAAAACAGTAGCAGGAAGTAAATGGAAAGAATTTCCGGGTTACGGAAAAGCTAAGAAAGGTTATTTCGATCTTCAGGATCATGGTGGTGAAGTGTGGTTTAAGAATTTGTTTGTGAAGACTTTGTAGTCATTCGATAATAAAGCCGCCCAAAAAAGACCGTGTCAGCCTGAGCCTGTCGAAACCTTGGCCTTCGACAGGCTCAGGCTGACAGGTTTCTAACATTGAACACTACTCTTTTTGAGGCGGCTTTTCATTTGCATACCCCGTACCAAACACTGAACTTTGTCTCTTAAACTCTTCGGCACGTGTGCGGAATCACTGGAATTTTTGCATTTAACCTTGTAGGCAAGTTCAATAAGATCAATATCAATGCAGCTACCAATGCATTGAGTAAACGCGGTCCTGATTTCCAGGATATTTATTTTGGAGATTTTGTTTGCCTGGGCCACCGCAGATTATCCATTATTGATACACGTAATGTTGCCAATCAACCCATGTGGGATGAAACCAAACGGTATTGCATCATCTTCAATGGCGAGATTTTCAATTACAAGGAATTAAAAGCTGCTTTAATTCAAAAAGGTATTTCCTTTTCCACAGAATCTGATACAGAAGTTCTTCTCCAACTTTATATCCAGGAAAAAGAAAACTGTCTCAATAGATTAAATGGTTTTTTTGCTTTCAGCATTTACGACAAGCAAGAAGATACGCTTTTTGTAGCTCGTGACCGTTTCGGCATCAAGCCTCTTCTTTATGTATGTGATGAGGATAAATTCCTTTTCGCCTCAGAAATGAAGTCGATCATCCAGTATGGTATTGACAAAGAGATTGATTACTCATCGTTATACACCTATCTGCAACTCAATTATATTCCGGCACCGAATACCATTTTCAAAAAAGTAAAGAAGCTGTTACCGGGACATTGGATCAAAGTAAGCGGTGGCAAGATCAATATCACGAAATGGTATAGCATCCCCTATAATTCAGCGAAAGCAGAAGGCAATTCTCTGGATTATGAAACGGCAAAGGAGAAACTAAAATCATTGCTCGAAGCATCTGTGCAACGAAGATTAGTTGCTGATGTTCCTTTAGGTTCTTTCTTAAGTGGTGGAATTGATTCTTCCGTGGTAACAGGTCTGGCTTCAAAGCATAAGGCTAATCTTCACACCTTTTCTATCGGGTTTAAAGATGAGAAGTTCTTTGATGAAACCGAGTACGCCAGTTTAGTGGCTGATCATTTCAAAACAGAACATACCGTTTTCTCATTAACAAATGATGACCTGTATAAACACGTTCACTCAATTTTAGATTACATTGATGAACCCTTTGCAGACTCATCTGCCATTGCGGTTTATATTTTAAGCAAAGAAACACGCAGGCATGCTACTGTTGCTTTATCAGGTGACGGAGCCGATGAACTGCTTGCCGGATACAATAAGCACGCTGCGTTTTATCGAACCATTAATCCTGGATGGAAAGAAAATGCAGTTGGAGTACTTCTTCCGTTTTGGAAAGCGATGCCACAATCGCGCAGTAATCCTCTGGCAAATAAATTCAGGCAACTTGCCCGCTTTGGTGAAGGCATGAAGCTCGACTCCAAAGAAAGGTACTGGCAATGGGCTGGCTTCGCGAAAGAAAATGAAGCAGCGAATCTTTTCAACGAAACTTCAAAGCAGCAGCTAGCTGTACAGGAGTACAAAGAACGCAAAGAAACTTTACTTGCCGATATTCCAACTAAAGAGAACATCAACGATATTCTTTTAGCAGATACTCATCTTGTTCTGCCCAACGACATGCTTACCAAAGTAGATTTGATGAGCATGGCCAACGGATTGGAAGTACGTGTTCCATTTCTTGATTATGAAGTAGTTGATTTCATATTCAGTCTGCCTGCTCATTTTAAAATTAACGGAGAAATCAGGAAGCGAATTTTGCAGGATGCATTCCGTGATCTGTTGCCTCAGAAATTATACAAGCGACCAAAGAAAGGATTTGAAGTTCCGTTGCTGAAATGGTTTAGAAATGAGATGAGATCATTAATCAATGATGACCTGCTCTCTGAAAAACTGATTAAAGAACAAGGCATCTTCGATTACAACGAAATAAATAAACTCAAGCAACAACTCTTCTCGTCCAATCCGGGCGATGTGCATGCACGCATTTGGGGATTGATTGTATTTCAATGGTGGTGGAAGAAATACCTCGCTCAATAATGACCAATAAACTCTTCATAAAGAATATGGTGTGCGACCGCTGCAAAGCTGCCGTAAAGAAAGAACTAGATAGAAATCAGATTACTTATCATCATATTGATCTGGGAGAAATAGAACTTAGTGTATCTCCTTCTGAAAATCAGCTTCAGTCATTCAGGGAATCGATAGAAACATTAGGATTTGAATTAATTGAAGATAAATCCGCCCGGTTAGTTAATCAAATCAAACACATCGTGCTTCGCTGGGTACGAGAAGAAGAAAACAAAAACCGGAAACTAAAATTCTCTGCTTACCTTGCCGACAGACTCTCGAAAGATTATAACTATCTGAGTAATCTATTCTCAGGTGTAGAAGGAACAACTATCGAACAATACCTCATTCATCAGAAAATAGAACTGGTGAAGGAATTATTGGTATATGACGAGCGCTCGCTCAGTGAAATCGCACATCAGCTTAACTACAGCAGTGTACAACATTTATCTACTCAATTCAAGAAAGTGACGGGATTGACACCAAGTCAGGTGAAAAAGATCGGTCAGCTCAAGAGGAAGCCATTGGATAAGGTTTAGAATCAGTTTATCTTAGTGAGATACCTCCTCAACTATGAGACTGACTGAAAAAATTCTGGTAGGCATAATAATTATTGCCTTGCTCCTAAAATTTAATCTGGTCTCCGGGGGTGAATCACTTCTATTATGGGCAACCGTACTCCTTTCCTGTATTTACTTTCCACTTGGCTTTCTCTTTTTTAGTCAGATCAGACTTCGGAATATTTTCAAGAAGGGAGCTTATATACAAGCCTCAGCGGGTCAAATCATCTTTGCATCCTTGGCTGGGTTATCTTTTTCCATTATTTGTATTGGCTCACTATTTAAATTATTTTATTTCGCGGGAGCCGGAACCATGCTGATCACAGGATCAGGTATGGCAATAATTATTCTGATCATTGCTTTAATTCTGGTTACAAAAAAGAATACCAGTGCAAAGCCAATTGTTATCCGGGCGGTGATCAGCGGGGTCATTGGAATCACTTTGCTCTTCACCTCTGGTTTATCAATCGTCAGGCTACAATACCGGAATTATCCCGATTACGTGAGGGCTTATGAAGACTATGTGAATGATCCACGCAATCCGGAGTTAGAACGCATTAAGCAAAGAGAGTATTACAAAGTAATCCTGTCCAAAGAAGAGTTTGAGCTTTACGAGCGCTCAAACAATAGATAATCAACTCCTGTTGGATTATGTCAGCTGATGTCATTTATACACAAATCTGAAATACCACTTCTGTACCGGGAATGAGCTTGAACTGACCAGTACAAAGATCAAGGATACCACAAAAAATTCGGGGCTTTCAAATTCATAACTGATCATACCCGTGATTAACAACAGGCGAATGTATTCAATAAAGAAAAGCCATTTCCTCTTTTCAAGAAGCGCTCCGCAGTTAATCAGTGTAATCAAAATCAATGATGAGATCAGCCATTTCTCTGCCGTTCCGAAATAATGAATAAACAGGATGAAAAAGAATAGCAGCGCTAAGGTGAGTACAATCTGAGTGTCCAGGTATGCTCTAAAACGAAAAGTAGGTCGAACGACTTCTTTCTTATGCGGAAGAAATTTTGCTTCCAGGTCTTTGCGGATGTTCTGATCCAGATCTTCCGGCTTCCCAAAGAAGATTTTCAATTTAGCTTTCAATCCTTCTGCCCTGCGCATGGCTTCAATCATTTCCATGAAATAATGAAAATGTTGCCACAGAAAGCTATTGCTTTTAATCGGATGCGTCAATCCATAAACCGGTTGTTCCTCTTCTACCTGATAAGTACCAAACAGTTTATCCCAGAAGATAAAAATATCCCCGTAGTTCTTGTTCAGGTATTTTTCGTTGGAGGCATGATGCACTCCATGATGCGAAGGGGTAATCAGAATATTTTCCAGCCATCCCAATTTTCCAACTAGTCGTGTGTGTGTAAAGAAGGAATATGTTCCATGAATCACCAGCATGGCAATCACCATGGACGGATGAAATCCAATCAACGGGAGAATGCACCAGAATACATTGCGCGCCAATGCCTGAAATACGGTGATGCGCGCTGATACCGTGTAATTAAATTCTTCACTGTGATGGTGAACGATGTGTGCACCCCACATAAAATTGATTTCATGACCTAACCGATGGTACCAGTACCACACAAGATCAGTAGCCAATATTAGAATAACCCAGACTGTCCAGTGATTGGGAATATGAAACAGTGCAAAATTCTCGTACACCCAATAGAATGCTGAATAGAAAGCACCAACGATGAACAGATTCATTAATCGTTCTGCTATGCCAATAGAGATATTCGCAACGGAGCTTTCGAAGGTAAAATAATGCGCCTTCTTTAATCTGATGGCAGCGAGATATTCCAATCCCACAAAAAGAAAAAAAGCCGGCACCACAAAGGCTACATAATTCAATTCCATGTGACTACTCATTAAGAATTAAAAACTCCTTCAGGTGCTGATTGAACAATTGAGGCTGATCCATCATCGGAACATGTCCACACTGATCAATGAATTTCAATTCTGAATTAGGAAGCAGATCATGAAAGTGTAAGGCCGTTTCCGGTGGCGTGATGTCGTCCTGCAATCCCCAGATAAGCAATACTGGTTGTTTAATTTTATGTAAAGCAGAAGACACCTCACTCTGTTTCGTGAAATTTAAAAGTGCATTCGTTGATCGTGTTTTTGGGACACCTTGTGCAACAGGATGCACTTTACCGAGAAATTTATAATCCACTTTCTCCCGAATAAATTCATCTTCCTTCACCCTTGAAAATCTTTAACTTTCTGTTCTTCAAATAGCCCATAGCTTCCGGAAAGGATCAATCGTTTTACATTACGAGGTTTCCGGAGCGCATACAATAAAGCGAGATGTCCTCCCGATGAATTACCAACGAGTGTTACATCCGAGAGTTGATGCCAGTCTAAAAACTCATCGAGTATTGCACTTAAATTTTCAAGGTTAGCCTGGTGCAGGGGCACATCGAAAATAGGAAGACGGGGAATAATTACCCGATACTCTTTACTGAAATGATCTACTACTGATTTCCAGCCGCCAAGATTTCCGAAAAGGCCGTGCAATCAAATAATCGGTTCTCCGCTTCCCTGATCAATGTATGTTTGATTATATAAGGCTGAATTTTCTGATCGCATATTAAATTGATTTTTCTCCCTCAATTCCTTCCTCCAATAACTCGTCTACATCCTTTTTGAATTCCTTGACAAATTCATCATAGTATGTTCCCGTAGCCGGGCCAGTAAAACCTGTATGTATTTTTCTCACCTTGCCCTGCTTATCAATCAGAATAGTAGTAGGGAAAGAAAGGACTGCATTGAGTTGTGGAAGTTTTTCGCTTGCTTCCTTCTTGTCTGCTTTACCAGCAAACAAAATATCATAGCTGATATCGTATCGCTTAATGAAACGATTCAGTTTTTCCTTAGCAAATTCAAAATCATCTTTGCGTTCAAATGCTAATCCAATAATTTCTACTCCTTTATCTTTATTCTCTTTATACCAGGGAGAGAGGAAAGCATTTTCATCCATGCAATTGGGGCACCAGCTTCCCAGTATAGTCACAACCACTACTTTATTTTTATACTTTTCATCGCTAAGCGAAACCTGTCTCCCACTTAGATCAGGGAAAGTGAAATCAAATTTGCTGTCTTTCGTTTTAAGGAATGTAAGTGAGTAGGGATCCGGCAGCGAAGCATCTTTGTTTTTCACTGCAGTGATTGTTGATATTCCTCCGGCTGAAATAAACTGTGCAATGAAATGAGTGGAATCCGTCAGGGTACCTTTAATCAATCGGGGAGATGATCCGCTGAATGCCGAAAGTAAAAGCTGATCACCATCAGCCAATCCTTCAAAGTAACGGTAATCACCTGTGGTGGTCATAATTGTTCCTGTCAACTTACTTCCTGCCTGATTCAAAAGTCCAACAGCATGATTAGGCTCACTGCCTTCGGAAGCAATTTCAAGATCCCATTTGCCTGTTAAGTTTGTCATTGGCTCTTC
>JBGATZ010000171.1:0-9415 GCA_044228905.1 Cyclobacteriaceae bacterium | reverse complement strand
GTGATAGTGGTTGCTGCAGGTGGAAAAGGTCAGCGTTTGGGAGATGTGGTTGCAGGAACGTCAGTGGTTAAATTGATCAAACAAAAAGAAATTACAGCTAATGATATTTTCATTGCGCCCGAGGCAACGTACGTGCCTAAATTCCCGCAAGCGGTGCATCTGACAGAAAGGGACATTGAGTTAATTCAGCGTGCACTGGAAGTTTATCGTGATCAGGGAAATTCGCAACCCGTAATGGCAATCACAGAACGGATCAAAACACTGCTTGGTGTTCAAACAGATATGAACCCTACCGATTTCCTGACCACGGTGGCAAAAGACTTTCAACATCTTACTTCACGATAATGAGTGAATTGCCAATTATTACGCGTTCACAATTATCTTTGCGCAATGGTCAGGACAAGCCTGAAGTGTGGATTGCATTTAAAGGGAATGTGTATGACGTGTCTGGTTCCCGACTTTGGAAAACGGGCAAACATTACGAACATTGGGCCGGCCAGGATTTAACGGATGAATTGAAAGACGCACCTCATACTGATCAGGTGTTTGAAAAGTTTAAAGTGATCGGTACATTAAGATAGTAAGCAACCCACCATGATATTATTAGCAGACAGCGGAGGATCAAAAACAGACTGGCGCCTTTTGAATAAAGACGGTACCATCGGGCAGGCTTCCAGCCCTGGATTCAATCCGTATTATCAGCCTGTAGAAGATTTAAGAAAGAGTATCAATGAATTTCTTCTTCCACAGGTAAAAGAAAATGTAACCCGGATTTATTTCTATGGTTCCGGAGTTTCTTCCGTGAAGAATCAGCTTACAATTAAAAGTGCTTTCCTCGAATACTTTCCTGAATCACAAATTGAAATAGGGTGGGATTTATTGGCGGCAGCTCGTGCTCTTTGCGGTCATGAGCCGGGAATTGCCTGCATCCTTGGTACTGGTTCTAATTCGTGTTTGTATGACGGAAAGGAAATCACGGGTAACGTAGCTAACCTCGGTTGGATTCTGGCCGATGAGGCATCAGGAACAAATATTGGAAGAAGATTTCTGGTGGATTACCTCAGAGGTAAAATGCCGGAAAAACTGGCTGCTCAATTCAAGGCACGATTTCCACTTACACGTGAAGAGTTTTTGGAAAAAGTATATCAGCAGGAAAAGCCAAGCGCATTTCTGGCCAGCTTTGCCAAATTTATTTTCCAGCACCTGGATGAGCCTTATTGCTACAAGTTGATTTATAACAGTTTCTCCGAGTTCTACGAGAACAACGTAATGCAATATGAGAACTATAAAAATCTCAAAGTGCATTTCACCGGTTCGATTGCTTTTTATTTCAGCGATATTCTTCGTCAGGTAGCTAATGACAAAGGCATCACGGTGAAGAATATTCTGGAAGGGCCAATTGCCGGACTGACTTTGTTTCACAAAAGTGATTTGAATTAACCTATTGGTCATTCAGAGTTTTGTTTCGATAGAACAAAATAGAAGAATCTTTGTAAGAATTTTTAATTATTTATTGTCAGATTGAGCCTGCCTGTCGGCAGACAGGCCTGTCGAAATCTTAAGCCTCGAAATCTTGAGCACTACCGAATCATCCTCACATTATAATAATCTGGATGCCATGAGCGTCCAGGAATTACTTTCCAACATCAACAAGGAAGACAAGAGTGTTCCTTTAGCTGTGGAAAAAGTAATCCCGGCTATTGAGAAACTGACCACCGCTATTGTGGAGCGGATGAAAAATGGTGGACGACTTTTTTACATCGGTGCGGGCACCAGCGGGCGCCTCGGTGTATTAGATGCTTCTGAAATACCTCCTACTTACGGAGTATCTCATGGAAAGGTAGTCGGGCTCATTGCGGGTGGAGATAAAGCCATTCGCAAAGCGGTGGAGAATGCGGAAGATGATGATAAGCAGGCGTGGAAAGATTTGGAAGAATTCAGCATCAATCAGAATGATGTGTTGGTCGGTATTGCTGCTTCTGGTCGAACACCTTATGTGATTGGCGGAGTAAAGGAAGCGAGAAAGAATGGAATCATCACTGGCTGTATTGTGTGCAATAGCGGAAGCGAACTGGCGAAGCAGGTTGATTTTCCGTTGAAGTAGTAGTTGGTCCTGAGTTCGTAACCGGAAGTACGCGAATGAAATCAGGCACTGCCCAGAAACTGGTTTTGAATATGATCTCTACCGCTGTCATGATACAATTAGGTCATGTGGTGGGAAATAAGATGGTAGATATGCAGCTCACCAACATCAAACTGGTGAATCGTGGAGCTAAGATGATTGTTGAGGAGACAGGTGTAACGATGGAAGAAGCAGAAGCTCTTCTCAAAAAACACGGTAGCGTTCGCAAAGCAGTTGATTCGAAAAAAGGCTGAGTGGCACCATTTTTATCTTTCAAAGCCTGAATTAAAATAACAATCCGATGCATACCATTGAGCCTTACGCAGGATGGCATCAGTATTACGATTCATCAGCTGATGATCAATCGCCTTTCTTTGGTAAGGAATACAATTACGAGCTATACACTGAAACAGTCTACGGCTATTACATTGATCCTGCCTGGGATAATTTTGGATCAGAAACGTTGTATCTGAAAACGCTTTTTGCCGATTATGAAAAAGGCTTTGTCGTGCTTGAATTCATTGGCGAATGGAATGATGCGATCAACAATGACATCATGACATTGAAAAGAGAGGTGATTGAAGTATTTCTGAATGCGGGCATCAATAAGTTCATTTTGATAGCTGAGAACATCCTTAATTTTCATGGATCGGATGATTCATATTACGAAGAATGGTTTGATGAAGTAGAGGAGGGGTGGATTGCAGCGGTTAACCTCTCTTTTCCTGTGGAGGATGAAATGAAAAAGTACCACATCGATCATTACATCAATATGAGTGGCACGTTACAGATTGACAACTGGAGAACGCTTGCTCCTCAGCGGTTCTTTGCACTGATCGATAGCCTGATTCAAAGAAGACTCAACTGAGCATTTTCAATGGGCACATCGGCAGGGACAAGGTAAGTTCGCTTACTTTTCAACTCTTTGCATTCAAATCGGGTTCTGCGCAAAGGTCCTTTAATGAACCATCTTCCATTTAAAGAGAATGTACTGCCTTGCGGAATTTCCGACAAGATCGTTTGACGAATGGCTTTCGGATCGTACTGCCTTAATACCTGAGTCAATGTCGTATCAGAAAATGAGGAGGCTTTCGGATTCACCATGTGTTTTCGTAAAGCCCTTAGTAGTTGATCTGGAAAAACCGCCTCAGTTAACATGGGATTGAGCAAATCCTGAAAATTGGACTTCCACTCATTGCCATGTGCCTCAACGCGGCTGCCGTGTTTCATGTGCACAGCCAGGTGAGCTACTTCGTGGATATAAGTAATTAAAAAAAGATACGGATGCAGATCGTTGTTTACAGTAATGCGTGGAACATGACCTGTACGGAAAGTGAAATCCCCTACTTTGGTGACCCGGTTTTTACGTAAAGTGAAACGGAATTGATATTGCTCAAAGAGCTCCAGGCAGTAGAAGACTGCTTCAGCGGGAACGTGTTTTTCAAAAAGTGAGCGGGCTTTTTCTAACGTCATTATTTAAGGGTACTCAAATAACAAGGCACTGTCAGCCTGAGTTTATCAAAGGCTGGTTTTATTTTATTAATTCAGGTTTCGATCCCGATAGCTATCGGGGCAACCTGACGGCAAATAAAAAAGGCTTTAGAAATCTAAAGCCTTCCCGGGAAGTTGTCTCTTCTTAAGAGATTACTTAACAGCAGCTGTGTCAACTTTTGTTGTGTCAGCTACAGCTGTTGTGTCAACAGCAGGAGTTTCAACTACAGTTGTAGTGTCTTGAGCAGCTTCTTCAGTTTTCTTGCCACCGCAAGCAACAAAAGCAACTACGAAACCGCACACAGCCAATAATGCGAATACTTTTTTCATGGTTTACAGGTTTTTTTAATTTGCTGCAAAGATACAAGAACGGTTCAAATTTAAATCAGGAGGTAATAAAATTTTGAAATTTTGCCATTTCCAGGGTTTCAAAAGACCCTATCACTCATTAGGCAAATGATTATTACTTCTTTCTGAAAAACAACCGAACAGGCACTCCTTCAAAGTCAAAATTTTCCCTCAAACGATTTTCCAGGAAGCGTTGATAGGATTCCTGTATATACTGAGGAAGATTACAGAAGAACGCGAAAGCCGGAGACTTGCCCGGAACCTGAGTGACGTATTTGATCTGAACGTGCTTTCCTTTTATCGCTGCAGGCGGATAATGAACGATTTCAGGTAATAAAGCATCGTTCAACTGAGAAGTTGGAACTTTCTTGGTCTTATTGGTATAAATCTGAGCAGCCTTTTCCACCACCTGAAAGATCCGTTGCTTTTCAGTAGCGGATGCAAAAATGAATGGGATGTAAGTAATCGGAGCCAGTTTTTCCAGCATGTCTTTGGTAATCTTATCGGCAGTCTTGCTGTCTTTTTCAATAAGATCCCACTTGTTCACCATGATTACGATGCCTTTGTTTTGTTTCGTGGCCAGTGCAATCAGGCTCACATCCTGAGCTTCCAGTCCGCGCTCTGCGTCAATCACGAAAATGCAGACGTCACATTCTTCCAAAGCGCGTAACGAACGAAGTACGGAATAGAACTCGATGTCTTCGGTTACTTTACTCTTTTTGCGAATCCCGGCAGTATCGATCAGAATAAAATCCTGACCAAACATTTTATAGCGTGAGTGAATCGCATCACGGGTAGTTCCTGCTTCATCGGTTACGATGCTGCGCTCCACACCAAGTAATGCATTCAATAAAGAAGATTTACCAACATTCGGTCTTCCCAGGATGGCGATCTTAGGAATACCTGCTTCCGGATCTTCCACGCCTTCGGTTGGGAATAACTTAATTAACTCATCCAATACTTCTCCCGATCCACTTCCGTTTTCAGCAGAGATCGGATAGACTTCGCCCATTCCTAATTCATAAAATTCATTGGCATGAGATGCTTTGGAAGGAGTATCTGCTTTGTTCGCAGCAATCAGTACGGGTTTTTTTGATCTGCGGATAATGTTGGCAAACTCCTTATCGTATCCGGTAAGCCCATCATGACAATCCACCATGAAAATCACGGCAGTGCATTCATCCAGGGCGAGCTCAACCTGTTTTCTGATTTGTGATTCGAACTTATCATCGGAACCGGTGACATAACCACCTGTATCGATCACGGTAAAAAACTTCCCTGTCCATTCCGCATAGCCATAGTGACGATCGCGGGTAACACCAGGCATATCATCCATGATGGCCTGCCGCTGTTCGATTAGTCGATTAAAAAAAGTCGATTTGCCCACATTTGGGCGCCCTACAATTGCTACAATATTTGCCATTACTTAATTATCGATGTCCAATTGGTCGATTTGCCGATGGCAAACCCACCATTTTGGCACAAAACGGCCAATTGGTGGAGAACCAAGGCGCAAAGGTCTCAATTAATTAGTCGATTTGAAAATCTAAGTGATTATTGACCAATCGGCACGTTGATCATTGGCTAATTATTATTCAATGTACCCAAACTGCTTCAGCTTCAATTTCTGCTTTCTCCAGTTTTCCGCCACTTTCACATGCGTTTCCAGGAATACTTTGCGTTTGAAAAATTCCTCCATGTCTTTGCGGGCTTCAGTGCCTACTTTCTTCAGTGAGCTTCCGGCTTTGCCGATGAGAATTCCTTTCTGCGAATCACGTTCCACAAAAAGAGTAGCGCGCATGCGGATCATTTTGCCATCGTCTTTGAACTCATCAATACTTACTTCGGTACTGTAAGGAATTTCCTGTTCGTAGTTCAGGAATATTTTTTCGCGGATCATCTCGGCAGCAAAGAAGCGCTCGTAACGATCGGTGAGTGTATCTTTCGGATAGTAGCCCGGATGTTCCGGTAAATATTGTTTTACCAGGTCAACAATCTGACCTACGTTCTCACCTGTTTTGGCAGATACGGTAAGGATATGCGCGACTTTTAAGTTTTCGTTCCAGTACTTGATCTTATCTTCTACCTGCGATCCTTTTCCCAGATCAATCTTATTGATAACTAAGACAATCGGAGTTTTGATTTGACGGAACCGCGCGAGAATAGTTTCATCCAGTTTTTCTCCCAACTCTACTACTAATAGAATTACATCGGCATCTTCCAGCGACACCGTGACGTAATGCATCATCGCCTGATGCAATTCATATTTCAGTTCGAGCATTCCCGGGTGTATCGAATAGACAATCTGGAAGTCTTCTCCATTTAAAATACCCATGATGCGATGACGGGTAGTTTGCGCCTTTGCAGTGATGATGGAAAGATTTTCTCCCACGAGTTTATTCATAAGCGTGGATTTGCCCACGTTGGGCTTGCCCACAATACTTACAAATCCGGATTTATGTGCTGTAGCTGTCATTGAAACCACAAACTTAATGTATCCGTGTAATTACATCGAGCCCCATTGGTATTAATTGTAAAAGCAGGCTTTTTGTATGAAAAAGGCAGTTGTAACGCTATTGGTCCTGGTTGGATTAACTTCATGCTCTCAATATTCCTGCCCTACCTACGATGGATATGGAGGAGGACGATCAACCTATTCTGCTTCAACGAAAAAATCAAAGTCGCCCAAAGGAAAGCAGCCATACTATAAATCCATGAAACGGGCCGAACAATAAGTCAAAGGCGAAGATTTCGTTCGCTAATTTTAACTCATGAATAAATTTATTGGATTCGTTTTTCTTATTCTGATTTCGGGTGGATTCGGAACCGTTCCTATGAAGGAATACTGCAATGATCGTTTCAGTTTTTGTATTTCATACCCGGAAGGATTTACTGGTGAGGGAGAAGCGGGAAATGGTGATGGCCAGATTTTTATGTCGAAAGATAAGGAGGCGGAAATCCGTGCTTATGGAGAACTGGTATTGGAAGAAGTGAATGATAATTTTTCTGAGGTGTACGCTTCGGCCGCGAAAAGGATGGAGGTTTCTTATAAAGTAGTAAAGCAGGATTGGTTTGTTATTTCCGGTTTAGATAAGAACGGAAAAATCGTGTACAGAAAAACCGTGAAGCGAAAAGTCCGGTACATGGGAAGTGAAACGGAAGACACCTTTGTGTATCAGACACTCATGATCACCTATCCAAAAGCGAAACAAAATTTGTACGGAAGTTACTGCGGAGTGATCTCCAAAAGCTTCTAAAGTAACGGTCTTCACAATCGATTGTTGGATTTTAGGAATCATTTTCCTAACTATGTAATCCAACTGACAACCGTTGAAACGAATTATCTCCATCATACTGCTCGCACTTTTCCTCTTCAACGTGGTGGGGTATTATGGTATGTATGTAGGTCTGAGCTTGCAGGCAAGTAAGGAGATGAAGCAAAAACTGGACGCAGAAGCATATAGCGAAGACGAAACACTCACAGTAAAAATTCCAATTTCCTTACCCTATCAAAGTAGCAGTGATGCTTTTCAACGTATTGACGGAGACTTTGAAAAGGACGGTAAGTTTTACAACCTGGTGAAGCAAAAAATGGTAAACGATACTCTCCACATCGTTTATATTCATGATCATAAAGAGAACGGACTCTTTGATTTACTCACTGATTTTGTTCAGGCGAATACCGATTCTCCTATTTCCAAGAAGGCAAGCAAGCTGATGGAGAACTTTGCCAAAGATTATCTTTCAACCAGCAGTGAGATTCAAACTGCAAGCACCGGCTGGTCGTTAGCTGAAACTTTTTCACAGCCAGAATACCTGGTTATCATTTCCCCGGAGCAGGTACATTCACCGCCTCCTAAATTCATCATCTGATTTCCTGCATTACTGATTCATTCATGTAACGGATAGTCTCTGCATTGGAGATTCATCGTATCATAATTTGTAATCACGTATTCATGCTATTCATTCATTAATAGCATTACCATCTGCAGGTCAAATCAACAAAAGATCTATTGGTCTAGATGACAGAAGCGAGCCGCTCCGGCTGTTTAGGTTTTGCCGGGCGGTGCCGTTTCTGAAAAAGGAAACAACCTAATTAATCATATGCCTTACATAAAAGTAGAAGAGCACTTGCCGGGGATAACCGGGTTGCTCGAGTATCGAAGAGATACTGCTGAACCGATTCGCGATCTCACACAATTTATTTTGCGAGGTCCCAATTCATTGACCGAGGGAGAACGGGAGCTGATTGCAACGATTGTTTCGCATAATAACAATTGTACGTTTTGCTCCTCGGCACATACGGCTGCCGCTGATCTTCTTTTGGGAGAAAGCAACACGGCAGCGTGCGTGAAGCTCGATATCGAGACTGCTCCGGTTAGCGAGAAGATGAAAGCGTTACTCACCATCGCGAAGCAAGTGCAACAAAGTGGTAAGGCTGTGACTACAGAATCAGTTGATCGTGCTAAAAAGGCCGGGGCCACTGACGTTGAAATTCATGATACTGTTCTGATTGCCGCCCTGTTCTGTTTATACAATCGTTATGTGGATGGACTGTCAACTGTAACACCGACTGATCCAAACTTCTACAAAGGATTGGCGGATCGAATAGTTCATCACGGATATACCCGACTCAAAAGTTACGATCACCTTAAAACAACTTAATACCTTTTACCTAACACACCTAAACCAATTTTAAATGAAAAAACATGTACTACTTCTAATCTTTTTGTCGCTCTCTGTCTTGGCTTTAGCACAGGAAACAAAAATCAACGGAACTATAAAAGATACCGAGACTGGGGAGCCAGTGATTGGTGCAAACATTGTTATTAAAGGAAAACTTACCGGTACCATTACCGATGCAAAAGGAAATTTTGAATTAACGACAGCAGTTAAACCTCCCTTCACGCTTTCCATCTCTGTAATTGGTTATTCCAAGCAGGAGGTGGAAGTAACCAGCACTAGTCAACCTGTTTCGGTAAGCCTCACTTCAAAAGCCGAACTTATGGACGAAGTTGTTTTCTCTGCATCTCGTGTGGAAGAAAGCATTTTACAATCTCCGGTTAGCATTGAAAAAATGGACATCAAAGCTGTGAGAGAGACACCATCCATTAATTTTTACGATGGTTTGCAAAACATTAAGGGAGTTGAAATGGTAACCAGTGGGTTAACATTTAAACAAATCAACACCCGTGGATTTAACAGTACAGGGAATTCGCGTTTCCTTCAATTAGTGGATGGTGTAGATAATCAAACGCCAGGACTCAACTTTGCCGTTGGTAATTTATTTGGCTCATCTGATTTGGATATGGAAAGCGCGGAATTAATACCTGGTGCTGCTTCCGCACTATACGGGCCTGTTGCATTCAATGGGGTTTTGATGATGAGAACGAAAGATCCATTCCTTTATCAGGGATTAAGTGCACAGGTGAGAGTGGGTGTGAATCATATTGG
>JBGATZ010000170.1:0-9426 GCA_044228905.1 Cyclobacteriaceae bacterium | reverse complement strand
AATCTTCTCCAATTCTCCGTTCACTTTCTGGGCAATGCCATATTGCTCTGCCACTTGTCTCACATTGATTTGCGAAGTAAGAAAATGACCTTGCAGAAACGCAGAAATACGGTTGAAGTTGCTGATATATTTGGGATAATAATGATGGCAGGCAATGAGTCCCCATAGATTATCCTGATGCATGAGGGAAATGGTGAGTGTAGCACCCACACCCATATTATGCAGGTATTGGATATGAATAGGTGAAACGCTGCGTAGCCCGGCTTGCCCTAAGTCCAGATTTTTTCCCGGTTTATCGTCAATCGTATATAGTGGAACCGGCTGATAGTTTACATCTACGATTAAACGAAGCAGGTTTTTTTTATATAACTCGCGTGCCTGTGCAGGAATATCCGTATGCGGATAGTGTAACCCCAGGAAGGGTTCAATGTCTTCACGCTTGCTCTCGGCAAACACTTCGCCATTATAATCTTTATCAAAGCGATAAATCATCACACGGTCATACCCGGTGAGGGAACGCGTTTCGTCCGCCACGTTTTGGCATAGCTCCTGTAAAGAAGAAGCTTTCTCCAGATTGAATACAAACTGTCTGGTCTGATTGTACAGTGTTGATGAATCCGGAGTGAGTGATCCGGTTGGCTCAAACTCAATGATGTAGGTGTTTCCACTGGAGTGGATGCTTGTACTGAACAAGTTATTATTTACTTCAAGAGATAGGGGAGCGGTGAAATTCTTTGATTGTTTCTGAATGTGTTCCTGAATTCTTCTCTCCTGATCTTTTCCTAAAACCTGGTCAAGTGTTCTGGAAAGGACCTGCTCGTGCTTAATGCCACAGTGATCAAAAATATTTGCACTACAAAAATCGATCTTGTTATCTTCCTTCTTAAAGGCAATAAGAAAACCATGCGGTTGTATACTTCCGGGAACGTGAATAGGCTCATGCTCGCAGTTGGTAAGATTTACGATCTCACGATTGACTATGTCCTTTATTTTCATTTACGGATGGAAAGGAAGTAGTCATGAATAGATTGAAAAGCGTGATTTGCTCCTTCAATAATCTGAGATTCCTGATTGGATTGAACTGCGTAAGAGGAGAAGTTACTCAAAAATGATTTCCACATCGGACCGGTATTAGTGCCGTATCCGCTGAAAAAATGTATTGCTTTCGTTGACTGTAGAGCGGGAGTGTTTTCAAGTTGTTTTAGAATCACCCGTCCGCCCAATGTTGATCCTTCGATCACATATAAATAGCCCAATGCGGTTGCCTCACTGATTGGCGTATTGAGAGGAGAGAATGGCTTATACGGATGTGCCGGAAGATGTTCTTTTAATGCTTCGAGATCAGAATTCATTCCTGAGATTTTTCTGCGCGACTCGATGTCAGTGATTACTGATTTTACCAATGGAAAGAGGCTGAGCTCACAAAAGTTGATTACTTCTCTCATCGCCATCAGGTAGCTGGCGTAAGTTTCAGACGAAAGAGGAGGAGTTAATAACGCAACAGAAAGCGGAGTAGCTTCCAGCTGAGTATGCATGACGGAGGTTGCGCTTCGTAAATTGTGAAGAAAAATTTCTTCAGGTCTGAGCGTGGTTGATTCGGATATCACGTTAATAAAACTCTTTAATTTTCTCTGTAAACAAAGTCGGTTATTCCTGGCTTAAAATTTTTCCAATCGATTGCAATAGTATAAGCAATGGCTTTCTTCAAAAGATTGTAAGATGTTGGCTTAGTGATATAAAAATTTGCGCCTAGTTCTCTTGTGGTTTGAATGGCGTTTTCGTCATCTGAAGTAGAGAAGATTACAACCGGAAAATCACGGAGTCGTTCTGTTTCACGAATTTCTTTCAGAACCTCGATTCCGTTTTTCACCGGCATGTTTAAATCAAGAAATATGAGCTGCGGATGAGGGGGAGGATTGTCCAATAGCGTAATTAGTTCTGCGCCATCATTTTGTATATACAAATCCAGGTTGGAGTCCATCTCATTAATGACGTCACGAAAAAGTTCCTGATCATCCGGGTCATCGTCAGTGTAAAAAATGGAAAACTTTTCTTTTCTCATACGAGGGTTAAATATACGATTTTGCTAAGAGGCTGGGAAATCCGACTTTCTTTCCTGAATTGCGGTCTTGTGGAAATAAATTCACAACGCAACTCGATTAAACCCTCGCATCAGATTATTGTCTAATACATGAAATTAAAAGTAAACCGACATGAAAAAGAACACTCTTTTATATAGTACTATAATTTTTTTGTGCACACTGTCATTGGCTGCTTCAGGAAGTTCATTTGCTGTGCAGGACTCTACGGGTTTACCCGGAGATAATTTTAGCCTGGAGGCCGCATTGGAACTTTTTAAAAAATCAGGCTCACCTGAAGAATTTGAGAAAATGTTAAATGCAGAAGAAAATAAAGTGAATAATCTCGATCTGAATGGTGATGGTGAAATCGATTACATCAAAGTTATAGATCATAACGAGAAAGATGTCCACACATTTGTGCTTCAGGACGCCATTTCAGAAACTGAAAATCAGGATATCGCAGTGATTGAAGTGGAAAAGACTTCTGAAGGTAATGCGGTTGTTCAGATTGTGGGTGATGAAGATATTTACGGGGAGGAGATTATCATTGAGCCCAAACAACAGACGAAGACGAATGCGGGTACGACAACAACCAATGTAGTGGTGAATGCATGGGCATGGCCTTCCGTTCAATATGTTTATGCTCCTGCCTACCGCGTGTGGGTTTCTCCTTTTGCGTGGAGTGTGCGCCCGGTATGGTGGAGGCCGTGGAGACCGGTTCGTTATTCCGTATTTTATCCTTATCGTGCACCTTATCGACATCATTACGTTGTAGTTCATACTCATCGCGTAGTATATGCACCGCGAATCTATCGTCCAGTAAGAACTACATCAGTCACTGTATTCAATCGCCATCAGCCTGCCGTTGCGCACTATCGTTCAACAAAGACAACTACAACCGTACATCGTGGACGAGGCGGAAGAGAAGTGACTCGTAAGTCAACTACCGTGCAAGGCCCGAGAGGAAATAAGGTTACACGTAAGTCAACGAAAGTAAAACGAGGAAGAAATAATTAGTACAATTGAAATGCCGTCAGATTTGAGATGATATTTATTGCCGCAGGCAAAAGCACTTGGCAATTGACTTTGTTAAAAATAGATTTCTCATTATTTTTTTGCTACAGCCTTATTATTCTTTTTTAATGCACTGAGGTATTCCACCAGATCAACCAGTTCTTCTTCACTCATTAACGATTGAAGATTCGCTGACATTAGTGAAGCGCTGAGTTGAGCTCTCGAAAGAATATTTTTCGGGTCAAGTGTTTGTTGTGCATTCATGTACCGGATGTCTACTTTATCTTCCGTTTCAGACACAATCATTCCAAAGGCCTCACTACCATCTTTCATTTTAAACGTGTAGCCTTCATATCCGAAACTGATTCCCTGATCTGGAAACAGGATGGAGGTATATAATGCTTCTTTAGACAATTTACTTCCAATTTCACTGAGGTTAGGTCCAAAGTTTGTTCCCTCGTTATCGATCTGATGACAATTGCTGCATGTATTTGCAAATACTTCTTTTCCCTTCTCCCTGTTTCCTGTTTTATCTGTAAGAACGGAAATAGGGGACAATGATTTTCCTTCTTTGCTTCCGGGTAATTTCAGATAAGTTGGGCCGGCATTTCTGATATCGGTTCTCCAGATATTCTGAAAGACACCTGCAGCGGCTATGTGAAGCTCCTGAGGGATTTTATTGCTCTTTGCAAGATCAAGCAGATGATCCTGTGCTTTCCAGTCATCACCAAACGTACGAAGTGCTAGTTTTCGATTGTCAATGGCTTGTGTAGTGTCCATCACAATTTCTTCCATCATTGCCTGCGCTTTCAGGTTATACATATGAGGCCACACGGTTTTAATGATGGCTTGAACTTCTTTTTTGTTTTTTTGATGAATGACAGGGGCGATTAAATCGATGCGGTTCCATTCGAGCAATGTCTTCATGGATTCTTTTCCCACGATACTATCAGGTAATTGAATACTTTGAGCCAGCAAGTCAGAAGCTTTATTATCGAGTTTGAATCGTGATACCAATTCAACAAACTCCAGCCTGCCTTTATATTGATCGAGGGCTTTGTTCAGTGCTGTACGAACAGCTGGAGTCAACGTAGTGTTTGTAGGCTCCATGTGTTTCAATGAATATAATACTTTTTCTCCCTGAACCTGGGATACAAGTTTGGAAAGTACGGCCTGCTTGGAAGCATCTTTATGAAAGTCGAACGAACGAAAATAACGAAGCATCTCTGACTCGTTTGCGGTACGAATGATTTCGGCCATCAGGGGCATTGCTTCCTTGCTGCGGCTCCTCCAGATAATGTCTTTACCTGCAGGTGTATTCCATTTTGCTCCGATTTTCTTTTTCCATGCCACAAAGCTTGCATCTTCATTCCCCTCTGCACCGATACCTAATGCCTCGAGGTACCACCTGTCTTTGCCATCATATTGTAAAGCGAATTCTCCCCATCGTGATGCAGCTTCCTGTGATTTCAATCCACGTAATGCAAGAATAGCCTCACGCCTTACCTGGGCAGAAGGATGATGAACAAGTAAATCGACTATAGGCAGTATATCGATGAAAATGGTGCGGCTTCTTCGAAGAGCAGTGATAACAATATTGGGATCTTCATCAGCAAGACCTTCATTGATGTAAGCCTGTCCATTAGGTAGTTTGCTCAGTAGCCACAACGCTTGTGCACGTTGGGGAGGAGAATCAGATTTCCATATTTTATACAATTCAGTTCCGGCTTTCTCGCCCATTGAGTCGAGTGCAGCCCACCCTAAATATCGCGTTGCCGGATTGGGGTTGAGTAGTGCAGCGATTGCTCCATCTACTGATTTTATTTCGGGTACTATTGGCTGGTAAAGGTTGGTATTTTCTTGAGGCGAGATGCGATAGATGCGTCCCCGATTTAAGTCACCTACCTGATGCCCGCCCACGCCAGGATCGTACCAGTCTGCAACAAACAATGAACCATCAGGTGCCACGGCCACATCTACCGGGCGAAACCATTGATCTTTTTGTCCTTCCAGTATATTCACGATCGTTGCCTTATAACCAGCTCCATTAGTTTCAACTGGGTAAGCCCGAACAACATTGTTGCCGGGTTCTGCATGAATCATTTGTCCCTGGAAAATTTCCGGTAACAGGTTTCTTCGTAGATGGGTGATGCCGCTGGGTGAACCGGGCACCGGTTTGTAAAAGATTAGGTACTACACCTGGCCGTTGAGGTGCCAGTGGCGAAATGGAATTTCTTTTTCCATGTTTGTTCTTCTTGAGTACCAGCTAGCTCCGGTAAGCTCATCTTTATATCCGAAGTTTCCACCTTCCATTACATAGTTAATGCGTGTGCCCTTGTTGCCATCATCAATGCTATCTGATTGCCAGAGGGTACCAAATGGATCGGATTGTTACTTCGTAGTTTGTTGTGAAAATTATGAGCTAGTACTTCAACGTGAGACCCATCCGGATCACATCGCATTACCATTCCCTCACGAAACGGTTTGCCATTGGTCACCACGGTTCGCCCCCGGACATCAATGACTGTATCTCCGGCAGGAGTAAGCAATGTTTTTCCTTCATTTCCAAAATTGAAATACAATTTCCCGTCTGGTCCGAAGATGAAACTATGCATGCCGTGATCATGCTGAAGACCCTCAATCCCTTTGAAGAAAATTTCCTTTGAATCGGGCACGTCATCCCCGTCTTCATCGGTAAAAACAAATACATTGGGGCTGCACGAAACAATTATTTTGTTCCCGAAGAGAGCAATGCCTAACGCTGAATTTACATCCTTTCCCTGATAGAACACTTTGCTCTTGTCTGCTTTTCCGTCACCATCGGTATCTTCCAGAATCATGATCCGGTCTCCTTCTTTCCGTTCCGGGTTCTTCGGATTCAATTGATTACGATAATTGTACGCTTCGCATACCCAAACTCTTCCTCTGGCGTCTACCGCAATATTGGTGGGGTTGGTGAACATAGGCTCAGAAGCAAATAGCTCAACTTTTAACCCACTGTAAACTTTCAGATCAGCAAGAGATAATTCGGGAGCGTGTTCATCTGCATTGTTTTTGGAGCAGGAGAAGACCGCAATACAAATGCAAAGTGATAGCACTTGAAACAGATTAGAGCGCATAGATTTAGAGGTTCGGCAAATGAAAGATACAATACTTTGATCTATTCTGTTTACTTATTCACTATCGAACTTATTGTAACGGGATGATGATATATGCTTATCATTGTAAAATTTTTGACCTCGAGACCATGTTGCCTTCCGGAAATACGGAAAAGAAGTCCTGCATTAATTGTGGGAGCGAAGTGATCACTCCTTTCTGTCCACAGTGCGGGCAGCCACATCCGCCAATGAGAATGAGTCTCGGACATATCATTGCCGATTTCCAGGGAAGGATGTATGGTGTAAGCGGACTTTTCCCCAGGACCATTAAACACCTCACCTACAAACCCGGAGAAGTAGCTCATGCCTATGTGGAAGGTAATCGTGTGCTTTATGCACGGCCTGTAGGTTATTTTCTGTTGCTGATTACCATCATGTTACTACTGGCAGATATTCTGGGTGTTGATTATGCACAGTTTTTAAAAGGAGTTACTCCACCTATGGCTGATTCAGGAAATAAGGGCAGGGAACAATTCAATATGATCCTGTTTCAATTTATTTCAAGAAATGTGAAGATAATTTCGTTTGCAATCGTACCTATTCAGGCCTTTGCAGCGCGATACCTGTTCTTCCGGAAAAGCGGACTTAGTTACCTGGAACATACCGTACTTCCTTTTTATGTGGAAGGACATATGACACTGGTGACCATAGGGTCAATAATTGTCTTTAAAGTATCCGGCCTGATGATTCCTTACTGGATAATGATTGGGATGTCTCTGGGATATTTTGGATTTGCCTATAGTGGATTAATCAAAAATCAATCGAAGCTGAAATCATTTCTGAAGGGAATTGGTGTTTTTCTTTTGTCGAACCTTCTGGTAGGTGTGTTGGCTGCAATAGGCGGAATACTGTACGTAGCGATTCACCCGGAGGTATTGCAAATGATGATCAAAGGCGGATCAGGAAAATAGTTATCAGCTTTTTAAGGCAAACTCCTTTAAGCTGATGGTTGGTTTTCCTAATTCCTTCCAGGTTTCTGCTGCTTCGAATTTCTCCGGATACTTGTTCAGGCTTTCAAGAATATAGCCCCCGTAATTCATGGTTTGATTAAACAAGCCAAAGAATTTAATCACTCCAATGGGCGCGGTAGATACAGTCAGTTTGGCTTTGGTGTAATTTGCTTTAAATAATGCAACGGCCTCTTCGGTGTAGTATCCTTCTGTTCCCTGTATAACGTAGTCTTTGTTTTCTGTGGTGAGGATCTGAAAGGATTTCACTACCTGCCTCGCGAAATCTTCTGAGGCAATGAAGTGTTGCCTGTGCTCTGATTTTCCCGCCAGCATCATCATACTGCCTCGCTTATACTGATGAGTCAACGACTCCATAAACGTAGAAGGATAGAAGATGGTGTAAGTAATTCCGGATTCGTGAATCATTTTCACCGCCTGGTGCTTGATGTCAAACACCCACCAATTAAAGTTATTCATTCCCTGGTACTTCATTACCAGTGAAGAAAGATAACCGATGCGTTGAATGTTATTTCGTTTTGCTGATTCCAGAACAAGTTTCAATCCATCCGATTCTGTATGCCATTCTGAGGGTTTCTCCTTTTGCAATACAGAAAGACTTAAATACAATGCATCCTGACCTTTGAGTAGTCTATCGATGTCGTCAATTTTTTTCATATCACCTTCTATCCATTCAATGGAAGCAGGATATCCCGATTTTACTTTAAGGGAATTTCTCACTAGCGCAGTGATAGTAAATCCTGCATTGGCTAAGGCGATGGTAACGGGTTTGCCAAGCAGCCCGGTAGCACCAATGATCGCAATCTTTTTCATCGATGTAATTGAAGTCAATCCAGGTGTTTGAACGGCACCATCGGATTAATGTTTACAACTAAGACGTTGCCTTTTCTTTTTTATTCTGATAGAGAAAATAGAAATAAAGCGGAACTCCAAGGAAAGTGAGTAGCAATCCAAACAATGAATTGATCAACGGAGAAACGCCATTCACGTAGTTAGCGATGTCGTTGTAGAGTGTGATGATGAGGAACACCGCACTGAATAAAACGAAAAAGGCAGGGATATAAGGGTATCCCCACACCTTGTACGGTCGTTCTGCATCAGGCATAGTTTTGCGTAAAATAAAGACTCCGTATGCACTGAGTCCGTAGAACAACCAGCTTACAAATACCAGCATGTCGGTAAGCATGTCAAATGACCCGCTGAGCACAAGTAGTGAAGTCCATATAGCGTGAATGATCAGTGCGTTACCGGGAGTGTGAAACTTAGGATGCACTTTCCCGGTCCAAGCGAAGAATCTTTTTTCCTGCGCCATAGCAAAACTCACACGGGCGGTGGCCAGGATATTTCCGTTGGAAGTCCCGAAAGTGGAGAGAATTACCAATAGTGCAATTAATCCACCACCGACAATTCCAAATGCTTTGGTTGCGGAATCTGAACCCACAAAAGCAGAATGAGCGATGGTATCAATAGGAAGAATGTATACGTAGGCAAGGTTAATAAGTCCATAAACAACAACACAGATTGCAAGACCTATTCCAAGACTGAGAGGAATATTTTTCTGTGGGTCTTTCACTTCACCCGCAACGAAAGTGATATTGTTCCATCCGTCATAACCCCAGAACGCGCCCGATGTAGCCGCTATGATTGCCAGTACCAATGCCCATCCTGTGGGTGTAATGATGTTTGAGTTCGTAGTGATATTGGCTACTTCACCCTTGCCCGAGAAAAGCAAGCCAATGATGAGCAACCCCATGGCCACTACTTTCAATGCAGTGAAGATTACCTGAACCTGACCTCCTGATTTTACACTTCGGTAATTGAGGGCCGTTAATCCTAAGATTACCAGTATGGTCAATGCTTTTACTCCAAAATTTTCGAGGGGAAAAATCTTACCAATACCTGGTATAAACAGCACAATCATCTGCTCGGTTTCTTTGGAGAAACGAGGGAGCGTGATAAAATACTCTGTATAGATGGACAGGACATAAGTGATCGAAGCAACGCCTGCCGTATTAAACACAGCGAAGGCTGCCCATCCGTAAAGAAAGGCAATGAAGTCGCCATACATTTTCTGAAAGAAAATATATTGCCCACCCGTTTCAGGCATCATCGCAGCAACTTCAGCATTGGTAAGTGCTCCACAAAGTGTAACCAATCCGCCAATAACCCAGATGGAAATCATCAATAAAGGCGAACCAAGTTGAG
>JBGATZ010000169.1:0-9541 GCA_044228905.1 Cyclobacteriaceae bacterium | reverse complement strand
CATTCTGTACGCCTTGCGTTAGTAACAATCGCGTGCAGAAGTTTACAGACACAGGTATTTATCTGGACCAATTTGGTGTGGGCACTACTGACCCCGGACAATTTCAGCCAGAGGTTTGGGAGGGCATGGGCCTGGACACAGATGCTTCAGGCAACTTGTATGTTGCAGATGAGAATAATCACCGCATTCAAAAATTTGATCCATCTGGTATTTATGATAGCGAGTGGGGTACCTACGGAAGTGGTAATGGACAGTTTGTTGATCCAACGGATATCGCCATTGATGGTAGCGGAAATATTTACGTATTGGATAAGGGCAACTTCAGAGTTCAGAAGTTTAATTCGTCCGGATCTTTTCTTTTGTCGTTTGGAAGTCAGGGTAACAGTAATGGTCAGTTTCAGTTTCCGCAGGGGATTGCTACTGATGCCAGCGGAAATGTTTATGTAGCCGACACGCAGAATAACCGGATTCAGAAATTCAACTCCAGTGGAATATATCTCGCGCAATGGGGTAGCGCAGGCTCGTCTGATGGTTTCTTCAACATGCCAACAGGCATTGCCATTGATAATAGCGGAGATGTTTATGTGGCAGATAGCAATAACGACCGTGTTCAGAAATTTAATAGCTCAGGATCTTTTCTTTTGTCGTTTGGAAGTACGGGTTCTGGTAACGGACAGCTGATTTCCCCTTATGCCATTGACATTGAAGCAGGAGGGAAAGTGATTGTTTCAGATCGCAACAATCGGAGAGTTCAGATATTTGATAGTAACGGAAATTATTTTTCGAAGATTGTAAGAAATAATAGTTTCGGCCGCTTTGAATATGCAACGGGAATAGCGGCTGATGCTGTGAATAATGTCATTTATATAGCAGATCCTGGCCATTTGCGCGTGCAGATATTTTCGGGCACACTGTATGCTGACAATCTGGATTACTACTGGATTGGAGATGGAGGAAATTGGGATGATATTTCTCATTGGTCCCTTTCATCTGGCACAAGCGTGGCTGTTCCTGCGCTTCCGGGATTTAGTAACAATGTATTCTTTGACGAGAATTCATTTTCATCAGCGAATCAGGTGGTTGTTATCCCGGATGACGGACAGGAAGGAGCTTCATTCAAAACGATGGATTGGAGAGGGGTAACCAATCATCCCACTTTTCAGATAAAGAAAAGTATTTCTACATGGATCGGTAATTCCTGTGGAGGGTCACTGTATTTCGATGATGACATGACGCTCGATTTTGATGGAGCCGAATTCTATATGGATAGCGACCAGGATTATGAACTGGATACCCGTGGTCACAACCTGGGTGATGATTCATGGATCGCCTTTAATGCCGGATACAACTATGATTATTCTCCGGGTTCAGATGTACGCGTTTCGGTGTTGAGTGATATTATCCATTCCCAGCTATATATCTTAAATGGAACATTGGATCTAAATGGCCATAAGTTCATAGGCATACAAAAGGATTATCCTGCGTTGTGGCTCAATGGATCCGCGAATCATGCAACCGTGGACGCTACCAACGCGATCATTGATGTAGGAAGAATGGATATTAGTACGAACAGTACTCTCATTGACGACAATGCGTTGATAACTGTTAGGATCAGGATTAATGCTAATAATCAAAACTTTGACCATGTTCGCTTGATCACTGATCCTCTCACCGATGATTACGTTCGAATAGACGGAAGTAATACCTTCAATACGTTGGAGGTCACGCCAGGTACATCGGTAGAATTTCTGTAAATACTACGCAAACAGTCAATAATATTATCGCCACGGAAATTTGCTCTTCCGATATGGATGGAGCCGGGCATTGGCTGGAACAACTATTATGATTAAAGGAAGTGGAACAGTGAGCATATTAGAACTCACCTAAAGATATGGTAGCTACGGCGGTGCTACTTAATGCAATAAATTCCTGGACGATGGAAATAATACAGGATGGAATTTTAGTTTGATGAGCAGTAATAATAGTTCTGATCTCGAGTTATTAGCTTCTCACCAACTTAAGTCACAGGATGAGGAAAGCTGGGTGTCTTTCATTGATTACACATTAGACGTAAATGATAACCTCGTATTTACGGGCGCTTTTGAAGGAACGGTAGATATAACCCGGGCGCAGGTCAGAATTTGATTACTGGAGATTTTCAATATGAAGAAGATCTGATCCTTCGCTTTATACAGTAACACCGGAAATCTGGTTTGGGTTTATGATCTTAATCAAGGCGGTGATTACGACAATTACATAAGTTATGAAGCAATCGCTACTGATGCTCTCGGAAATATTTATCTGGCAGGAACAATTATAGGAACAGCAGATGCCGATCCTGGTTCAGGTGTGACTACGGTCACTTCTACTAATGTAAATAGTGAAACTACGTTTACTAAGCTCGATCCTGCCGGAAACCTGATCTGGTCAAAGCATTTTTCTTTTTCTGGTGGAGGTGGAAATGCGGAGATTGATCGTATCACTTTATATACTTCAGGAGAAATTCTGGTTATGGGAGATTTGAACGATGGAACACTGGATGTTGATCCCGGAATTGGCACAGTAAACCTGAGTGCTTCAGGTGTTGAAAATGAAGTTTTCATTGCCAGGTATGATATAAATGGTAATCATATTTGGTCATCTAAAATGAACGATGTGGCACTTTTGAATACACCGATGGCCTTGTTATTGATTCACAAGGAAACGCTTACGCTGCCTATATAACCGATGATGATGACGGAGCTCAGATTATCAGAAAATATTCTTCTGCGGGTAGTCAATTATGGTCAGTAAAAAATGATAAAGTGCGGGGTGGAGATATAAAGTCACTGAAACTGGACGACAAATAACCGGTTATATATCAACGGTTCGTACGATGATTCTCCAATATTCAATGGTACATCCGGGAGCGTTTCGTTAACGCAGCCATATATGGATTCCGAAAGTGCTGACGTTGGTGGTGTATGACCTGGCCGAGCATTGATTAATGTCATTCCAATCGAATCATCTGGTGAGGCTTTTCTTGGTGGTGTTTCTCTTCTTAGCGATGGCAATCTGCTGTTGAGCGGAGGCTACGAAGGAAATATTGATATGATCCTTCTGCGGGTTCTTTTGAACAATTTTATTCTTCTGCTTCTTTCTTAATTAAACTAAGTCCAGCAGGCAATTTTATCTGGGGAGCAAGCTTACCAGTATCTACCGGAATGAGTGTTGAGATCAATAGTCAGAATGAAGTGATGGATTGCTTATTTGGGATAAGTCGGTAGTTGACGTTAATCCTACAGCAGGTACAACCAATCTTACTGCTATAGGCGAAGATATGGCCATTGTGAAATATCGGATGCAGAACCCGGTATCACCTCAGGAAAAACTGGCGCTTGAGGCTTTATATAATTCAACTGACGGTATAAACTGGAAGACAAACACCAGCTGGTTGTCGGGAAACGTGAGTAATTGGTTTGGTGTAACAGTATCAAATAGTAAGGTAACGGCCGTACAACTTCCGGATAATAATCTGACCGGAACTATTCCTGATGACATACTGGACCTCGATGCCCTTACCTCTCTGGATGTTTCTAAAAACAACCTTACTGCTATTCCTGATTTCACCTCGCTGACCAGCCTGGCTACACTTAATATCTCGGAAAATAAACTTGATTTCTCTTCACTACTTCCTAATGCCGGTATGTCGGGTATTAATTATACTCCGCAGGATTCGGTGGAGATAAAAGAGAACGTGCTCAGACAGATTAGTGAAACAATCAACTTTAACGCTACTATTGGAGGAGCGGGTAATACCTATCAATGGATGAAAAATGCAGCGGCTATTACCGGAGCCACGAGTCCAACTCTAACCCTGAATAATATAACCTTTAAAGATGAAGGAGTATATACGTATGCCGCAACAAATCCAGGTGTACCCGGATTAACATTGCATAGCAGAAACAAAATACTCAGAGTATCTTCACTCGAGCGTGACTCGATAGCACTACGTTTTCTTTATTTCTCTACAGATGGTCCGAATTGGAGCAACAACAGTAATTGGCTCACTTCTCCTTTAGGTACCGGAAATTGGTATGGTGTAACCATTGGTAATAATCGAGTTACCGCATTGGATTTATCCTCCAATAACCTGAATGGAAAAGTGCCGGCAGCACTTACTGATATTCAGAATCTCACTTCACTAAATTTGTCCTCCAATAAGATCACACATCTTCCTGATCTGAAACCATTAACTGGTATTGCTACTCTTGATGTTTCCAAAAACCAGCTTGATTTTGCTTCGCTCATTGCAAATAGTTCGATCACAGGCGTGAACTATATGGAACAATCTGAGATTGGTGTCCCGGGTAAAGAGCTGGTTGACGTTGGTAGTTCTTATTTGTTTAAAGTTTCAACCAAAGGAGCAGGTAATCAATATCAATGGAAACGAAACGGAATATCCGTAGAGGGAGCGCAGGATTCAATCTATGTCATTAATTCATTAGACAGAACAAATATGGGTGAGTATGTTTCAGAAATCACAAACCCGCTTGTCCCTGGTCTCATGCTGAGAAGTGCTGCGAAAAATGTATTGGCAGTTGCCTCGGTGTCTGGAAAATTGAAAATAAACGAAGCAAGTCCTGCCACGAAAGGAACAGTGACACTATTGCGGATTGAAGCGGTGGGCGGATATGATACACTGGAGATAAAAAATATTAGTGAGGCAGGCGAGTACCGGTTTGACAGAGTGATTCTGGACAATTATCAGATTGTTGGATTTGCGGATACAGTTACTCATGTTGGTGCATTGCCTACCTATTATAAAAATACCTACCTATGGGAAGAAGCAGACGATATTTTCCTGGAGGGTAATCGTATTGATATGGATATTATGTCTGCGTTTAAACCTACCGAACCCCCCAAAGGGAATGGTGTGCTTTCCGGCTACTTTGAAGAAGACGAACAAAACGGAGGAAAAATTGAGGCAGCCAAACGAGTAAACGGAGCGGGTGCGTCAGTAAGGCGAGTCGAGAACGCAGCAAAACCAATGGAAGTACAGTTGACGCTGGTTGCTTACGTCTTTACCAATGAAGAGGGAGAATTCGTCATACCTGACTTACCAAAGGGAGAGTATCGTTTTAATATTCAGTATCCGGGCTATCCCATGGATGAAACCACCTATACAACGATTATTATCGGAGATGGCCTGGAGTCGCAAGTTCGTGTAGCTGCACGTGTCGAGGATAATAAAATCAAAGTAAATAAACTCGTGGTGACAGGTGTATGGGAGGAACCGGGATATTTTGTGAGCGTGCATCCAAATCCGGTGCCTCAGGTTATCCATCTTAATTTTGAATCAGAATCTGCGTACCGCAGCGTTCAATTATTGGATAGGTTGGGACGGTCAGTGAAAGAGCAAAAGGCGGGGGCAAAATATGCAGAAGTGAATGTGGAAGGGATGAGTTCGGGAATTTACTTTTTGAAAATAATTGAAAACAACCGGGCGATGAAAGTCATCAAAATAGCGATAGAGCGATAGCCCCTTTAAAATCACAAATGACCAAAAAAGGACATACGTTGAATAACAAAAAATGAATATCTTTATTCCTAACCTCTACCTACTATGAACCGTGTTACGCCTCTTTCCTTATTGCTGAAAATGATGCTTTTGGTGATCATCTGTGTGTCCTGTAAAAAGGATTCCGAAGATCCGGATCCCACTCCTGTGGAACCCACGCTTAAAGAAAAGGCCACTACGCTGATGACTGCAAATGGAGGAAAGTGGAACCCTGCCGCGGTGACAAACTGGGTCATGGTAGAAGGCGTGAACGTCAGCGATTTATTTAAAAATTTCTCAATCACGTTTACGGCCACCGGGTACACAACCACAGGTACATCTCCCGTTTGGCCACGTACCGATACCTGGCATTTTAAAGACGATAATGCAACCAGTTTTATCCGGGATTCTGATGGTAAGGAAGTAACGATTAAAGTCACTGAAAATACAATGGAAATCAGCCTTGTGTGGGATAAGACGTTGTATGACGGTCGCTCTCAGTCCATTGAAGGACGTCATGTATTTACGCTGGCGAAATAAGTAAAGGCAATTTTATAATTAATGATTTCCTTTTGGATAGCCGGAAGGAAATTAACTTTTCCAAAATGAAAAATCTTTTTCTTCTGACCGCACTCATTGCTGGCCTCTCAGTAAATATTTGCGTTGCGCAGACTCCCAAAATTTACATTGAGCTGGAAGATCACTATCTGAAAAGCGACTTTGAAAAGTGCGTTAGCCTGGAGAAACAAGTGGAAACTTTTTCAGCCACGCGCAAAGATACCCTGGCTGCCAATAGTCTCTTTTACCTGGGATATGCATTTGTTCAGACAGGTCAGCTGGAAAAAGCAATTCCATTATGGGAAAAGGAAGTCGTTCTTCTTAAAGAACTGGATGTGAAGGAGAAATATGCCGAAGGTGAGCTGAATATAAAAGAAGAGTACAGTATTATGCTTTTCAACCTGGCTGACTTATATCTGCAGGCGGGTAACTATGCGAAAGCCGGAGAACTGGCTGATCAATTAATAAAAACGGATAAGAAATTACATAAGCCCACCAGTGAAGAATTTATCAACTCGGTTTTATCTGTAGCTGATATTTATTTCCGACTGGATAAAATAAAAGAAGAAGAGAATCTCCTGTTGACCACGTTAAAGCAACAGCCTGATCGGTCTATCACGCAAGGACAAATCCTGAATAAATTAGGTGATCTATACACTTATAAAGGAGAGTTTACGAAGGCCTCGCAAGCATTGACTAAGGCTATTCAAATTTTCAGAACAACATTAAATGAAAGTGCTACACTTTATTTGATCTCCAGTGCCAACCTGGGTATACTTTACATGCAGCAAGGAAAATATCCCGAGGCTGAGGAACAATTCGATGAAGTAATCAGGAAGGCAGACCCTGCTGATCCGGAAAATATTTATTTCCCTTCCTTAAACAATATTGCCCTGGTTTATCAAAATCTCGGACAATACGAAAAGGCATCGCATACGTTTCAGGAGATCCGGAAAATTGATAGCGTTGCGGTAGGAGTGGCCCACCCTGATTATGCAATTACACTTTCCAACATGAGTATGGTGTATAATGACGAAGGTCGCTACAGTGAAGCTGAGAAAATGATGCTGAGAGCTATGGAAATTCAACGTCAGAATGGTGAGTCTGAAACATCTTCCTATGCGAGAAAATTAAATAATCTGGCAAGAGTTTATATGCTTTCTGATCGGGCATCATTGTCTGTGCCACTCTATGAACAGTCAATGACTCTCTATAAAAAAACAATCGGGGAGAATAGTGTTGATTATGCTTCTGCCTCTTATAATCTTGGTGTTTCCCTCTGGAAAACAGGTAAAATAGAGGAAGGAGTGAAGCACCTGAGAAACTCAGCATCCATCCGTGCTTCATTGCTTGGAAAGAAACATCCGAAATATGCCGAAAGCCAGCAGAAAATTGCGGACTACTTGTGGTTACAAAAAAAGAAAAAGGAAGCAAGACAAACCTATGGTGAAGTGTTTGATAACTATTACAACCAGATAGAGTCAGTATTCCCTGCGTTGACAGAAGAAGAAAAAGCGAAATTTTATTACAACACGATTCGTCCCTCTTTTGATAAGTTCAATTCGTTTGCTTATGAATATTCAAGCGAGGACCCTCAGGTAATGGCTGATGTTTACAATCATCAGATCAATACAAAAGGAGTAATTATGTTGGCCACAGAGAAAGTGCGTGACGCAATTTATAACAGCAAAGATACTACGTTGATCAAAAAGTATGAAGGATGGCAGGGAATTAAAGAACAGATTGCAAAATTGTATAGTCATAACCAATCCCCTGCAAAGTTGGATTCATTGCTTACGTTAGCGGATAAGACAGAAAAGGAATTATCGCGCAGTTCTGGTGAGTTTGCCAGGCAGTTTATACGCAAGAAATATGGATGGTCTGAAATTCAGAAGACTTTAAAAGCAGGGGAAGCTGCTATAGAGGTTGTCAGGTATCAGAAATTTATTCCTGATAACGCAGGAAAATTTCAGGACGAAGTTTCTTATGCTTTCCTGATTGTAACTTCTAAAACATTGAAACAACCTGATGTGGTTGTATTGAAAAATGGAAAAGATCTTGAGAATAAATTCCTTCATTTCTATAAGAACAGCATTCTGTTTAATCAGGAAGACAGTTATTCCTATAAAAATTTCTTCCAGCCGGTGGGAGATTACCTCAAGGCTAATAAAATCGAGAAACTCTACCTGTCTCCGGATGGAGTATTCAATCAGGTAAATGTCAGCACACTTCGTAATACTGCTACTGGCAAATACCTCGTTGACGAATACACGATTAATCTGGTTACAAATACAAAAGAACTTCTGGAACGTAAACCTAAAACGACTGGTACGCAAACTTCCATGCTGGTGGGCTATCCGAAATTCAATATGGAGAGTGAGCAAAAAGAACAATCAGGTACAGCAAATCGTGGATTGACCAGAGGAGGATCGAGTCGAGGATTAAGAGGAGGATTGTTGCGGTATGTTGATCCTGAAAATGGAATTACTGTTTTGCCTGGTACTCAAAAAGAGATCGAGAAAATTTCAAAGTTGCTCACTGCTACCAACCCTAAAGTATTTGTGCAGACAGATGCCTCTGAAGGAATCACGAAAAAGACAAAAAGTCCATCAATCCTTCACATCGCAACGCACGGTTACTTTTTAGAAGATGATGAAAAGAATAAGGAATCAAATGGATATGTTTTTAATCCGTTGTTGAAGTCGGGATTGATTCTGGCAGGTGCTGAAAATTTTATCCGCTCAGGAACAACGGTTGATTCATTGGGTAATGACGGTATACTTACTGCTTATGAGGCAATGAATCTGAATCTAGAAAGTACCGACCTGGTGGTACTTTCTGCATGTGAAACTGGATTAGGTGTAGTAAAGAACGGTGAAGGCGTGTATGGTCTTCAGCGGGCATTTAAGTTGGGCGGGGCCAAAAGTGTGATTATGAGCTTATGGAGCGTTGATGACGAAGCCACGCAGGATCTGATGATGCTCTTCTATACAGAATTTGCGAAGAATGGAAATGCGCAGGAAGCATTGCGCACAGCACAGCGTAAACTAAAAAATAAGTATCCCCAGCCTTTCTACTGGGGAGCTTTCGTGTTGGTAGGAATTTAAGAGCGTAACTTAAAACTCTGCGTTACCTGGGTACCTTGGATAAGGAATAACATCGCGAATGTTGGTCATTCCTGTCACGAACAGGATTAAGCGTTCAAATCCAAGTCCAAAGCCACTGTGAGGAGCAGAGCCAAACTTTCTGAGTTCCAGGTACCACCACAATTCTTTCTCCGGCAATCCCATTTCAGTTACCCGTTTCAGAATGTTATCATAACGCTCTTCGCGTTGTGAACCTCCGATGATTTCACCAATGCCAGGGAAAAGCACATCCATTGCTGCTACCGTTTTACCGTCATCGTTCTGACGCATGTAGAATGCCTTGATGTCTTTGGGATAG
>JBGATZ010000168.1:0-9903 GCA_044228905.1 Cyclobacteriaceae bacterium | reverse complement strand
GGCAATGGAAGCTATCCCACAAGAAAATGTTTCCGCTGCAACACAAGAAAAAGGACTTCAAGAACTTGCATTTACCATGGATAACGGTACAAAAGTTTTTAACCTAACTGCTGCTCCAGTAAAATGGCAGATACTAAAAGATGTCACGGTTACCGCTTGGGCATATAACGGTATGGTGCCAGGACCACTTATTCATGTGACGAGTGGGGATAAAGTACGAATCCTCATTAAGAATAATCTTCCAGAACCAACCACCATTCATTGGCATGGTATTCAAGTGCCAAACAACATGGATGGAATACCTGATGAAACTCAAAAAGCAATTCAACCAGGGGAGACATTTACCTATGAGTTTGTGGCGAAGCCGGAAGGTACCTATTGGTATCATTCACACTTTGATTCAGATAAACAAATTTCTGTGGGACTTTCAGGAGCATTTATTATTGACCCACCGGGTGGGTTGACGTCGAAACCCGATATAGATAAAGTACTCATGTTAAATGAATGGCGCGTTATTGATGGACAAACCTATGCGGCAATGCCCGCAACAGGAATGGATGGAAATTACTTCACAATTAATGGAAAGGCCTACCCTGATACGGAAACTATTAATGCAAAAGTAGGACAAAAAATCCGCTTGCGATTTATTGGAACGGGACAAATGATTCATCCGATGCATTTACATGGGTTTCCCTTCAAGATTGTGGCAACGGATGGCAATGATGTTCCAGTAAGTGCCCAGTGGACCAAAGACGTTATTAGTGTGGCTCCGGGAGAACGATATGATGTTGAATTTACCCCTGATAGACCTGGGAAGTGGATGCTCCATTGTCATATCCCACACCATACGACCAACGATCATCATGAGCCTGGTGGACTGATGATGATGATTAATGTCACCTAATACGGAGGATATGTTTATGAGTAATAAAATATTAGTGGGATTATTAGCAGTTATGATTTTAGGAATTGGGTACTTTGTCATGCAAGGTAAATCATCAACAAGTTCTCAATCATCAGGTGGCGATGGAAACACAGTAATTACCCTTTCAACCAATCCTAACCCTCTTACCTTTGGACCGGCAACGTTTGTTATCGAAGTAAAAGATAAGAATGGAAAATCTGTAGATAATGCAAAAGTTTCATTTGATCTAAACATGACGAGTATGAATATGGGAACACAGCAAGGTGATGCAACGTCGCAGGGGAATGGGAAATATGCAGCTACTGGGAAAATGACCATGCGTGGTCCTTGGCGAGTTGCTACAAAAGTAACCTTACCTGATGGAAGTATTACGAATAAGGATTTTACGGTGAATGTCCCGTAAGAGGAGAGTTACTTTTTTGATTGCTTCACGGCAAATACTATGAAAAGTATTGCCCCGATTACGATCAGAATATCAAATATCGGGTTTTGAAATCTTCCTGAAAGATTGTAGATAAACGTTCGTAATGTAATTCCGTATTCCATACTCGAATCCATCTGGATGCGATTGGTGAGTGCCATAAAGGTAATGATGACTGAGGAAATCATAAATGTTGCAGATGCCAGAATCTTTAATGGTTTTTCCACTTTCTTTTTCATGTTGTAGAGATATCGGTTTGACAATTTTTCATAGAAGAGAGAAAGGACAAACAATGGGAATACAATTCCTAAAACATACACGATAGAAACGATCAGTGAGGTAAAAAGTGTTGGGGAGAGTGTTGAAAGGGTGATGGCTGCAAAGAGTACTGGGGCACAACAAGAAGAGGTTATCCCAGAGAATACTCCTAATATGTATGTCGAAACAACATTAGTATCTTTCTCTTCTGGCATCATGTAGTGGGGAACCGGGAGCATTATTTTAATATCAAACAGCGTCATCAACCCAACAAGAAACATTACGAGTGCTCCAAGAAGATACACGGTGGTATGAAAATCATTGAAAAAGGAAACGATGAATCGGAATCCTAAGGCAACAGGAATTAAGATTGAACCCAAACCCAATGCGAATATGAAGGTTAAAAACACTACGCGTTTTTTTTCTTTAAATATCGTTCCTAAGTAGGAGGGGAAAAGAAAAGTGATACAACATGGTGCAAAGAGGGCAACCATTCCTCCTATAAATGCAGCGGTGAGTGAGACTCCAAAAAATAAATTCATATTACTCCACAAACGTTTTAACACTAAACGTTAATTGTTTCTGAGCAGGATCGTTGGTTTCTACATACACTGATCGGGTGATATCGCCTTTGACGGGCATAATGCGTGGTCGGTAAATAAGGGAGACGGTTGCTGATTGACCCGGAGAAACACTTCCATTCCAGCTGCTTTTGTCGTGCATACTAATTTCCGGACTCTTTTTTCCATTTATCGTTGACCCCTGCCGTACATCCACAGGAGGATGAAATATTATAAAGTTGCAGTGGTTTTGTTCCTATGTTGGTTATCGTAAAATCAACCGTTTTCATCGGTTACACTCATCTTTCCAATATCCTGAAATATGGAATCATATTTACGATGGGTAAGGGTTTTATCCGAATTTGCAATTTGATATTGAACAATCTGTCCTGCGCCTTCTGCTTTCTTTTTTGTTCACCTACAGCGACAAAACCAATGAGGATTATAGCAAAGACGGTAAAGCCACCAATGAGCCAAAACATTGTAGTATTTGTACTTGATTGAATGGGGTGTTTCATATATCCGTATCATAGAAACTCGAGGGTGAAGATTTCGTGAAGATCCTATGGAGATTTTATGAAGGGATATATTTGTATGTTTTGATGATCTCATCAATTGCTTCATTCACGCGGTTATCGTTAATCATTTTGGGAACCACAATTGGTAAGTGTTTTTTTGAATAATCAGGGTATCTGCACATTGAAGCCAATGCATCGCTTGGTTTAAATACCCTATGGTAGCAAGATGATTACCTTGTGATGCAGTTTTCAGTGCTTGGTCAATGCAAATCTTTGCATGTACTAAATATTAATTGACTTCCTTATTTGCTACCATAGGTATTCCTTATTGAGATATAGCGGTAACACTTTGTATTGCTTCAAAGGTGGTCTGATTCATGACATGGTATGAATCTATGGCTGTTCCGGTTGTTGCAAGAATACCCACCACTTTCATTTGCGGGATTCCAAAGAAATTGGGTAGAATATCTCCTGTGCTGTTGATGAGTTTTTCTTCCTTCATCATCGCTGCTTCTTTGGCACCAATAATCATCTCATTGTCACCGAGAACTCCAGTTCCTTCACTAATTGGCCAGTCTTCTGGAATTCGATCGGTTTGGATAAACAGTTTGGGAGCATCACCGGCAAAATTTATTTTTGTTTTGTGTTCACTGATAAATGATGAAGGATTAATAACCTGTACCTTTACAACCGGTTTTGCTTCCATGGTTTTTTCACTGGTTGCCATCGCTGAACTTATTCGACCAAATTCAAAGAATACTGCCGTAAATAGTATGGTCATTGCCATCGGAGCGACAGCTGAAACCCAATTCCGTTTTCCCGGACGGAAATACCGTAACAGTAGGGAATTGGAAACAACTGATACGGAAGACAATGCCATAGCAAGGCCTGCTAATTCTGGTTTAAGTACTAACCCAAATCCCATGAATACACGGGCAGCAACAGGAATTCCGATGACGTTATAAAAAAGGGCAAAGAACATATTTTGTTTGATCTTGTTCATGGTTTCTTTGGAGAGATCAAAGGCAGTGACGACATCCCACAAATCACTTCGCATAATCACAATGCCACCTGTTTCCATAGCAACATCGGTTCCTGACCCCATAGCAATGCCGGTATCAGCTTGTGCTAAGGCTGGTGCGTCATTAATCCCATCGCCAACCATTGCCACATTTAATCCTTTTTCTTGGAGTTTTTTCACTTCGTTGGCTTTATCTTGTGGTAACACTTCTGCCAAAACATTATCAATGCCAACCTGAGTAGCAATCGCTTTGGCGGTTCGTTCGTTGTCGCCGGTAATCATGTATACGGCAATATTGCGTTTTTTTAATGCAGCAACTGCTTCTCGTGACGTTTCTTTTACCGTATCAGCAACGGCAACGACCCCTAATATTTTTTCCTTCCGAGCAAGAATCATCGCTGTTTTTCCTTGTTCCTCAAGACGGGTAAGTTTCCGGTTGATTTGATCAACATCAAGACCTGCTACATCCGTCATCAATTTCCGATTACCGAAATAGTAGGTAACACCGTCAATATCTCCAGTAACTCCTTTTCCGGGAACTGCACTAAAATTTGTCACTTCCTTAACGGGAATACTTTCTTCTTTGGAATACTCATAAATTGCTTCTGCCAAAGGATGCTCGGATGATTTTTCCAGACTGGCAGAGATTTGAAGCACGTCATCTTCATCCAGTTCACTCAAAGAAACAGTATCGGTTACCTCAGGTTTGCCTTTGGTGAGCGTTCCGGTTTTATCAAATACGACAGCATTTACTTTACATGCACCTTCTAACGGTTCTCCACCTTTGATAAGAATCCCATGTTGGGCTCCTTTTCCGGTACCAACCATTAAGGCTGTTGGGGTTGCGAGTCCCAAAGCACACGGACAGGCAATAACAATGACAGCCGTAAAGGCCATTAAGGCGAATGCTAATGTTGCTCCTAGTACAAAATACCAAACGACAAAGGTAAGCAGGGCAATACCAATTACTGCAGGAACAAAGTAGGCAGAAATTTTATCTGCAAACGCTTGAATTGGAGCTTTTGATCCCTGTGCTTCTTCGATCAACCGGATAATCTGGGAGAGTGTTGTTTCACTACCAACACGGGTGGCTAAGAATTCAAAACTCCCTGTTTTATTAATCGTTGCTCCAACCACTGTATCTCCTGCGTTTTTCTCGACTGGTAAACTTTCACCGGTTATCATCGATTCATCAACGGCAGAGGATCCTTTGACAACTTCTCCATCGACCGGAATTTTCTCCAGGACGAACCAAAATAGTGTCACCATTTACTACTTGGTCAATGGGGATATCGAGTGTTTGTCCATCACGGATCACCCGTGCTGTTTTGGCCTGGAGTCCCATGAGCTTTTTTATGGCTTCACCGGTTTGTCCTTTGGCGCGTTTTTCTAACCATTTTCCTAACATTACAAAGGTTATAAGGAAGGCTGCGGTTTCAAAATAAAGTTCAGGAATCTTCTGACCATTTAAACCAATGAATGATTTGTTGATCAGATAGTAGTTAATAAAGTTAAACAAACTATAAAAATAGGCAGTCGATGTACCGATAGCAATCAAACTGTCCATGTTAAATGTCTTCATCTTGAGAGATGACCATGCCCCTTTATAAAATCCCCATCCCATCCAAAATTGAACTGGGGTGGCTAATATAAGTGAAATGACTCCAACATACGGAAGAAGTGAACTTCCTGGGAACCAGGAGAAGAAGTCAAAAAACATGAAGTACAGCATGGGAACACTCAGCATGAGACTCCGAATGAAGAGATGAAATACATGATTTATTTCTTTTGTTCTCTTGGCCGTTTCGTCAACCGATGACCCTTCTTTTACTATGGTTGCTCCATATCCGGTTTTAGTGACTGCTGTAACTAAATCTTCAGTCTTTGCAGAATGTTCATCAAACACAATCAGGGCTTTTTCAGCTGCAAAATTAACGTTTGCTTGGGTTACTCCGGGAACTTTTTTTAACGATCGTTCAATAAGTCCGGCACATGATGCACAGTGCATTCCGGAAATATCGAGTTTCGCGCGTTTATTTGATAGTAAGGTCGTTGTACTTTCGACATCTTTTTGAGGAAGAGAAGCAGTTGTCATCGTTTTTACCGGGGCATCTGTTCTTTCTCGTTCAAACAGTTTTATAAACTCACTTGTCGGAAACGCGTCTGCAGTTGTCTCAATGGTAATTTTGACCGGGTTACCGTTCCTAACTACCGTATCTGACGAGACGGCAATTTTTCTCTCTTTTATGAGCGTTTCTCCGTTACTTTTAACAGTGGCAGTATATTTTCCGGCACGTGCAATTGCTGCAAAAACATCATCTACATTTACTAGTTCAGGATCGATGGAAAGGGTTGCAGACCGGTCTTTAAAACTCACCGAAATATCACTCGTTCCTTTTAAATCCTGTAATTCTTCCGTAATTAACATTTCGCACGAGTTGCAGTGCATTCCTTCAATAGATACGTGTAATTGTTTTTGCATAAATTCTCCTTTATTTCATTTCAATAATTGCGTACGCGGTATTTGCTAATGCTTCGGCATAGACACTTTCGGGCAGTTTCTCTTCAACAGTTACTGTTGCGATTCCATTTTTTTCGACTGACACGACATTGGTGACTCCTGCTATTCTAGAAAACCGTTTGGTAATGAGCTTGATACATGCATCACAGGTGATGCCGTCGATAACGAGTGTTTGAGTTTGTTGATTCATATATTTCCTTTCTTTTTAAATAACTTTTATTTTTCCTCTCGGTACTCCCATCGCACATGTGATGGGAAATTCACCTTTGGCAGTGGGAGTAAATGTTAAGGTCAGCGTTTTTCCTTTCTCTAGAAATTGTGGTTCAGTTTGTCCCGACACCATAATTGTGCTCATACATCCCGATCCGTTATCTTTTACATTTACTTCGAGTCTCACTGGAGTACCAGCTGTGACGGTAAAGGTATTAGGAGTAATATCTTTGTCTTGGGTGTAGATCGTTTTGATGACCTGAATATCATTTTTCACAACGGGAGCAGCTACTGCTGGTTGTTCAACAACCGGTTTTTTCGCTCCGCCACATCCGCAACCACCACCTCCGCAGGATCCTCCGGCAGAGGGTACATTTTGTGCTGTTGCGACCACAGCATTTTGGGGAGCTTGTGCTCCGGCAGATCCATTTCCATCTACGACCGTAAACTGTCCCCGGTACATTCCCATAGAGCAGGTAAAGGGAATCGTACCGGTTTTATCAGGCGTAAATTCAAAGATATTTTCTCCAGCTTTTAAGTTACTTCTAATTCCAATTGGTGATGCGACAATGCTTGCTGCACAGGTATATTGATCCGTTGATGTAACTATCCAGCGAACCGGAATTCCTTTGGTAATCGTAAAGGCATTTGGAGAATATCCATTGGCACTTTGAGTCATGCGGATAACCTGCACATTTCCTTCCAATACTGCTGCTGTATTTGTTACTGCTAATACATTGCGTCCTGCGGAGAGAATAAGGGATGGATTCCATCCGATTAAATTTAAGGCATTATTCATATTAAATATGGATAAGGCTACAACCACGACTCCGGCAAACTTGAAAAACTTTTGGGCAAATACACCACGGAGCACACTGGTTAATCCGCCAATTCCTAATAGACCGGGAGCTGTTCCTAATGCAAAGACACCCATAATCATGGCTCCTGAGATGGGACTGCCACTACTCATGGCATATAGCTGCATCGCTTGGGTAAATCCACAGGGAAGGAAAAAGGTGCTTGCTCCCAATAAGAGTGAGTTCTTATGACTATATTCTTGGTTTTGATGATCTTTGATCCCTAACTTCCGACTAATACCTTTTGGGAGGGTGAATTTAAGGTTTTCAAGTCTGGGAAAAAGCCCAGTGAGCTGGATACCAAGTGTTAACATGACTAACGCAACGGCTAATGTTAGAAACCCCAATCCCATACTGGAAAGTTGGAAAAATGATCCTATGCCACCGATGACTCCACCGAGCAGAGTATAGGAGACAATTCGACCAACGTTAAACCAAATATGTGGGGTAAATCGTTCCATATTGGTAGCGTTGGGATGTTTTTGTGCATAGCGTGTTGCAGTGCCTAACACCAATCCACCAATCAATGCCATGCAGGTAGAAACACCAGCAGTGACTCCAATTAAGAGAACGGTGATCAGACTCGTAGGTTGACCCCCACTCACACCTAAGAGTTTTGAGAGTCCCAGAATACTGACAATTTGATAGAGGAAGAACAGGGCAACACCGGCATAAAAAATGTCGACATAATCGGCAAGAATTTTAGAAAACCATGGTTTCTTTTCACTAAACCCAATTTCATATCCTGCCTGTTTGATTGCCGATTCTACCTGATCCGAATTGAGATTCTCCGTTTCATAATAGATGTCCGCTTGGGCTTTTTTTTCACTGACGTGTACTTTGCAAACTCCTGGAACTTGTGAGAGCTCATCTTCTATAAGGAGTTCACAAGACCTACAGTGCATACCTTTAATGGGGACAGTCGTTTTTTTCATATACTCCGTATACTAGCGGTTGAATCATGAAGATTTAGTGAATGAACTTAGAAGATTTGATGAAGGCTCTGAAAACTCAAGCTGAAATGGGAAAGGAGATATGAAATGTTGTGCCTTTTCCAACGGTACTTGAGGTCGAAATGTGACCGCCTAAAGACGAGATAATCCCATGGGCAATAGAAAGACCTAATCCACTTCCATTTACCTTGCTTGTCTTTGATCCCCGATAGAACCGGTCAAAGATGTGCGGGAGATCTTCCGGAGGAATACCAAGACCGGTATCCTTCACTATGACCAACGCTTCATTACCACTCTTTTTAATGGTTATCGTAATTTTGCCTTTCTTTCCCGTGTATTTGACTGCATTTTCTGTAAAATTCAGGAGTGATCGGAACAGTTTGTCTTTTTTTCCATGAACGAATACATCTTCCTCTATATGGGCGTGAATAGTTATTTGCTTTTCAAAGGCAAGTTTTTGACCTATCTCTACCAGTTCTCTTCCAATTTCCGTGAGGGATACGGGTTCCAATAAATTTTGTGAAGCATCTGTTTGGCTCCAGGCAAGATCCAATATATTCGTTAAGGTTTGAGATAACCGATCAGTATCGATCTGAAGACTTGTTAATACTTTTTTATATTCATCATTTGTGCGAGGTTTTGACAGGGCAACATCGATGGATCCACGAACCGTTGAGAGGGGAGTTTTCATTTCATGGGCAACGTCACCGATAAATTGACGTTCTCGTCCAAATGCACTTTCCAGGCGATCGAGAAGGCGATTAAATGCGGTGGCTAAGGTATCAACTTCATCTCCCGTTCCAGGATTTTTCACGCGTTTTTTCAAATTTTCTACACTTAAAGCTTCCATTTCGTTACCAATTTCTCCAATCGGTTTTAATGCACTACCTGCAAGCAAATATCCTCCGGCAATGGTTGGGATTATGAGGGATAAAAAGACCAGACTTAAGCTTGTTGTTAAACTATTTAAGGAATTTTGAATGACATCAATAGGATGACCCACCATAATAATATTAGATACATGACTATCTCGAAGTCCTGGGAGTATGACAAACCGCATAAGGAGAGAACCTATTTTATAATTTGTGATCTGAGATTCATTTTTTTGTTTATATACATCATATAAATTGTTTACGGCTGAAGAATTGCCAAAATTTTGTGAGCTAAAAATAGGGGTGCCATCTTGATTTGTCACAAAGACTAACATTCCAGGAATTTCTTTCATTTCATCAAGAATTCCCGTTGGGGTCATATTTTGATTATCTTGTGTTCCAGTGAGTACAATATCCCTAACTCGTTCTCCATGGGAACGGAGAATGGTATCTGTGTGGTTGTAAAGTTCGCGCTGGGTTACCCAATAAAAGCTGGAAAAAAGAATCGCTGTTGATAGAATCAGGACACTACTATAGATAAGGGTGAGTTTGAAGCGGATACTTTTGGTATTTATGCTGAGCGGGGTCGAAGTATTCATGGGGTTTCACTTATTTTATACCCAACACCATGAAGTGTATGAATAAGTTTTTTACTGGATTTTTTGTCTACTTTCCTTCGAAGAGACGCCACAAAGACATCAACGACATTACTCATCCCATCAAAATTATAATCCCACACATGTTCGGTAATCATTGTCCGTGTTACCACTTCGTCTTTATGACGGAG
>JBGATZ010000167.1:0-9222 GCA_044228905.1 Cyclobacteriaceae bacterium | reverse complement strand
TTTCAATTTCAGATGCTCCTTCTACAAATTCATGATTTTGAAAAATCTCCAGGATAATTTTTTTCAGGTCAAGTTTCTCCGGAGCAATCTCCAGTTTTTTATTCTTGGCGTAGTTTACAATCTGAGCAATAAAGTCTTCCTGACGCTGGATACTACTTTGCATCATCTCCAGGTAAGGGAGTAGTTCATCCTGTTTATTCTCTAGTCGCATCAATCGTACTATACCAAGTAAAGAAGTAAGCGGGGAGCGGAGATCATGTGCAGTGCTGTATAAAAAACTATCCAGTTCCTGATTGAGTTTGTTCAATTCTTTATTTCGGGCCTTTAAGGTTTTGGACTTGTCTTCAATCTCACGCATCTGTTCGGTAGTCTGGTCGATCAGTTTGATAAATGAACCCGTGAGTGTGTTAATTTCTTCCGCTGCATTGCTCAGATTCACATCTACTTTTTTTGGACTGCCTGTTACTGAATTCATCCACTTTGAAAGTTTGGCAATGGGCTCTGATAATTTTTTTGAGATCCAGAAGCTGGAGATGATAGAGAAAACAATTGCCCCGCCAATCATAATGATGTAGAAAATGCGTGCGTTGCGCTGGATGGCATCGTAACGCTCACCAGAATATTCGGACAGAGTGTAGTATTGATTGCTTAATTGGGTAGTTAGCAGATTGAGTTCTGTTCTCAATCCATCCAGACTGCTTAACCCTATTTGTTTTTCAATAGCAGCACGCTCATTGAAATAATGACGATATTGACGAATGTGAAACAACGCTTCACGATAACGGGCTGAGTCGTGAAGGAAGCGCTCCACCATTTCACGACTGATTTCATTAAACTTAGTGAGATAGGAGGTATCATGTCTCAGTAAGAAATCTTTTTCGTGCCTGCGCAGAGAGAGTACATCAATGAGGTCAACTCGCATCTCGGGAAGCTCAAGGGCATGGGCATGTTTTCTTGTTTCCCCTTCCAATCCATAATCTTTAAATCCTCTTTTATAAATGAGAGATTCGAGTAGTGCGAATTTCAAATTGTATAGTTGGAAGAGGCTATCGATCTCTTTTAGATTAGTTCCGAACGTATAGTTTCCTTCTTCGGTATTGAATTTTGTTTCACTTAACCCACGTTCTATGAGCTGCAAAAGGCTATCACGTTTATTTAGAAACCCGCTTTGATGATCACGAAAGTAAGTTTCATTGGTAGTTTCGAAATCAAAAAAGTCATTGTCAGTTTGAATAAGATTTAGTGTGTAAACCTGGAGCTGGTTAATGCGACTATGAATGCCAGACACACGACTAACATTATCGAGTGAAGAAATAGAAACAAGACCAATGACAAGAATGAGCAGTGTGAGGAACAAAAATCCGGAGAGCATCCGATAACGGATAGAATTAAGTTCGAAGAACCTGAGCATAGTTTAGGAAACTTCAAAGGTAGCCTCGGGCCTGTTTCTGCTTCTACTTTCACTGTTAACAAATTATTAATCTGGCAGAGGGTTACGCTGGATCTTACCTTATCGAAAGAAGTTTGACTTTACAATGGATTGATATGATTTTGGTACTATTTTGATAAATGAAATTGACCCGTTAAGGCTCTGTCTTTATTTTGTATAAAGCGAATCCTGCTTCGAAATATGGATTTACCCGGTTAAGTCGTTGGGTGGGATACGTTTACGCTCTGCCAAAGTACTGGAAAAAGGACTGAAACATGACAGAAGATGGATGCTTGTGGATGAAAAAAACCAGTTCATGACGCAGAGGGTACATCATAAAATGGCACTTTTCAAGCAATCTATCGATACTGAAAAACTGACCATAAAATTCGGTGAGGATCGATTGGATATTCCTTTTAGTCATTCGCTGATTGAAGTCCCTCTTGAATCAAAAATCTGGGATGATACGGTCACCACTTTTGAAGTGAATAAAGAGTATAGCGCCTGGTTTTCGGAGCGATTAGGCATTAACTGCAAGTTGGTAGCTTTTCCTGAAACCAGCCCGCGACCGATTGATGAAAGATACAGAGTCAATGATGCGCATGTTGGTCTTGCTGATGCATATCCATTTCTAATAATTGGGCAGTCTTCGCTGGATGATTTAAATTCCAGATTAGCTGAGGCTGTTCCAATGAATCGTTTTCGTCCCAATCTTGTTTTTACAGGAGGTCAGCCTTACGAAGAGGAGGAATGGAGAGATTTTACAGTAGGAAGCAATCGCTTTGTGGGCGTGAAGAAATGTGCACGTTGTGTATTGACCACCGTGAATCAGGATACTGCTGAAAAGGGAAGAGAACCATTATTGACACTTTCAAAATACAGACGCCAGGGAGATAAAATTCTCTTTGGTCAAAATGTTATAGCCACCGATCATTATGAAATTCATGAAGGAGACACGATTACTTTGCACTAGCTTTGCGCTGTTATTTATTGCGGTTTTTATTTTTTCCTGTAATCCCAAAGAACAAGCACTTCCAATTCTTGGCGAGCGTAATGTAGTAGGTTCGGATACTGTCTATCATAAGATCAGTTCTTTTCAGTTTGTGGATCAGGACAGTGCGGTAATTACCAATGCTGATTTCAAAGACAAAATTTACGTAGCTGACTTTTTCTTTACCTCTTGCCGCACTATTTGTCCGATCATGAAATCACAAATGCTTCGTGTGTATGAGGCAACAAAAGAAATGCCTGATGTATTGATTTTATCACACACGATCGATCCGGAGTATGACACTGTTGCCTTGCTTCATGATTTTGCGGCACGTCTGGGTGTGGAAAGCAAGCGATGGCATTTTGTCACTGGTGTGAAAGATTCGATCTATAAGATTGCACAAACCAGTTACTTCGCTACGGCAATGGAAGACAAATCTGAACAGGATGGTTTTATTCATAGCGGGGCTTTTCTGTTGATTGACAAGCAGGGAAGAATCCGTGGAAAGTACGATGGCACTAAAGAAGAAGATGTGAACAGACTGGTTGGGGATATTAAGTTGCTGCGTACCGAGAATGAAGGAGAATAAATTTTGGCAGATGGCCCTTAACCGTTGGCAAGTGGCATCTTGCCTGCTGCTTAGTGCTCACTGCCTACTAATTTCTTGCACAAACGATCCTAAATTCCAGCAATACTATGTGCAAGGCGAGCAGCTCTATATAAAGAACTGCAGCAATTGTCATCAGAAAAATGGAAAAGGTTTGGGATTGGTTTATCCTCCAGTAGATCAATCCGATTATATGGATAAGAACTTTGAAGCTGTTCTCTGCCTGATGAAGTACGGTAAGAAGGGCGAATTGATGGTGAACGGAAAAGCATTCAACCAGCCGATGCCGGGAATCCCTACGCTTACAGATCTGGAGATAGCGGAGATTGCTACTTACCTGTACAACAATTGGGATCGCCAGCGTGGCCTGGTTGATGTGAAGGAGGCTTCAGTAGTAGTTGCTAAGTGCAATAAGTAGCTGATTACTCCGGGCGATGTCTTACGGATTCTCCAAAATACTTGTGATTTAATTTTCTGTACTTTGGCTCATCTGCGGCTTTGATCTTCTGACCATTGATGCTGATTCCCTCGTCTGTGAAGTTGAAGTTTACACCCTGCATGGTTTGTCCTTTTTTCAGGTAGCCATCCTGAATCAACATCTCCGTCAATTCTTTTTCAAACTTCTGAAGCTTGGTTTCCATTACTTTCATATCAGCTTCATGTCTGCGCATTTCTTCTTCGTGAATCTTCATCACTTCTTCGTTTCTAAGCATCTGGTCTTCACTGATTTTTCTGTTCAATTCAGCAAGTTTCATTTCTTCCATGGCCTGAAGCTGAGCGAGCTTTGCTTCTTCCATCTCATGTAAAGGAATAGCAGGGATCGGTGCGAAATGAGTACGTTGTTCATCCATTCGTGCCATCTTCTCATGGATCTCTGTCATGATCTTCTCCAGCTTCTCTCCGTTTTTAGCATAGAAATCACCAAACTTTTCTTTCATCTCATTTTTGAGCGTGATTTCATATTGACTCATGCGCTCGTCATTCAATGTAATGGTGAAGTGCTGAAATTCGGGAAGCGTATCGAAATCAAAAGCAAAGTCAGGAACCATGTCGGGCATTGTTGCAAAAGCCGGATCAAGATTAAAATTGAACGCAGACATATCAGGAGCGTCTGGTGCATCGGGCATATCAAACCCAAAATCAAACTCATCATCTCCATCACCGCTGTATGTTTCAATCACTTCTTCGTGGGGCTTCCCATTTACATCGTACGTAATGACTGACTTGCGTGAATAGGTTTCTGTTTTCGTTTTTGGATTTATGAGTGTGTCACTTGCAGCGATCTGCTTTGCCGCAACTTCTGCCACTTCTTTCGGATTGATGGATAGCCAGGAAGCAAACACCAATCCCAATACAACAAGTACTAAAGGAATGAATTTCTCTTTCCCCTTCTGATTTTTAGCGGAGTGTTCCATAATTCTTTTGATTCGGTTTAACAACTGATTTTTATTTCCGGTCAATGCCAGCGCAAGTCCTGCATGTTGCAAGCGCGCAGACTCAAGCTCGTATAAGGTAGTCGCGTATAATTTAGGATCGTATCCTTCGCGGAGCACAGCATCATCACAGCAATTCTCTCTTTCGTTTCTGATCCAGGCAGAGAGAATCCATACAAATGGATTGAAGAATAAAATTGTTTCTCCTAATGACTGAATAAAGTTGATGAGGTAATCGTGACGTCTGATATGTTCCAGCTCGTGAATGAGAATCACTTCTACTTGTTGTGCACTTAATCCAGCCATTAATCCGATCGGCATCAGAATCACCGGTTTCAGATACCCCATGGCAATGGGAGTTTGCACTTGAATTGATTCGTACAACTGCACGATGCGATCAATACCCAGCTTTGCCGATAAATCTTTTAATGAATTGCTCCAAGAATCATCTGCAGGAATAGCCTTCAAACGGAGATATTTCAAATAAGCAATGCCCGCTACAAATCGTAAAGAGAAAAGAAATGTTCCCATTGCCCAACCCAATACAATCCACAACTGATGTGTTTGAAGATAATCAGTTACAGTATTGAGATAGGAATTGTTTTCAATAGTAATTACTGGAGTCTGAGTGAGATAACCTGATATTATAGTATTTGCGGCAATTTCTTTTCCTGGTTGTAACACCACGAAAAACGTAATGACAATCGAAACAAACAAAGCGAAGAATGCTCCCGTCTTGATGATGTACTTGCTGGAAGAATTCCTGATGCCAAATACCTTAAGAATAAAAGCCGTGAGCAAGGTTATGGCCATCCCTTGCCATAACGAATGAAGCAAAGTCATACTCAAAGCTCCGATCCAGGATGTGTTGAATGCGTTCATTTTTTTCCTCCTTCCAATTGATCTAAATAATTGCGGATTTCATTCAGTTCTTCCTTGCTGGGCTTGCCGTTTCCAAGCGCACTCATCACCAGTTGTGAAGCTGATCCCTGAAACACGGTATTGATCATCTTATCCAGCAATTGAGTCTTTGTACTTTCAGGTGAAGTCACCGCTTTATAGAGATGCAGCTTGCCGTTCTTTTGGCGTGTCACCAGTCCTTTTTCGTGCATGATTTGCATGATTTTCAGTATGGTGGTGTACCCGTTGGTATTTTCACCACCCAGATCTTCATGTACTTCCTTCACACTTACCTCCGTCTTTTCCCAGAGAATGTGCAGGATTTCCATTTCCTTATCGGTTGGCTTGATCGACTCTTTCATTACTTACGAATGTTTTCGTATCAAATTAAAGACGACTTATTCAGAACTGCAAGAATTAATACGAAAATTTTCGTAGATGGGTTTGAAAACCATGAAATTTTTATTTCTGGCGCATTTTATAGTACTTTCAATCGGCTTTGTTACCTATGAAACGCCCCAATTACCGGAAGGGTCTTATTACAATTGTTGGTATTGTTGTGATCTACACAATACTCATCACTATTCTACTCAAAGCAGAAGCAAATGCTCCCGGATCAAAGATTGTTAATGTTCGTGATGCCCTCTGGTATCTGCTGGAGACATTAACCACTGTGGGATATGGGGATAAGCTGCCTATTACAGATGAAGGCGCAGTGATTGGATTCATATTCCTTCTTTCCAGTCTTGGGGTTTATGGTTTTATCATCGGACAGTTCGCTAACTTTATGAGCACATTGAAAGAGCAAAAAGAGTTGGGCCTCAACGGCACAAATTTCAAGAATCACGTGGTGATTATCGGCTGGAATGACTTCGGTCAGGCGGTAATGAGTCATTTGATCGGAGCGGGTCGCCAGGTTGCTATTGTAACCAAAGACCGGCCAAGCGTGGATATCATCCGTGAATATTATACCCACGATCAGGTGTACATCCTTTATTCTGACTACAACAATTTCGATTTGCTGGAAAAGTCTAATCTGGAACAAGCTTCCATTGTTTTCATCAACTTGAATGACGACACTGAAAAACTCGTGTACGTCATCAATATGAAAAAGCATTTCAAGGACCTGAATTATGTGGTGACTCTTGACAATGGAAATCTGAAAAATACATTTGAGAGTGCGGGAGTAACGTACGCGATTTCTAAAAATGAAATTTCATCGAAGCTGTTGGCCAGCTATATCTACGAACCAGATGTGGCGCGCTTCAGTGAAGAGATTATCGCCTTTGCGCATGAAGAGGATGACTACGATATGAAACAGTTCAAAATCACGGGACATAACCCGTTGATCGGAATGTTTTATGAAAAGGTATTCTTCGACATGAAGAAACAATGCAATGTGATTCTGATCGGAATTGTGAAGCAGGAAAATGGCAAGCGCAAAATGTACCGCAATCCGGAAGGCACTATGAAAATAGAAAGTGGCGATTACCTGATGATGCTCATGGATGGCAAAGGACAGGATCGTCTGAAAAATGTGTTTCACATTGAAGAAGGTCTCTAGACATGGTTTGGCTCAAACGATTACCACATCTCTTATTAGCATTAATGTTCCTTGCATTTGCAGCGCTGCAAATCAATGATCCTGATCCGATCCTCTGGATTATCATTTACCTCGCAATGACTGCCTTGTGTGCATTAGCCGCATTCGGTAAGTATTATCGGGTGCCGATGATGGCATTAGCCTTAGGCTATCTTATTTATATGATTGTTCTTTTCCCGGGAGTGACCGATTGGTTTCATTCTCCTGATCTGTCTCTTTTGTTTGATGACATTGCCAAGATGCAATACCCCTACATTGAAGAGAGTAGGGAATTTTTGGGATTATTGATTTGCGAGATTGTACTGATTGTCTACCTTCTTATTTCAGGAAAGAAGTAAGGATCATTTCCTTCTTACCGAACAACCGACTGCTCTCACATTGGCCACATCGATCTTTTGTCCGGCCAGCAATTTGTCGATGGCATCTTTCAGGTAATTCTGTTTCACATCATTGGCAACTTGCGGATTATCATCAATCGCTCCACTATAAAAGAGCACGTATTTGCCACCAGTATTTTTCAGCAGAAATGCTTCCGGACTTTTCTTCGCACTCAGGCAATTCATGGCAGCCTGATCTTTGTCTGCGAGATAAGGAACACCCAATCCCCAGGCATCGTACTTGGCTTTCATTTTATCCGCTGCTTCGTTTGGCTCGATGTACGAGTTCACCAACACAAATTGAATTTTTTCTTTATACGTATTAACTAACGATTTTAATCTTGAGATATAATAACCATCATACGCACAATCATTGCTGGTGAAGAGTACTACCAAACCGGTGCAGGACTGAAATCCCTCCAGTGAAACAGAACTATTATCAGCAACATTAGGTAGCGTGAAATTCTGGATTGTCTGCTGTGCTCGTGCAGATGCGCACAGCGCTACTAATGCAAACAGGATTAAATTCAACTTCTTCATAATTATACAAAGTTAGTATAAACCATCACGTATTCCTTTTCAATCACATAACCCAGTGAAACATCACTTTTGAACTCGTTGATCTGGATTCGTCCATCCAATGAGCCTTGTGTATTCAGTTGAAATGGTTTTACGTTCAATTGATTTTCAAAGTGCAGTCCACGCTTTCCATAAATTTTATACATCGCTTCCTTGGCACACCAATACACACAATGCTTGGTAATATTTTCTCCCGCATCTTTCAATTCTTCCTGAGAAAGTACCCGATGAGCCACGTTCAGCAATTTCTCTTTGGGTTGCTCCAAATCGATGCCAACCGACTGAGAGGAATGAATCTGCACCGCGATGTACGGATAGGAATGGGAGACTGAAATCTGGTGATCGTGCTCTTTCAGAAAAGGTTTTCCGAATTCATCTTTCCGAAGCCCCAAATATTCCAATCCGAGATTTTCCAGTAAGGCTTTGATTAATGCTCTTCCGCTCAGCCATTCCAGTCGCTTCAAGGGACTTACAATTTCATCCGGACAGGTTTCCATGATGGCGAAAGCAAGCTCCTGCTCATTTTCTGAAATGTACCAAAGCGCTAAGGTGCTGTCATTTCCCACTATTTTCATTTTCAGCACAGGCATTGGTTTATCGGGTTTAGAAGCCCAATTTTGTCAAAATTTTTGACTTACTTCTGATCATCTTCGTTGAGTACATGATCAGCACCACGAATGTCCAGTATTCAAGTACAAAAGATTCATACTCTCTCCGGCCATCGCGATGCCGTGTACACGCTGCAGCCTTCGAGCGATGAATCAAAATTCTTCTCCGGTGCAGGTGATGGAATGGTGGTACTTTGGGATCAGCAACATCCGGAGGAGGGAGAACTGATTGCGAAGTTGCCCAATTCAATCTACGCTTTACATCATCTTCCAAAGGACGATCTTTTAGTGGCAGGTCATAATTATGAGGGTATTCATCTTTTGGATTGGAAGAACAAGAAGGAAATCGCTTCGCTGCAAATTGGCTCAGCCGCTATCTTCGATATTCAATCTTACAAAAAGGATCTTCTCATCGCTTCAGGTGATGGTATGCTCACTGTTGTTGACCGTGAAAGCTGGATGATCAGGAAGAAGCTGCTGGGATCAGAGAAAAGTGCCCGAACGATTGCCATCAATCCCGTTGCAGGGGAGGTGGCAGTAGGGTATAGCGATAACTGGATTCGTGTTTTTGATCTGGATACTTATCAACTTAAATATGAGTGGGAGGCCCATTCCAACTCGGTTTTTACCCTGGTTTATAGTCCGGATTATAAATTTCTAATCAGCGGGTCGAGGGACGCCCGTCTGAAAGTATG
>JBGATZ010000166.1:0-9260 GCA_044228905.1 Cyclobacteriaceae bacterium | reverse complement strand
CCTGTGATCCCCTTTGATAAGGAAATCAAATCAGGCTTGTTGGTGAGATGATCTGTTGCGAATAATTTCCCGGTTCGGCCAAAGCCAGTAAATACTTCGTCTGCGATTGTAATTACCTCATGATCTTTTGCAAGTTTTATTAACCGGTCGAGTGTTTCAGCGGAATAGATTCTCATACCGCCAGCAGCCTGAACAAGCGGCTCGAAAATAAAGGCGGCCACTTCTTTATTTTTGACCGTGGCGGCAAAACTATTGATTACCTCTTCTTCATTTTCTTCTGTAGGAAATTTTATAAAGTCTACATTAAAAAGATGATCATGAAATGGAGCGGTGAATGCACCCCTGTCACCAACCGCCATTGCTCCGAAGGTATCTCCATGGTAGGCCCCTTCCAGCGCAATGATTTTGTTTTTTGATTTGTTTTGATTTTTCCAGAATTGAATGGCTAGCTTAATGGCAACTTCAACGGCAGTACTTCCATTGTCCGAATAAAAAATTTTAGAAAAGTGACCCGGAAGAATACTCAGTAGGTTTTCTGCCAGCTGAATGGCAGGCTCATGAGTGAAGCCCGCGAAAATAACGTGTTCTAATTTTTGAGCCTGATCTGAAATTGCTTTCGCAATAACCGGATTACTGTGTCCATGAAGATTTACCCACCATGAAGAAATTCCGTCAATGATTTTTTCCCCTTCTTCCGTTTCAAGATATATCCCGGAGGCGGACTTGATGAATAGAGGCTCAGGTGCTCCTTCCAATGCGGTAAATGGATGCCAGATGTATTTTCTGTCTTTCTCTTCCCAAGAACTCATTTCAGATTTGGTTTTAATAGGTTGGCATATTTAATCACTTCCTGTCTGGTGAAATTGTTTTCCTGATTCACTTTTAACAGGCACTTCAGCTTTGTGTGATGTAAAATGATGCGCTCGCTTTCTTCATTTGACGGACCATTGAAAATGATTCCCTTAACGTTCGCGCTACGTTGTGTTAACAGAAAATTGGTTAGAAGGGTATGGTTTATGCTCCCCAGGTAAAGGTTTGCCACCAGGATAATTTCAACTCCAAGATGCTCCCCAAGATCAATGACAAAATTGTTATCGTTAATAGGAACCAGGCAACCTCCTGCACCTTCAATGATCAGATTGTTTGAAGTTTGGGGCAAAATAAAGTCATGTAAGCTTATCTCAACATTATCTATTCGGGCAGCGGCATGCGGAGAAGCAGGAGTTTTTAGCAGGTGTCTTTCGGGATGAATCTTTGATTTCGGATTTGTCAGCAAACTTTTTACTGTATCTGAATCTTTTGGTAACCCTGCCTGAATAGGTTTCCAGTAGTCAGCTTCCAGCGCTTCGCATAGAATGGATGAGACTATCGTTTTTCCACTATCCGTGCCAATAGCTGTCACTAAATATTTTATCTGCCCCACGTTTGATTGGTTTATTAGTGTGATTGTTTTTTTAACGCAAGATTTAATTGATTGATTTCCTCTATTGTATTAAAAGTATGAAGACAAATACGTAATCGTTCTTTTCCTTCGGGTACTGTAGGGGAGAGAATAGCGCGAACATCAAAACCCTGTTGTTGCAAATCTGTCGCTGTGCGTTTTGCGGCCTGGTTTCCCGGGATCAAAATGGTTTGAATGGCGCTTTTGCTTTCATTATTTCCTGGTTCACTCTTTTGTAGAAAATGATCAATTACTTTGTTAAGCGTCTGCTGTAGTTGATTGTTATTTGCGAGATAATCAAAAGCACATTCAATGGATGCAATGGAATGAGTGGGCAATGCGGTTGTATAGATAAACGGCCTTGCAAAATTAATGAGGTAATCAATGAGGTCTCTCGATCCGGTTACACATGCACCATGAACTCCCATAGCTTTACCGAAAGTGTAAACACGGATGGCAATGTCTTTATGAAGATTTTTTGAGACAGCAAAACCACTGCCTTGTTCCCCCTGTACTCCTGTTGAGTGAGCTTCATCAAGGATGATGGACGCGTTGTATTTCTTTGACAGCAGAACAAGTTCTTCCAGGGGGCACTCGTCTCCATCCATGGAGTAAATTGATTCGACTGCAACGAAAACTCTGCCTGTTGCTTTCTTTATTTTATGCTCAAGGTCATTCAGATCATTATGATGAAATGAGAATCGTGAAGCCATGCTTAACCGCGCTCCGTCTTTAATGCAAGCATGTGCGAGTTCATCGTACAATATAGTATCGCCTCTTTGCGGGATAGCCGAAAGGATGGCTTGATTTGCTGAATAACCCGAGTTAAAAATTAAGGCTGCCTCTGCCTTGAAAATCTTTGCCAGTTTAGATTCAACTTCTTCGGTGTATTTGCTATTTCCTGAAAGTAACCTTGAACCGGTAGCACCGTTTTTTACGGGTTGAATTGATTCTGTTTTTCTAAGAATTGACTCACTTAATTCCTGTGAACGAGCTAGGCCCAGATAATCATTTGAACAGAAGTCGATGAGATTATGGGTAGTGGTTAGCCTCCGTAACCGATCTTCCTGTTCGCGAAGATGCAGGCGATCGCGAAAAAACTGATCTAACGAACTCATAGAATTTATTTCCCGCGAGTCTTCTCAATCATATCCCACATTTCGTTAGGTATTGTTTCGAGGTGACTGAACTCACCACCGTTTCTTAACCACTCACCGCCATCAATGGTGATTACTTCACCATTTACATATGCTGAAAAATCAGACAGAAGATAAGCCGCAAGATTGGCTAACTCCTGATGCTCGCCCACTCTTTTTAAAGGAACACGTTTGGCAGGATCAAATTCTTTAGCCAGGTCACCAGGTAATAATCTGCTCCATGCACCTTCGGTCGGAAATGGACCAGGTGCAATTGCGTTGCTGCGAATATTGTATTTAGCCCACTCAACTGCCAGTGATCGGGTAAGTGCAAGCACTCCGGCTTTGCTACATGCAGAAGGAACAACAAAGCCCGAGCCTGTCCATGCATAAGTTGTTACAATATTCAGAAATACTCCTGGTTGTTTTTTTGCAATCCAGTGCTTGCCTGCAGCTAGCGTGGTGTAATAGGTTCCCTTTAAAACAATATCAACAATAATGTCGAATGCGCGATGGGATAATCGCTCAGTAGGACTAATGAAATTTCCGGCTGCATTGTTAAGTACTCCATCGACCTGTCCGAATGTAGCCTCTGCTTGCCTGATTACATTTTCAATCTCTTCGTATTTCCTAACATCAGCCACTACCGCCAGTACCTTGCCACCGGTTTCAGCCATTAATTCGGAAGCAGTTTTGTCGAGTACTTCTTTTTTCCGACTGGAGATGACCACATTGCCACCTAATTCAAGCAGGTATTTTCCAATGGAGCGACCAAGGCCCGTGCCTCCGCCTGTAATGATATACGTTTTGTTTTTAAGTGCATCTGGCCTTAACATCCCTTCCATAGCAGGTAAGTTTTTTTTTGGCCAAAAATAGAAAACAATTACCTGATATGATCAGGTAACAGAATTGACTAAAGCTGTTTGAAATGAATTATCTGCCAAGTGCCAGATCAAGAATTAGCTGATCAACAGTAGAAAGAACCGGCTTCTGATAAGCATTCTGAGTGAGTGAAGCATCGATTTTTCTCACTTCCACCCAACCGGGTTTCGAACCATAATATTCGCGCTTCTGCTTACGCATGGTGTATTCCTGATCGGTCCAGATTTCAAATTTATCCTCCCCTGTCTTAATGAGCCAACTCACACTTGATTCTTTACCCATTAGTGTACTTTTTGATGATTCGTAACCTTAGACACAGGAAAAAGGTGAAAAGATGAGAGGGATTGGTTTTTATTTTTGGTCATTTTATGGGGTGTGAGGGATATGAATTTTGAATTATTGACACCTGCTGCCTAGCTTAGCATTCGCATTTTTTAAGCTTATTTCATAATACATAGTGATCATGAGAATATTTTTTCAACTTCTGTTTTTTGTCTTTTTTGCTCTTCAGGGATGTATCGTCAGTAAAAAGAAATATGATGATATACTCGCCCAAAAGGTGAAGTCCGAGGGTGAACTCATGGAGAAAACGGCTTCACTGGACAAAGCAAACAAAGACCTTGCCGACCTGAATACTAAACTCACCGACCTCAAAAAAGATACAACCGAATTGGGCAGCCAGTACAGAAGTACCAGTCAGCGGCTAAATGATCTGAATAAGGAATACGAACAACTGAACTCCTATTATAAAAACCTTTTGAATAGCAGTGGTAAACTGAACCGAGATCTGAGCCAGCAAAAAGAGCAGCTATTGGCCATTCAGGATAATCTTGAAAAAACAAGAAAAGTAAACGACTCGTTGAGTATGAGTTTGGCAGAGCGTGAGCTGAAAGTAAAGGAGATTGAAACTATTCTGTCCAATAAAGACAAGGCGGTGAAAGATTTGAAAGACCGGATCAGTAACGCCTTATTGAATTTCAAGGAAAATGATCTGACCGTAAAGGTTAAAAATGGTAAAGTGTACGTATCACTAGCTGAGCAATTGCTTTTCGGTTCAGGAAGTATAGAGGTAGATGCAAAGGGAGTTACGGCTTTGCAGCAATTGGCTAAAGCATTGAAGGATCAGAAGGATATCCAGATTATGGTAGAAGGACATACCGACAATGTGCCGATCTCTAAGAAATCTCCTTACATGCAGGACAATTGGGACCTTAGCGTAATGCGTGCAACGTCAATTACTAAAATACTAACCAAGGCGGGTGTGACACCAGGTCAGATTTCTGCTTCAGGTAAGGGTGAGTATTCTCCGTTGGCTACCAACGACACTCCCCAGAACAAGCAAAAGAACAGGCGCACGGAAATCATCATTACTCCAAATCTTGATGAGTTATTCAAGATTCTGGGTACCAACTAAAATCAAAAGAATATGGGAAGGCTGATAGGCTTATTAATTCTTGTTGTTGATATTCTTGTAGTCATGGATATTCTGAAGAGCAACAAGGATAATGAGAAGAAAATCCTGTGGATTGTGGTGGTAATATTTCTGCCAGTCTTAGGACCCATTCTGTACTACCTCATTGGCAGAAACTGATCAGGCATAGCAGGCGACCTCTTTTGGTCGCTTTTCTTTTTAGATGAAGGGTGATTTACAGCACTGTAATTCAGGCTTGAATTTCGATTAAACTGCCTTATTTTAAGGAAATTTTTTAACGGCTTTAAATGGAAGAGAAGAGTTACAGACCGCTTTGGAGTGTTCCGGTAATCGTAGCAGCACTTGGGTACTTTGTAGATATCTATGACTTGTTACTTTTCTCTATCGTACGAAAGCCAAGCCTGATTGCATTGGGCTTTCCCCAGGAACAGCTGTTTGAGAAGGGCGAGTTGTTGGTGCAATGGCAAATGGCTGGTCTTCTGGTGGGGGGACTCATCTGGGGTATTATGGGAGATAAGCGTGGCCGCCTGTCTGTTTTGTTTGGATCCATTTTAATGTATTCGTTGGCGAACATAGCCAATGGTTTTGTTACCACTATTGAGCAATACATATTTCTTCGTTTCATTGCCGGTATAGGACTTGCCGGTGAGTTGGGTGCAGGTGTCACGTTGGTTTCAGAAGTATTGCCCACACGCCTTCGGGGTTATGGTACCACCATTATTGCCGTGGTAGGTTTGATGGGCGCAGTGGTTGCTAACTTCGTAGCTAAAGCTAACTGGGGGATCACCTATTTTGCCAACTGGCAGATCTCTTACTTTATCGGAGGTGCACTTGGTCTTGCGCTCTTAGTAGCAAGAGTCAGTGTATTTGAATCAGGTATTTACCTGAAAGTGAAAGAAGAACACGTGGAGCGGGGAAATTTCTTTCAGCTATTTGCCACACGCGATCGGTTTAAAAAATTTATGGGTTGTATTTTTATCGGCCTGCCCATTTGGTTTACTATTGGCATACTCATTTTCTTTTCACCCGAAATAGCGGAAGCACTAGGTATACAAGGGACTATCCTGGCGGGCGACTCCGTGATGTGGAGTTACATCGGATTGGCAGCAGGTGATCTGGTGAGTGGCCTTCTAAGTCAGGCATTACACTCGCGCAAGAAAGTGGTGTTGATTTTTATATTGCTCACTTTCTGTTTCATTTTCTTCTACCTCTATTCACCAATGGTGTCCATGAGCGGGTTTTACGTTACCTGCTTTATGCTTGGATTTGGAGTGGGCTATTGGGCATTATTTGTGACTATCGCAGCGGAACAGTTTGGCACGAATCTCCGGTCTACCGTTGCCACTACGGTACCCAATTTTATCCGGGGCACAGTGGTTCCGCTCACCTGGATCTTCAAATACCTCAGAGGCACAGTGGGAATAATTCAAGGGGCATTGCTGATCGGAATTGGAACCATTGTCATTGCATTAATCGCCCTTCGATCTATTGAGGAAACTTTTTCCAGGGACATGAATTTTCTGGAGAAGGATTAAAAATCTCTATTTCAATGGTAATGAGGTAGTTCGCTGAAACTATGTTATGTTTAAGCTTCATTTTTGTACAGAATGAAAGGATTAATAAATTTGACCAGTACTCTTCAATAAATAGTTGGCCCATTTAGCTGAAGAAGTGTCTGAAGCTATCCTATGAGAAGATCGGTAACCCTATTCCTTTTATTGCTTTCGTTCGGAGCTTCCGCGCAGAATGTTATACTCATTGATAGTCTTCGCAAAAAACTAAAGAAAGCTACCCCCGGTGAGAAGTTTGTGATCTGGAATGCAATTGGATTTGACTATCGCTATTCCTACCCTGACAGTACCATTTATTATTGCACCAAAGCTTATGAACTGGGTCGGCAGCTTGAACTGGAGAAAGATTTATCCAAGCCATTAAGTTTTATCGGACTGGCAGCAGCCAATAAAGGTGATTATAAAACGTCCATTGAGTATCATCACAAAGCCATCGAGATCGCTTTGCAGCAGAATGACTCTACTCAATTGGCATTCGGATATAATAATCTTGGCCGGATGTTCTTCGATCAGGGAGATCTGGTGCGTGCTTATGACAACCTCATCCGGTCGAAAGATATTTTTGAAATGAAAGGAGACATCTCCGGGCTGGCTTATGTGTATCGAAGTCTTTCCAACTTACATAAATCGCAGAATGAGTTTAATAAAGCATTGGAAATGTCGCAGAAAGCCTATGAGCTCCGAAGCAGAATTGGAGAACCGCGTGCAGTAACTTCCGCGCTTCTTGAACTGGGATTGGTGTACCAGTCACTTGGTAATACCAAAGAGGCACTGGAGAAATTCAAGCGGGCGGATTCCATCTCTGTAAAATTCTCTGACCGGGTAACCAAGGCAGAGATCGGTTTGGGAATGGCGGAAATTCTTTTTGAAACCGGAGACAAAAGAGCGGCTTTTGAGGCAGCGCAAAACGTTTTGTCAATCATCACCAACAAAACCAATCAACGCTTATTCCTGAGAGCTACGCTGCTGCAGGCCAAATACTATTATGAGCAAAAGGATGACAATAAAGCCCTTGCGCTGTTGAAAGAGATTTCTATCGAATCCGAAAAATCGGGAACACGATCTTTTCAACGTGATGCCTCACAGCTTCTTGCCGAGATTTATAAGCGAAAGCAAAATGTGGCACTCTCCAATGAGTATTCCAGCAAGTATAAGATTCTGAACGAAATGCTTCAGAACACGGATTTGAACCGCCAGATCGATCGCTTACAATTTCAATTGGAAATAGAAAAGAAAGAGCGTGAGAATGAAGTGTTGAAAGCAGAGCAGGCAAAAAACGTAGCAATGATCGGGAAGCAACGATTTCAGAATATCGTTTTAATTGTGACAGTTATTTCCATCACGGCTATTGCCACCCTGATCTGGTCCAACGGCAGAAGGCGAAGACTGATCAATCACAAACTGGCCTTGCAAAACTCACACATTGTCACGCAACGCGAGGAAATTTACAATCAGAATGAAAACCTTTTCAAAAACAACCAGGTGCTGCAGGATCTGAATCAAGAGAAGAATACACTCATGAACATCGTGGCGCACGATTTGAAATCACCCCTCAACCGGATTTACGGATTGGCCAATATCATGGAGATTGAAGGCGGATTAATCCCTCAGCAAAAAGAATACGTTCAGCTAATCAAAGATGCCACACGTTCCGGACTTGACCTGATTACCGACTTGCTCGATGTGAACGAACTGGAAGAAGTGAAAGACATGCCTAAAAAGGAATGGGTAAATGTCGAAGAGATCATCAGAAATAAAATAAAGTCATTTCAGGAAACGGCAGACGGGAAGTCCATCCGCATCGAATACGACAACAAAGCTTCGGAAAAGATTTTCTCGGACGCCAGTTATCTGGGACGCATCCTGGATAACCTGGTCTCCAATGCGATCAAGTTCTCTCCTAAAAACACAGCCGTTTATCTTTCCAGTGAAGTGAACGTAAATCAGTTGATTATAAAAGTAAAAGATCAGGGTCCTGGCTTTACAGAGCAGGATCAGCAGTTTCTTTTTCAGAAATTTAAAAAACTAAGTGCACGACCAACCGGGGGTGAGAGCTCAAATGGACTTGGCCTGGCGATTGTGAAAACGTTGGTGGACCGGCTAAATGGTGAAATCAATCTGATCAGCCAGAAGGAGGGCAGTCAGTTTGAAGTGAAGATTCCTGCCAGTTAATTTTATCGAGGTTAAACCTTTTTCTTTTTTCCAGGTCTAAGAATTATAAATGATTAAGAACATGAAAAAGATCGTATTAAGCGTATTCCTTTTTGTATTCACCATCGCATGCTATGCACAAACTACCACACCGAGAGCAGATGTGAGGCAGAAAGCCGAGCGTGCCCGTATTCGTGAAGGACGAAACAGTGGAGAGATCTCCAACGGAGAGGCAGCCGCTTTAAATAAACAACAACGTCATATTCGCAGAAGCGAACGCAGAGCGAAGTCGGATGGAACGGTGACCGGTTCGGAAAAACGCAGACTGGAGCGCAAGCAGGACAGGGCAAGCAGGAATATCAGAAGAGCAAAAACCAATACCGTTAAAAAGAATCCTTAACTAACTGGATTCGTAAGCACTGAAATAAAAAATCCCTGCATGACTGCAGGGATTTTTGTTTTGGTGTATGACGTGAACTTATACTTTTGACAGCGCCTGATCCAAATCAGCAATCAGATCTTCTGCATCTTCTACTCCAATGCTTAACCGGATCAGTGAATCACTCAATCCGTTTTTAAGTCGCTCTTCTTTGGGAATGCTGGCGTGCGTCATTGACGCGGGGTGATTGATAAGTGATTCCACACCA
>JBGATZ010000165.1:0-9422 GCA_044228905.1 Cyclobacteriaceae bacterium | reverse complement strand
AGCAATGGTGGCGCATTTGAATTTTTTTATCCCTGCATCCAGTAGCATTTTACTGATTTCGGAAGACTTATGTGTTTTTACGTGGGGACGTAGACGGCTGACATCGTCTACAAATCCCTTCAGGATGGTTATGTTTTCTTTCGCACGTTCGGTATAAACTGCTAAAGCAGGGGAATCAACCTGATCAATGTTATTAATAACGTACCATTCGTTTTGCATAGGAGGATACTGTTTAAGGTATTAGCCACAAAGGCTCAAAGACACAAAGAATGTTTTTCTTTCTTAGAAGGAAAAGACTATTGTAACTCAAACATCGCTTCTACTTCAACGGGAATGTTATCAGGCAATGAACCCATGCCCACGGCACTTCGTACACCCACACCATTTTCATCGCCCCATACTTTTGCGAACAGCTCGCTGCATCCATTAATTACATAGGGGTGACGTTCAAATTCAGGAACACAATTGACCATACCCAGCACTTTAATTACACGTTTGATCTTGTTCAGACTTCCAAGATTTTTTTTGAGCGTAGCAAGAATGGCAAGTCCGACTTGCTGAGCAGCGAGTTTTCCTTCATCCATATCCATGTCTTTGCCAATTCTACCGATGATCAAACTCTTATCTTCTTTCACTGTACCATGCCCCGATACGTAAACGAAGTTGCCAACAATTAAAAAGGGCTTATACACTCCGATAGGAGTTGGGGCAGGAGGTAAGGTGAGACCTAGTTTTTCAAAACGCTGATCGGGTGTTTCTGCTGACATATCTTTTGAGCTTAAAATTTGGTTCAAAAGATAAGCAATCAGTGATTATCCCAATAAGCTTACTACCGAAAAGAAATGAGAGACGCTGCCAGCCAATACGAAAAGATGCCAGATGCTGTGAAAATAGGTGATTCTGTCCTTTACAAAGAAAATGGTGCCGATCGTATAGAATGCACTTCCAAGCATGAGATAGACAAAACTTGAAAAAGGCATCGCATCATAAAGTGGTTTAATAGCAACAATGGCGATCCATCCCATGGCAATGTAGAGTGCCGTGGAGAGCATTTCTTTTTTGCCGGTGTAAAACACTTTCATAATAATCCCCAGAATAGCACATGTCCAGATTACACCTAAAAGTGTCCAGCCAACCCAACCGCTTAATACCGCTAAACAAAACGGAGTGTAGGTTCCTGCAATCAGTAAATAGATGGCCATGTGATCGAACTTATTGAACAGCCGTTTCACGCTTGCATTAGTGAAACTATGATACAAAGTGGAGGCGAGGTATAGAATAACCAGTGCCGTTCCGAACACCGTAAAACTCACCAGGTGCCACACGGTTCCCTTCATCGCTGCGAACACAATCAGCAACACAAGTGCAGCTATGGACAGCAGAACACCAAGCCCATGTGTGATCGCATTCGCAATTTCTTCCCGTTTTGATTGAACTACTCTCTCCATCGCAAAATCTGTTTTGTTCTCCAACGATGGGAAGTAGCAAAAAATTCTATTGAATGTGAAGAATTTATCGGATGATGTAATGAATGATCATCACACCCACAATGCCACAGACGGCCACAATCGTTTCCATCATGGACCAGGAGCGGATTGTTTGACGAATACTCAGGTTAAAATATTCTTTGAAGAGCCAGAATCCGGCATCGTTTACGTGCGAGAACATCAGGCTTCCTGCCCCAACAGACAATGCCATCAGATTTGGATCGGTGCCTGGCCAGCCAGCCATTAGCGGTGCAATGATTCCTGCCGTAGTTAATCCGGCTACAGTGGCAGACCCTACGCACACACGAATGATCGAAGCCATCAGCCAACCCAGGATCAAGGGCTCAATGGTAAGACCGCGAAGCAACTCAGCAATTTCCAAACTGATTCCACTATCGATAAGAATTTGTTTCAATGCACCTGCGCCACCCATGATCAATAAGATCATCCCGATGTCTTTCACTGCATCGCCATAGATGTCCATGATTTTTTTCATGCTCATGTTCTGACGAAGACCTAAAGTATAAGTCACTATAATCAGACAAATGATCATCACAATGGCAGGATCACTGAAGAAGGTGATTCCATTTTTCAACGGACCAGGCGTTGTAATCAGGTATCCCAGAAAAGTAGTGACCACCAGTAAAAGAATGGGAAGCAAAGATGAGAACATGCTGATCCCTAATCCGGGCATCTGATCGGCTGGTATTGTTGCTGCTCCAAACGTTTTGTTCTCAGGAGTTTTCAGGTCTTTCAATGTTTTAGAGAATACCAGTCCGGCTAACACCACCGTTGGAAAACCTATCGCAATTCCATAAAGCAATGTGGTACCCATGTCTGCATGAAATTGCCCCACCAATGCAGTAGGTGAGGGATGAGGAGGAAGAAATCCGTGCGTTACTGACAATGCTGCCAACATGGGGAGACCGATGTACACTACTGGCAGTTTGTACTTATATGCCACAGAAAAAATCAACGGCACAACCAATACGAATCCTACATTATAAAACAGTGGAATGCCAATAATGAAGCCCGTGACCATCAGTGCCCATTGAATGTACTTCTCACCGAAGAGTTTCATTAAGCCAGAGGCGATTTGTTGTGCTGCTCCGCTGTCGGCTGCGAGCTTGCCCAGCATGGCACCACACACGACAACGATCACCAAAGAGGCGAGCATGTCGCCTAATCCTTTTTGAACCGAGCCCGTGATTTTGGTTACATCCATGCCGAGGAGTAAACCGGCAAGAATGGAGATCATTAAAAATGCCAGGAAGGCATTGATCTTGAATTTGGTAATGAAGAGGATTAAAAGTCCAATACAGAAGAGAACAATGAGCAGCGACATTTACTCTTCGGTTCGGTTAAAACTTATCTGGAATTTGTACAATGCGCACTACAATTTCATGCGGATCACCATCTTTATCGAGAAGATTGAACTTCACCATGGGATTTTCGCGTTTGATGTTGCTTTCCACGTGGACGATTTCATTTCCCTGAAGGTGTTTTTGTATTTCCTTTTGCAAAATGAACAATGCATTCGCAAAGTCTACTTCAATGGGGCTCGGGTTGTAAGCAGGGGTTTTCATGGGTGTCGGTTAATTGAATCGGCAACCTTAAAATTTAATGGTAACTGATTACCACTTGATCAATGCAGAGGCCCACGTGAACCCGCTGCCAAAAGCGGCTAAACAAATTACGTCATTTTCTTTGATTCTTCCTTCTGCCCAGGCTTCGCTCATGGCAATAGGAATGGACGCTGCGGTGGTATTTCCGTAACGCATGATATTGTTGTACACCTGATCATCTCGTAAAGAGAGCTTTTCCTGAATGTACTGGCTGATGCGGAGATTGGCCTGATGCGGAACCAGCAAGTCAATATTCTCCTTCGTCATGTTATTTGCAGTAAGCGCCTCGTTGATCACTTCCATGAACCGAACCACGGCATGCTTGAATACCTGATTACCGTTCATGTGCACTTTAAATCCGGACGTATCAAGAAATTGTTCAGGCTGGCGTTCTTTATGCGGACGGCTGCTTCCCGGATCTTTTACGAACAGCTCTTCTGCAAAGCGGCCATCTGAGTGGAGGTGAGTGGAAAGAATTCCGGGCTTCGAAGAAGGTTGAAGTACAACGGCACCTGCGCCATCTCCAAAAATTACTGCCGTGTTTCTTCCTCTTGTGGAGATGTCCAGCGCAGTGGACTGAATTTCAGCACCCACTACCAAAATGGTTTTATACATGCCGGTTTTGATGAACTGATCGGCAATGGATAACGCATAAATGAAACCGGAACAGGCATTTTTTATATCCAAGGCACCAATGCTTTCGAGGCCCAACTCGCGCTGTAACAGCACACCCGAGCCAGGGAAATAATAGTCGGAAGTGATGGTAGCGAATACAATAAACTCTACATCCTTTTCAGTGAGGCCAGCGCGTTGCAACGCCATTCGGGATGCTTTAGCAGCCATGTTAGCCACCGTATCTGTTTCGGGATTCATCCATCTTCGTTCTTTGATGCCCGTTCGTTCAGTGATCCAGGCGTCATTGGTATCAATGATGGTCGAAAGGTATTCGTTAGTGATTACTGTTTCCGGTACGTGATGGCCAATGCCTACAATTTTGGAAGAATGCATCCGATTGAAAATTTTAAAAGTGTGCTAAGTTAAGCAAATGTTATAAGATTGCTAATGGATGTTAGGCATGGCTTTTTGGTTTTAACGCTCCCTAAATTGTAATAAGCTGCGGCAGTGTTATCGGATTCGCTTATCAATGGCCTTTTGATTAAATTAGGATAATGAAGCGATTTGTTGTCCTGACTTTTGCTTTTATAGTGGCTCATACATTGACCGCTCAGGTCATGGTAAGAAATGATTTCGTAATTGATCAGAAAGAGAGAAAGATTAAGAACAAGGGCATCCGGTTCATAACCATAAACGTGGCACGACTACCTCATTTTAATTTTGTAATGAGTGGCGGGGCTAATGGTATGCATATCGATGTGCATGCACTCAGGAATCCCGGACAAAAATACTCCTATAAAGAGGTAGCGGAGAAAGTACATGTTCCTAATGGAAATGTGAATGGGCAACGAGTGCCGGTGTTTTTATTAATGCCTCCGCCTTCTATTTCTATCCCGGTTCTTAGTCAAAGAAGACAGCGATCGTGTTAGTCAATCAACGGGATGCTGATGTCGAAGCGACTTCCTTTGTTCAACTCACTTTTAGCCTGAACATATCCATTCAGTTTCTCCGTGATTTTCTTTACCAGGTAAAGACCCAGTCCGTTTCCTTTTGAGTTTTCATTGGCGCGTGAATACATATCAAAGATAAACCGGAGCTCTTCTCTCGGTATTCCCTGGCCATTGTCTTCCACACTTACCCTAAGTACCGATTGCTGATGACTTGCTGTTATTTTTATAAAGCTATCTGGTTTCAACCGATGGTATTGTACACTATTGTCCATCAGATTTTCAAGTAATGTTTTTAATATCTCGGTGCTGAAATAAATGTCTTTGTCAGCCCTGACCTCACTGGTGATCGTTATATTCTTGCTCCCCGCAACGGATCTGTATTTTTCTTTAATGGCAAAAATGAAGCCCTGCAAATTGATCCGTTCAGGTGTCTGCACCAACGTTTCAATTTCGCTCACGATTTTCAGTTTCAGCAACATTCGCTGAGTATGCTCGATTACTTGCGTAGTGTAATTGAAGAGGGGTTGAAGTTCAGCAGGATTATTGATTTCCATCGGCACAAATTCAAAAGACCTAATAACGAAGTCAACGGTGCGTTAAAGTCGTGTGATGTGCGGTAGAATAGCGTGGATAAATCACCATTTACTTTATTCAGTTCAGCGGTTCTTTTGTTTACCATCTGCTCCAGGCGGCTGGTCAATATCAGTTGTGATAATTTGCTGAGAAGAAATTCTCCCGTCAGGCGAAGAAAGCGGTAGTCGGCATCCGAGGGAGCTTTCTGATCCTGATTAGCTGCACCAATGAGCATGTATTGATTCGCATCCAAACGCAATGGATAGAGGCAAAGATGTTTCGTCTCCAACGTAGCAAAGAAGGAAGGAATTTCTGATTGCCTTGTGGTGAGCTCCTGTTCGTTTAACAGTAATGGCACATTCCGCTCTATCGTTTCCCGTTCGGCCACGCTTGAATTGACAATTTCATAGCTGAAACTGGATGACAGGCGATCAATCTCGAAAAATAGTTCTTCGCTATTGTAGAATATCAGGAAACGGAAGTGGGTGAAATTGAAAATGTACTTCAGGTTTCGTTGTAAAACTTCCGATACTTCAGGAAAGCTGTGCGCAGTGCCCAACTCTGTGGTGAGTTTGGCAAAGCTTTCATATTTTATCCGTAGGGATAATTCCTGTAAACCGGAATCCTGAGCGTTCATGGATTACGCTTCCATCAACTCGTTGTCAATCTTAATACCTGAAATATCAGCAATGGTATTGATCATATTAGTCAGGTCGGCAAGCGCCATCAGTTCCTGCACTTCATTGGAAGTAAACCCTTCGGCTCTTAACTTCTGAAAGTCATCATCGGAGGTTGAGGCAGGTTCCAGTGCGCATTTAGTTACAATCTTTATTGCGCTGCGGTAAGCAGAGGGGATCAATTCTGAATCCAGATTTTCGGTGATCTTCGTGTTGTTATTGCCCATTAGTTTTCCACCCAGGCTATTGGCAATCACACCATGGGCGTGAGCACAATACGTGCATCCTTTTTGATTGGAAATGTTGTGAATAATGAGCTGCTTCAATAAAAAGGGAACATTACCACGCAGCATGGTAGCACGGAGTTTTTCCCAATTACCCCTCAATAATATAGCGTTGTTACCCTGACATTTAAACCAATTGAGCACGAAGGGAATACCCATCTCTTTCATGGTCTCATCATAAATGGATTTTACTTCTGCCGAGGCTTCGGCATAGGGAGTAAGATTAAAGCGATTCATAAAACAATGTTCCAGGCCAACTTATCAATAATAGGACCGTAAAAGTAATCCAATTGTGGCGAACGGCTATTAGGAGGCGATTAGAATTGAATTTTGATGATAAACAGAACCTGGAGGACCATTTTTGATTTGACGTTTGTTTAATATCCATAAAGCAGACGTCATGATCAATACTATTATGGGTCTTTGGTTCCAAAAATGAGAAAGGTAATTAACCAGCCTTTTGGGCAATCAATTACCTTTCTTAAAAGTCAATTGTTACAATACCACGTTTACAATTCTTCCCGGAACGACAATCATCTTTTTGGGAGGTTTGCCTTCGGTCCATTTTTGTACGATCTCGGAAGCCAATACTGCTTTCTCTATATCTTCCTTTGGCATGTCTAATGCAAAAGGCATCTCTGCTCTTACTTTACCGTTGATGGAGATCGGGTAGTTGAATGAGCTTTCTTTCAGATACTGCTCATCGTATTTAGGGAAAGAAGCATTCAACACCGTATCAGTGTGGCCAAGTAGTGACCACAATTCTTCCGTGATGTGTGGAGCGAAAGGAGAGAGGGCGATTACCAGTGGCTCAATGATGGCCCGTTTGTTACACTTCAATGAAGACAATTCATTGGCACAGATCATGAACTCACTCACTGAGGTATTGAAAGAGAAATTCTCTACATCCTGCTCGATCTTTTTAATGGTTTTGTGCAGCACTTTCAGTTCTTCGCGTGTTGGTTCTGTATCGCTTACATTGAACTTGCCGGTATTGTCGTGTACTAAATTCCAGAAGCGTCTTAAGAATTTGTATGTACCATCAATCCCATTCGTGCTCCACGGTTTGGATTGTTCCAACGGGCCGAGGAACATTTCGTATAAACGCAATGTATCCGCACCGTAAGAATCGATGATGTCATCCGGATTCACCACGTTGAAGTAGGACTTACTCATTTTTTCAATCGCGGATCCGCAGATGTACTTGCTATCTTCCAGAATGAATTCTGCTTTGGCAAAATCGGGCTTCCATTTTTTGAATGCATCTGTATTTAGTTCTAGTCCATTGACGATATTGACGTCAACATGAAGCGCATCGGTTTCATACTTGTCTTTCAATCCGGCAGAAACAAATTGATTTGTGCCTCGAACACGATAAACAAATCTCGAATCACCAGTAATCTTACCCTGGTTGATCAGCTTCTTGAATGGCTCATCGAAGTTGATATAACCTAAGTCAGCCAATACTTTTGTCCACAAGCGTGAGTACAGCAAGTGTGCCACGGCATGTTCTGATCCTCCGATGTACACATCTACCTGGTTCCAGTAATCCAATGCTTTCCGATCAGCAAATGCTTTGTCGTTGTGTGGATCCATGTAGCGTAAGAAGTACCAAGCTGCACCTGCGTGCGTAGGCATGGTGTTGGAATCTCTTTTCTCCGTTGCGCTGATGTTGATCCAGTCTTTCAGATTCGCTAATGGACCTTCTCCATTACCAGATGGCTTGAAATTGTTGGAGTCAGGTAATGCCAATGGCAATTCTTTTTCATCCATTGCATACGGCATGTCATCGCGGAACACAACGGGGAATGGTTCACCCCAGTAGCGCTGACGGCTCCAGCCTGCATCGCGCATCTTATAGTTGATCTGCTTTTTGCCAATACCCATTTCTTCCACTTTCTTCACTACCACATCCAAAGCGGCTTTCATCTTCAATCCGTTCAGGAAATCAGAATTTTCTAATGTGGCTTCGTAAGTAGGATTGGCATTGGTGCCATCGTAATACGATCCAATGATATTGGTAATCGGTAAGTTGAAATGCTTGGCAAATTTGTAATCGCGCTCATCGCCACAAGGCACGCCCATGATGGCACCGGTTCCGTAGCCTACCAAAACATATTCACCAATCCATATCGGCACTTCTCTGCCATTGAATGGATTGATGGCATACGCTCCTGTAAATGCACCGGTGATCTTTTTCACTTCGGCCATACGATCTACTTCAGATCGACTTTCCACATATTTTAAATACTGATCAATGTCTCCTTGTTGAGCGGCACTGGTGATTTCTTTTACCAATTCATGTTCCGGAGCAATCACCATAAAGTCCACACCGAAGATGGTGTCGGGACGCGTGGTAAATACAGTCAACTCTGCATTGGATGTTTTCTCACTTTTTACTTTGAATGTGATTCGCGCGCCTACGCTTTTGCCGATCCAGTTGCGCTGGATCTCTTTCATCGAGTCACTGAAATCAATCTCGTCTAATCCTTTCAATAAACGCTCTGCATATTCGGTAATGCGCAAGCTCCACTGACGCATTTGTCTTTTCACTACCGGAAATCCACCGCGATAGCTTACTCCATTGATCACTTCATCGTTGGCCAACACGGTTCCCAATGCTTCGCACCAGTTTACATCGGTGTAAGCCAGGTAAGCCAAACGATATTGCATCAACATTTCCTGCTTTTCCTTTTCGGAGAATGCTTTCCATTCGGCAGCGCTGAAAGAATTTTTTCCGGAATCCAGTTTGAACTTGGCGTTCGGAAAAGCGTGATTAGTATTCCCTTCTTTTTCGAATAAGGAAATCAGATCAGCGATGCGTTCTGCTTTCTCTTTTTTACGATTGAACCAGCTGTCGAATATCTGAAGGAAGATCCATTGTGTCCACTTATAATATTCCGGATCACACGTCTGTACCTCCCGACTCCAGTCATAACAGAACCCGATCTTGGCCATCTGCCTTTTGAAGTTTTCTATATTTTGTGCCGTAGAGACAGCAGGGTGAATGCCATGCTCGATCGCATATTGCTCTGCCGGCAAACCGAAGGCATCGAAACCCATGGGATGAAGCACGTTGAACCCTTTCACCCGCTTGAAGCGAGCCACGATATCAGAGGCGATGTAGCCGAGCGGGTGACCTACGTGAAGACCTGCACCAGATGGATAAGGAAACATGTCCAGTACATAGTATTTTGGCTTGGAGGAGTCG
>JBGATZ010000164.1:7143-9723 GCA_044228905.1 Cyclobacteriaceae bacterium | reverse complement strand
GATAAGATTGTGTTCACGTCTACACGTAATGGTGATTTGGATTTATACACAATGGACACCAATGGCAAGAACGTAAAGCAAATCACCAATGAATTAGGCTATGACGGTGGTGCTTTCTTTTCGCCAGATGGAAAGAAAATTGTTTTCCGTGCTTCACGCTTCACTACCGAAGAAGAAAAGAAAGAATATCAGGATTACCTCAAGCAAGGAATGGTTGCTCCAACCAAAATGGAGATCTTCACCTGCAATATAGATGGCTCTGATCTGAAGCAAATCACCCATTTGGGAAAAGCCAACTGGGCACCTTTCTACCATCCAAAAGGGAAGAAGATTATCTTCAGTTCTAATCATAAAGGAACACGTGGATTTGAATTTAACCTGTTTATGATCAATGAAGATGGAACAGGGCTTCAACAAATTTCTTACGATAAAGTATTTGATTCCTTTCCGATGTTTTCCCCAGATGGGAAGAGAATCATTTTCTCTTCCAATCGCAACAACGGAGGAACCCGTAATACTAATTTGTTTGTGGCAGATTGGGTTGACTAAGAATTTGAAATTTTAGATTTACAATTGACGAATTGAGGGAGTGTTAAAATTCGTAAATTGTATTTCGTAAATCGTAATTTAAACGAATAACATTATGATCGGCTTTTTTGAAAATCAATACCTGTCCTACAAGAAAAATCACATCAAGAATCTGCTTGCGTTGGCCAAGGCCGATGGATTTATTCATGAAAAGGAAGAAAAAATGCTTTTCAAAATCGGGAAGCGTTATGGCTTGAAAAAGATCGCCAGATCAAAAGAACTCGTTGACTCAAAAGGAAAAATTTCAGATCAATGTTCGGATAATCATCATGATAAGATGAATGTGCTCTACGATCTGATGCTGATGGTATACGCAGATAACGTAGTGAAAAATGAAATTGCTTTTTGTGAAGATGTGGTGAAGAAATTCGGGATGAAAAAGGAGGTAGTAAAATGGCTGATTGAAAAGGTGTTTGAAAAAGGTACACCTCCGCAGCCGGATGAATGGGCTGATTTGAAGGAAGAAGCACTGACTAGTACTATTATCAAAGTAACAACTGAAAGCTCCGAACACGGAGCTTTCTTGTTTGTGATAGTAAGTCACCTTTGAAAAAGTAAAGTATAGCTGTATTGGAAGCGAATTAGAAATCAAACTAAAATCATTGAAAAGCCGTTTGTTTAATGCGTTTATACTACTTTTCAGTTTCATTTTGAAAATGATGAAAAGTGACCTTGACGCGATAATGTTCTCTTGATTAAATCGATTGAAATACTGTTTTAAAGATAACGAAGTATACAAATTCCTTTGAATTGGCTATGGATGAGGTAAAGAAACTAACGACACAGGAGAAAGCATTGAGAATCAATCTTAGCAAAGCGATTTACGGATCCTTTGCAGAGATCGGAGCGGGACAGGAAGTGGCGGCAAACTTCTTTAAAGTGGGTGGTGCATCCGGGACCATTGCCAAGACAATTTCGGCTTATGACATGAAGTTCAGTGATGCGATATATGGCCCTGGTGAACGTTATGTAAGCGAAAGCCGCCTGATGAAGATGCTCGATAAAGAGTATGAACTTTTGCCAGAGCGTCTGCCTCACCGTATTGAACAAACACGTTTCTTTGCTTTTGCAGATACTATTGAAGCGCTGAACTATGACCGTACGAACCAAGGCCAGGGTTGGCTTGGACTCCGGTTTCAATTGCGACCTAATACTCAACCCAATGATTGTGTCATTCATTTGAAAATGCATGACAATGACCCGTTGCAGCAGCAAACGGCTGTGGGGATGGTAGGTGTTAACATGATCTATGCCTGTATGTTCATTTCAGAGCCAGAAGAGATACTCATGTCATTGATCGATGGATTAACTTCCAGAAGAATAGAGATAGATATGTTTCAGCTATCAGGACCAGATTTTACGCATGTAGATAATCGGTTGATGGCTTTGAAGCTGGTGAAGAATGGGCTGACCAAAGCCACCATGTTTGGTCCAAACGGAAAGGTAATGCACCCGTCTGATGAGCTTTATAAAAAGAATGTATTGGTGTTGCGTGGTCGTTTTCGCCCGGTAACACATGTGAATGCTGATATGTTGCTAACCTCACGCAGGCGTTTTCGGAGTGAGCCAGATGTGGATCGGTCAAAGATGGTGGTGCTTACAGAGCTGACTTTAAATGATCTCAGTCCGGATGGAAAGATTGACGAACGTGACTTCTTACATCGTGCAGATATCATTTGCTCGTTAGGACAAAATGTACTGGTATCGAACTATTTTGAATACTACCGGCTGGTGGATTACTTGTCCAAGATTACAAAAGGTAAGAAGATCGGGATTATCATGGGAATTTATGCGCTTCAGAAAATATTTGAAGAGAAGACGTATGAAAATATCCGTGGAGGGATTTTAGAGAGCTTTGGATCGTTGTTCGGGTCGAATGTGAAGCTGTATATCTATCCGGCCTGGCAGGCCAATTCACACGATCTGTTTACGCTGAAAGATTTTGAAACCGTTTTGCCGGAGAATCTCCGCTATTTATTCCGATACCTCATG
>JBGATZ010000164.1:0-7135 GCA_044228905.1 Cyclobacteriaceae bacterium | reverse complement strand
ACGCAAACGCAAATAACCTTCACATCATTTCTGATAATGTGCTGGCCATGATCAAGAAAGGTGAAAATGGCTGGGAAAAATTTGTTCCTCATAAAGTGGAAGAGGCGATTAAAGAACACGGCTTATTTGATTACCCGTATCAGAAGGATCACGCTTCTCTTCCTGATAAGAACTAATCAAAATGCGCCTCAGATCGTTTGATCTTTAGCGGATAGTATTTTATTGGAAACGGCCATCCAGTTGCAAAGATGGTAGAGGAGACGCGCTCCTACGTTGCCATCCCATTCATCGTTGCTTCCTGGTGCCACTTCGTTCAAATCAAAACCAATGATTTTCTTTCCTGACTTAGCTAATGACTTGATCAGATAAGTCACCTGTTGGTATTCTAACCCACCGGGCACCGGTGTGCCTGTATTGGGGCAATACTTCGGATCGAGGCCATCGATATCAAAACTGATATACACCAGTGGAGGAAGTTCCTTGATAATGTCATTGCAAATGGATTCCCAGTTTTTCTTGCCGTTAAACTGGCTCTCCTTCATCTCGTCATCGAAGAATACTTTTACTCTTCCCATGGCTCGATTAATTACATTCATCTCTTCTTCACAGAGGTCACGAATACCTACCTGAACAATTTTGTTCACTGCGGGAATCTTTAATGCATTGTACATGATAGATCCATGTGAATAAGTAAAACCTTCATAGGCTCTTCTTAAATCGGCATGCGCGTCAATATGAAGAATTCCGAAACGATCGTATTGATCACTTAATGCACGGATAAAACCCAACGGAGTGCTGTGATCTCCTCCAAGGAGCCCTACGAGTTTTCCTTCTTTAAGGTATTTCTGAACGGTATTTTTTACGTAGATGTTCAGACTTTCACATGACTCATTGATGCGCGCCAAAATGGGTTTTTGATTTTCTACTGATTCTCCTTTTTCATAAATGGTAATGTAGTCTTTTGCCATTGACCTGATCTGCCTGTTTTCCTGATACAATTTTTCAGGATAGGGGAGCATACTTACCCCCAGTTTCCAGGCATCAGGAATTTCCTTTACGAAGAAATCAATTTGTGAAGAGGCATTCAATATTGCCTTAGGGCCAAGGGCAGTGCCGGTTCGATAAGAAACCGTGACTTCCCATGGGATAGGAACAATTACTACTTCAGATTCTTCCAACGAGTAGGGAAGGCCAAACAAATTTCCTTTAATACCCGCTCCGTTCGGATCGAAATTCTTAATTGTTTCTTCTTTACTCATTACTGATTTTTAAACGGGAATGGCATGGATGATTTCTTTAAGCTTACCTACGCCTCTATGAATGTCGCTCCAATGGTCAACATTCAATTCTATACTTATAAAATCGCAAGTTCGAAGGCCATCTGCGAAGCCTTTGACCAGATTGGTTACCAGGTCACTTAAGGTAGGATTATGACCAATCACTAATAGATGCCGGCAATTGTCTTTGGTTTCTTTAATGATTTCGAATAGTTCGGCAACCTCTGCAGAGTAGATAGCTTGATCGAATTGAATATAATCGGAATTAATATTTAATGCACTTAGCAGGCTTAATGCGGTGGTCTTTGCGCGCATTGCAGGGCTACATATAATAGAGTCAGTGTGAAAATGAATTCTGGTCAATTTTTGAGCTAAATAACCAATTTGGTCATGCCCTTTTTGCAAAAGTTGACGATCAAAGTCAGATTGCCCAGCCTGTTGCAGTTCAGTTTCAGCATGACGTAACAAAAACAGTTGAAAAGGCATATTAAAGGCAATAAAGCTGCAATAATAGGCCAACTTGATTAATACTGAAAATAAAGATAAACCCACTGTGTTTCAGGTATATCACTGCCATTTTGGAGTTGCAATCAGTTGTATGGAATTTGGTTTTTTAAAAAAATGCGGATATTTGAACCCCTTGAAAGTAAAAGAAGAGCATGCCAAAGAACCTTGTTATTGTTGAGTCTCCTGCGAAAGCGAAGACCATTGAAAGCTATCTTGGAAAGGATTTTACCGTCACTTCCAGCATGGGACATGTGCGCGATCTAACTAAAGGAAATGGCGCCATCGATATTGAAAACGGTTTTGCTCCTCTTTATGAAGTGAGTCCGGAGAAAAAGGAAATTATATCCAAGCTGAAGAAGCTATCAGGAGAAGCCGAGATGGTTTACCTGGCAAGCGATGATGACCGTGAGGGAGAAGCCATTTCCTGGCATTTGAAGGAGGTATTGGACCTGAAGGATTCTAAAACAAGGAGAATAGTTTTTACAGAAATTACCAAGAACGCGATTCAAAATGCGTTGAAGACTCCCCGTGGTATTGATATTGACCTCGTAAATGCGCAGCAGGCACGAAGAATTCTTGATCGTCTGGTTGGTTTTGAATTGTCTCCGATTCTTTGGAAAAAAATTGCTACAGGTTTATCTGCTGGTCGTGTACAATCTGTTGCTGTGAGATTGGTAGTAGAACGCGAGCGTGAGATTGAAAAATTTGAAGTTAAATCATCATTCAAAATATCAGCAGTATTCAATTTAGAAAAAGGAAGACAACTCATTGCTGAACTGCCTGAGAAATTTGAATCTGAAAAAGAAGCGCTTGAATTTTTAGAATCCTGTAAGGGAGCAAAGTTCACCATTGGTGATTTACAAAAGAAACCGGCAAAGAAATCTCCTGCACCACCATTTACTACTTCTACCTTACAGCAGGAGGCCGGTAGAAAACTGAGTTTCTCTGTATCGCAGACCATGATGGTTGCGCAGAAACTATATGAAGCAGGTAAGATCAGTTATATGCGTACTGATTCAGTAAATTTATCTGATGAAGCAGTGGCAGGAGCAACCAGACAGATTGAAAGTGCATACGGAAAAGAATTTATCAACGTAAGAAAATACAAAACGAAAACCTCAGGCGCACAGGAAGCACACGAAGCCATTCGCCCTACTGATTTTTCTGTGAAAGATCCCGGGATGGATCGCAACGCTGAGCGCTTGTATGATCTGATCTGGAAGCGGGCTATTGCCTCTCAAATGGCAGATGCTGAACTGGAGCGTACCACGGCAACCATTACAATTTCAACCAATCCCCGAAAGCTGGTTGCTCAGGGGGAAGTAGTGAAGTTTGAAGGATTTCTGAAGGTTTATCTCGAATCTCGTGATGAGGAGGAAGATGAAGAGAACAGCAAAGTATTACCTCCGATTGTTGTTGGTCAGGATCTCGAGCTCGATGAATTGAGTGGAACAGAAACATTCACGCGACATCCTGCACGTTATGCTGAAGCAAGTCTGGTAAAGAAGCTGGAAGAATTGGTCATTGGACGACCATCAAATTACGCACCAACGATCTCTACTATTCAGAAGAGAGGTTACGTGGTGAAAGAAGTGAGAGAAGGAGTAGAGCGCAAATACAAAACACTTCATCTGAAGGATAATAAAGTAACTACTAACGTAGAAACGGAGATTACCGGAGCGGAAAAGAATAAACTTTTCCCTACGAACGTGGCGATGATCGTGAATGACTTTTTGATTGAGCATTTTCCGGATATTACTAATTATTCATTTACGGCAGAGATCGAACAGGAGTTTGATGAAATTGCAAGTGGCAAGCTGGAATGGCAAAATATGTTATCTCAGTTTTATAAACCTTTTCATAAAACCGTATCGGCAACAGAAAAGCTGGAACGTTCATCCGTTCAGAACAAGAGCCGTGAATTAGGTGTTGATCCTAAATCGGGCAAGAACGTTTACGTGAAACTTGGTAAGTATGGAGCTTATGTGCAGGTGGGGGAAAATCCGGATGATAACGGTGGGGAAAAACCGAAGTTTGCTGCACTAAGACAAGGACAGTTTATTGAGAACGTTACATTGGAGCAGGCATTGGAACTGATGAAGATGCCACGAGACATGGGATTGTTCGAAGAGAAACAGGTGACTATTAATATCGGTCGCTTTGGTCCATACGTTTTGCACGATAAGAAATTTATCTCCATTCCTAAAGGAGAAGATCCATATATCGTTACACCTGAACGTGCTGTTGAGCTGATTGAACAAAAGCGAATTGCTGATGCGAACCGCACGATTAAATCATTTGATGAAAATCCGGATATTCTTATTCTCAATGGACGATTTGGTCCATATATCAAAGCAGGGAAGAAAAATGTGAAGATTCCGAAGGGAAAAGTTCCTGCTGAGCTGACTTTAGAGGAATGTGTGACGCTCGCTGAGAATGCACCGGAGAGACGAGGACGTTTTGGTTATGCCCGGAAGAAAGAAGAACCGGCAGCCGAAGCAAAGAAGGCAGCTCCAAAGAAGAGAGCGGTCAAGAAAGAAGCAGCGCCTAAGAAGGTTGCCGTGAAAAAAGTGGCAGCAAAGAAAACAGCTGTGAAGAAAGTTGCTGCTAAAAAGAAGAAAGCATAATTTTGAATGTTATTGAGCTTAATTCTATAGAATTAAGCGAATTGACGCGATGGTCGGGCTCTTTTGATTTATTCATTTGAAGAGCCATTAGACCTAAACCCCAAATAAAAACTTCCTAATAATTTATTTTATTATCGTTGCGAACGATTGCGTTTATCGTTATGCCAAATTGATTTTAGGGAGATTGTCTATTAATAATTCTAATAACTATTTCCTGATATATTTTAATGTATGCAGCAACTGTTTAAAAAGAAGTAGCGTTATAAGGTCAATTTTTGTTTTAATCTTTCTCTTACATGAAGTATGTGTCATCGCTGTCAGTATTACTACTGATGGCAACTATTAACGCGTTCTCTCAATCATTAGAAAACGTTTCATCACCAGGACAAAAAGGAGCATTTTATCTTACCTGGGGCTATCATCGCAATCAGTATTCACGAAGTACTCTTCACTTTAAAGATGTGGATACCGATGACTATGATTTCATTCTCTACAATGCGAAGGCAAAAGATCAGCCAGACATGCATAATCTTCTCAAAACCCCGCTTACCGTGCCTCAATATGTGTTAAGAGTTGGCTACTTTTTTAATAAGAGAAAGGATTTGGGGATAGAGTTTAGCTGGGATCACCTCAAGTACGTGGTACGAGATAACCAGGTCATGCATTTGAAAGGCACTATACGTGAGGAATATTATGATAAGGATACCTTGGTTACTCCTGGCTTTGTACACTATGAACATACCAATGGAAATAACTACGCTATGCTAAGCTTGGTGAAAAGATATTCATTGTTTAAAACAGCCAAGGACGATTATAAACTAAGTGCGGTAGTTACCGGAGGTGCAGGTCTGTTAATTCCTAAGACAGATTCCTATATTTTGGGTAATCATAATGACGGCCCTTTCCGTTATGCGGGTGTTGTGTTTGGGGCCAGCGCAGGTCTTCGTTACAACATCATTAAATATCTTTACCTGGAGGGTTCAGTAAAGGGTGCCTTTGCGGATTATCTCAATGATAAGCTTTACGAACAGGGCAGAGCGCATCATTATTTTTATTCGTTACAATACGTGTGGGCAGCCGGAATTAACATTCCTCTTTAATCTACAGGTTGCCTGTTAAGACTAATTTTAAGTAATTGGCTTAATGAAAAAACTCGTTGTGCTTAGCGGTGCTGGTATAAGCGCGGAAAGCGGTATTCCTACTTTTCGCGATTCCGGTGGCTTGTGGGAAGGTCACAGAGTAGAAGACGTGGCAACTCCCGAGGGATGGCATAAGAATAAAGAACTCGTTCTAGAGTTTTATAATCAACGTAGGAAGAAAGCACTTGAAGTCTCTCCAAACCGGGGTCATGAGATTTTAGCAGAGCTGGAGAAAGATTTTGATGTTACGGTTGTTACTCAAAACGTAGACAATCTTCATGAGCGTGCTGGCTCGTCAAAGGTCATTCATCTTCACGGAAGTTTATTTGAATCCCGTAGTATGTTGGATGAATCGCTCGTATATCCAATGAAAGGCTGGGAGTTAAAGTTAGGAGATAAATGTGAAAGAGGTTCTCAACTCAGACCCAACATTGTATGGTTCGGTGAAGCTGTGCCCATGATGGAGACAGCTGCTCGCATTGCCTCGGAAGCCGATGTATTTGTGGTAGTGGGTACATCGATGCAGGTTTATCCTGCAGCGGGGCTGATCGATTACGTGAAAAGAGGAGTGCCGAAATACCTTGTCGATCCCAAAGTCCCCGACTTATCTCATATTCCAAATCTTCACATCATTGCAGACAAGGCCAGCACAGGAATGGCTCAGCTGAGAGAGATTCTCCTGAAATGATCTAGTCGGGTAGTTCAAATATCTTATTCATCTGCATCCACTTTTCTCCTTGCAATGCATGAGGAAGCGCCTGTTGATATCGCCACATAAGTTGTTCCCACTCCTGTACTTTAGGATTCTTAGCATCCGTTTTAGATTTTACGATGAATGAAAAAGAGTCATTTGTCTCCATAATCATGAACAGCCTATTGCCCGCTCGGTAAATTTCCATTTTAAGGATTCCTGAATCCTTAATGCTTTCGATGATCTCGGGCCATACCTGTTTGTGGTATTGTTCGTATTCTTTGATGAGCTTGGGATCATCTTTCAGATCAAGGGCAAGACAATAACGTTTCATGAATTGGATTTTACTTTATAACCTTTCCATCCGAAAAGGAATATGATGATGAATGCTAACGCAGGAATGAGCAATGCATTTTGAATGCCTGATAAAGAGAGAAGTCCGGTGAGTGGTGGTAAGACTGCTCCACCTACGATTGCCATGATTACCAGACCTGAACCGATTTTGACCTGCTCTCCTAAATTCTTAATAGACAATGCGAAGATGGTAGGAAACATGATCGACATAAAGAAGTATGTCAGACTGATAGCAATGACTACAGAAATTCCAGAACCCAATAATCCATAACTAATCAATAGAGTGCTAATAGCTGCATAAATGCTCAGCAGTTTATGAGAAGCAACTTTGGTAAGCAGCCATGTTCCGAAAAACCTTCCTCCCATAAAAAGGATGAAAGCAAAAGAGGCATGAAAGCTTGCGATTTGAGTAGGTGTAGCTGTTGATGAGATCTGATATAACCATCGTACAATTTCAAAACTTGAATCTTTAGCGAAATGAAGCTTGAGATCAACGAAGTATCCCCAGATCGAGGCCTGGGCACCTACGTAAAAAAACTG
>JBGATZ010000163.1:0-9527 GCA_044228905.1 Cyclobacteriaceae bacterium | reverse complement strand
CGGTATTGCTTTTTTGCTGACGAGGAAATAATTCAATATACCGGGAATTCTCGAAAACGTTGGGATGCTTATAGATCGTAAAGTTAAGTTTAACCCGATTCACTATATTCTTATAAAGAAAAGATTTATTAAAAATATTGAAGAAGATTTTCGATACTGCGGCCTCGTTCATGTCTGAAAAATAACCGCTACTGTTTCGGATACTGCCCACGCCATCATCAAAAGTGTAAATAGTATTGGGTCTCAAAAGCCAAATGATGAATCTGGAATAAAACGTTTTAATATTCCCCGTATAAACATTTTCATATTTCGTCCGTATTCCGATAAAATTGAATAACCTGAAAACAATTTTAATAAGATCAATCCACGAATTTTTCTTAATAATGTATTCAGAGCTGTATGATCTCGATGCCAGTAGTGAATAGTAATGCAGATTCTTTTCAGATTTTGTCTCTGACAGATAAATGAATGAAAAGCTTTGAATAGCTTCATTCTCTATGATCTTATTTGCAATGAGAATATGCAATGGCGTATAGCAAATGAATACATTTTTCTTTCTATTATTTTGACGCGGCATAATAAAACTTGATTATCATCAAAAATGCATAACTCGTTAATGTACTCAGGGCTGAACCAATCAAACCAAATCTACTTGTTAGCAGTAAATTGCATACAATGTTGATTAAGGCACAGGCAACAGTTGAAATCATGATGATTTTATCTCTATGCATTGAATAGAGCACATAGTGCGGAGCAAAAGACAGATTCAAAAACGTAACCGCAGCTATTAAGACTACATAAGTCAGGAATTCATCGTAGAATTCCTGCTTACCAGTTATTTCAATAGCTGGAACAATTATAGCCATTACAACCACGCTACTCAAAACAGATATTAAAATAATCTGTTTTATAAACTTTACTTTATAGGTATTAAAGCTAACCAGATCATTTTTAGCAAAAAATTCAGTGAGTTTAGGATACAGTTGGGCAATCGCTAATGTATAAACAAGTGTTTGAAGAATATTCGCGAAATTATAATAGAAGGTATAAACACCCACTGCCTTCTTGTCAAGATAATAATTCAGGAAATAACGATCAGAGAATTCAATGATTTTATAGGCCAATGTTCCGACCAGAAACTGTGCAGAAACCGGAATGCCTTTTTTAACCCAATCCCAGTTTATTGTCAGGTTATACGGAATTCCGGAATAGTATCTTTTCAGGTAAACAATCCCTATCACGATAGAGCCACCAGATCCAACTGACCAACACCAGAAAATTATGTTCAAGTCAAGACCTGTGAAATCTTTCATTAGCCAATAAATAATCACTGGGATTACCCAAACAGCCACTCTAATGAAAAGAAGGACATTTGCAAAGAGTTGATACCCAAACAAAATAAACAATCGATATAGCTCCTGAGAGATGTGCTCAAAGAAAACAATGATGTAAAACCAGAATAAATACTCTAAAGGCAAAACATTAAAAAAGAAAACAATCAAACAGGCAGGAAAAACAATCAGGTAGGTGATTGCAAAAAAAGCAATACTTCCGGTAATGAATTCGAGTTGATTGTCCTTATCTTTTTTTAGAATCTCTCTATGGGCGTAAGAATAGAAATCAAATCCTAAGAAAAAAATGACGATCGTAACTGTCGTATTGAATAATCCAAAAAGCCCTAAATCCGCTGTACTATAGTACTTGCCCAGCCCCAGAACAAGTAAAAATCTGAACAGGATTGTTAATCCCCGAAGCCCCAGATTGGATACATGATTTATTAATGAGTTCGCCATTCAAATAACATTAAGAAATGCAGCTTTCCCTGATCTTTTTTTATACCACAAAATCTAAACGCTCATTAATTGGCAGACCAACGGAAAGATTAAATGGACAAATTTACTAAGGCATAGGGGAGTCAATAAGATTAAAGCTCAATGGTGTCCCCGCTACAATATCCGCTGTAGCTTTCTTCCCTAAGACAAAGTCATAGTATCTAGTATGTAAACCCGTTGCAGGTCTTACCGATCTTACATGGTCACGGGTGAATACTTCGCCTTTTTTAATATCCTTTACTACAAAAAGAGATCTCTTGAAAACCAAAGATTTCTTTTCCTTTTCTGAAAGCGTATAAGAAACTTCCCCCAAGGAAAGCCATGCCCGTTCGGTTTGCTCAAATAGGGCGTGCTATCACCACGCCATCAGCTCTTCAATGGTAACAAACTACGCCAACTGCGCCCAACAGCTGGGCTTCTGCGGCTTTCAATTCCTGTTGATCAAGATAAAGCCAGCGCAAACGCCTTTGATCTGCGCAGAATGGGCTTGTACTTTCAGGAGTTGCAGGATAGGTGCTGGTACACTTTAAAATAACCAAATCCTTACAACCTGCCGATCTTAACACTTCGATAGATTCCTGAATGTCAGCAATGGAAGCAACTCCCGTTGACATAATTACAGGTTTACCTGTCTTTGCGACCTTCCTTAATAATATATGATCGGTGTTTTCAAATGAAGCTATCTTGTAAATAGGCACATTGAGGCTTTCAAGAAAATCAACAGCCGATTCATCGAAAGGCGAACTAAATGCAATCATCCCCTTCTTTTTCGCATAGTCAAATATCTCTTTATGCCATTCCCAGGGGGTGTATGCTTGTTTATACAAATCATATAACTCCTTCCCCTGCCACAATGAATTCTTGTCAGTGATGGTGTAAGCACCTTTCACTGTAATTGTATCTGCAGTGTACGTTTGCAATTTTATAGCATGGGCACCTGAGGATGCCGCGGCATCAACAATAGAAAGGGCACGGTCAAGCGATTGATTATGATTACCCGACATCTCCGCGATAACGAACGGCTTATGGCCTGCGCCCACTACATAACCAGCAAATTTTATATCTTCCATAACTTTTAGTAATTCAAATAGGTTAACCAAAAATAGTATTCTGAACTAATGCCTCTCCGTCAATGAGAAGGTTTTGAGATTCATCAGCAACGGTGGTTCTTAGGCGAGCTCTTTTCTTCTCCTTAAAAATCTCAATTACCTCCACTCTGGCTTTGTACGTTTTATCTGTAAACATTGGAGCCATGAATTTTAAATCCTGCTTTAAATAGATGGTTCCTTCACCTGGAAATAATGTTCCTAAAATTTTCGAGAATACGCTTGCTCCCAAAAATCCGTGCACTATTCTTTTTTTAAATAGTGTTTTACTTGCGTACTCTTCATCAAGGTGAATCGGATTTTTATCCCCAGTCACTTCCGAGAAAACAATTACATCTTCTTGAGAAAAAGAGAAGTCCAAAACAAACTTATTCTCCATATATTTTCTTTCTTAAGCTTTCTTTCATCTGAAGCCATTCACTCTTTAGCAACGCAAGGCCGACTACGTCATGAAACTCTTTGTTTTTCATGCAATGTTCTCTGTAGTATGCTTCGCGTCTAAACCCAAATTTTTCGTGCATCTTAATAACCTTGTCATTGAAAACAAATACTTCGCATCTCAGTTTGTTAAGCTTTAATTCCTCAAACACATATTTAAGGACATTATACTCAACCTTTGCCCCGATGCCACCACCCCTTACTGAAGTGTCTCCAATATAAAATGCCCAATAACAACTTTGCAATGTGGTATTTATTGCGGTTATGTTTGCAACACCCAACGGACGATCATTTGAGCTGATTATCCAATATTTACTTGTCTTATCCGTTGCCAATCGGTCAAACCATAAAGATTGCTCTTCTTCGCTTATTTGCTTCTCAGAATACATGTAACTGCTCACTTCCGGAGAATTTCTCCATGTTCTCACCATCTCAAGATCTTCTCTCTGTAGCGGTTTTAATACAATATCAGTCATACTCATTGAGGATTACGTTTTTAATATTGGTTTTTATATCACCCGAAAAAGCCGCGCGCTGACTCGCCAACATGATTTCTCCTGCCGAATGCGTATAGTTCCCGATTTCGGAATAATGATATGCAATTCTGTGTTTTGTCAAGTAATTGAAATTCGAGTCCTGATTTTCTACAGTTTTAATTGCATACAAAGGAATGCCTAAGTATGCGCACTCCAGAGAAATCGTACTCGCAGAAACAACGGCAAAATCTGCCTTTTGAATCAGTCCAACCAGCGTCAGAACATCGATATTTATATGTATAGAAACATTGTTCAATTCTGAGGCAAGTTCACGAAGGGTTCCCTGATGCTTATAAGAAGCCCCTACTACCACATCAATCTGAAAATGAGAATCTGTTTTAAGAATACCAGAAAGAATCATTTTGGTATTATTGTCAGGATCCTCACCTCCCAGGCAAAGTATGCATTTAACAAGTTTTACTGGCACCCGAGTTCTTCTTTCACTCTTAAGAAGAGCCTCTCTAAGAAGACAATACTTCAGTCCTGTAAAAACTCTAGTATAAGGTTCCTTACTATACTTTTCCGGATCTATACCAGGGGTATGATTTAGAATTACATCTGCATAAAAATGTCTTGCCAGTAAATCGTCAATCGTAATTAATCTGCGTACTCTTTCTTTTATTCGATACTCATATTCACTTGAAAAATGATATCCGTCAAGAATTACCAGGTCAGTTGTGGTCAGCAAATCAAGGAATGACTCATTATTGTCAAGAATCCTGCACTGCAAGCCCTCATCTTCTATAATTTTCTTAACGGATAAATCTGTTTTTATAAGATAAAACTCCGGATTGATATTTTCACCTCTCACGATTTGAGCAATAGACAAACATCGAATGAGATGCCCCAACCCCATTCCATTGCCCGCATCAACCCTTATCTTCAATTGCATTATCTGATTTTGAAGAGTGGAATCAGTGGCTCACAATTCAACAAACTTTTAAGATCCTGACCTTTAAAAACTGCTGATACCTTTTCAAAGTAAGACCGGTAGCTTTTCATTAGTTTCTCAACATCTTTCTCGCTATGAGCATAGTTTATATTATGCGAACCCAGAATAAAAATTCCATTGGCAAACATCTCCTGAAGGAATAATGTTTTAAGCTCCCAGGATGTATATTTTTCCGTATCCTTAATAATCAAAAAAGACCATACAGGATATCCGGAAACACTAAAGACTGACTCCAATTTAAACTCACTGATCAGGGCATTTAATTGAGTTATAATCTTTTCCCCTATTAAAGACATTTTACTTATTACCGGTTCTGTCTGAAGCTTCGTCAAAGCCGCGTAAGAAGCGGCCAGCGATAATGTTTCTCCACCAAAAGTGAATGAGAAAAATATATCTTCCATAAGCTTCATGATTTCAGCTTTTCCTGCAACAGCGGATAATGGATATCCATTGGCAAGTCCTTTGCCAAAAGTTGCCAAGTCAGGTGTTACACCAAAAAACTCCTGAGCTCCACCATTTGCCAATCGGAATCCTGTAATCGTTTCGTCAAAGATCAGAACTGCACCATGGTCATGTGTGAGTTGTTTCACCTTTTCCAAAAAATTATCTTTTGGAGGAACTACATTGACAGGCTCTAAAATAACCGCTGCTACTTGACCTTTTAGTTCTTTCAATTTATCTTCTAAAGACTGGATATCATTGTAATTAAATTTGTGCGTAAGTTCCTTCACAGCTTTGGGAACACCTAAATCGCGGGTTGTAGAGCCAATGTACCAATCCTGCCAGCCGTGATAACCACAAACTAAAACATGATCCCGGCCCGTGAAAGCCCGGGCCAATCGAATTGCACCTGAAGTGGCATCCGATCCGTTCTTTCCGAATCGTACCATTTCAGCGCAGGGTACCATCTCAATTATCTTTTCTGCAACTTTAAACTCCAATTCATGAGAGAGAGAGTAGATTGTGCCATTTGGCAATTGCTCGGCCACTGCTTTTGTTACATCAGGATCATTATAACCCAGAGTGATAGACGCCAGACTATTTACAAAATCAATATACTGATTCCCATCTACATCCCAGAAGTATGCACCGTTACCCTTGGTTGCAAAGAAAGGAGATACTCCAATTGGCAATTGCGTCTTACTCTTACTAAAAGTTTGTGAACCCAATGGAATAGTTTTTAAGGCCCGCTCTAAATAGTATTCCGAATTCTTGTAACGTGTGCTCATTTGTTTTCTTTAGTTATCGATTTAATGTACCCTTCATTTCTTAAAATGGACTCATTTATTTTTTTCAACTCATTATCCTGGTCAAGATTCTGTGCATAATCCAGCCAACTCCTTTCTATTCCTAAGGCTGTAATCAGTCTTTTGATTACTTCAAAGTCTGCCGGTTCGTCAACGGTCATGCGTAAGTGACCATACTCATAACCCTCCATAAACGCATCTGATTTAAATAATTGTCCTCCGCGATAAGTAGAATTTCCCCAGATGTAAGGAGTGACATGCTCGCGTTCAGAGGGAAGTTTCGCTTCATTCCATGCTTTTTCTAAGGCAACAAATTTAAACACTTCGATATCCTGACCATCGGGATATTTGGTTGCCAGGGTATTGGAGCAGTAATCCAGATCATTGCTTATTGAATAATCAATCACTTTGTCAATCAATTCCGCATCAATTAAAGGGCAATCTGAAGTAACACGTACTACATAATCAGGACGAGCTTCTTTTACCGATTGATAAAATCGATCCAGAACATCATTAACAGAGCCCTGAGAGCAGGGAACATTAAGCTTCTTTGAGAGCTCAACAATGGCCAGATCCTCCGGACTTGTAGTGGTTGCTACGATCAGTTGAGTTATTCTTTTTGATTTTAGAATCCGGAGAATATGTATTTCCAGCAGCGTTAACTCACCAATTTTTTTCAAAACCTTCCCAGGGAGTCTTGTCGACCCCGTTCTGGCTTGCGTGATTGCTATGATTTTCACTGATTCCAATTTGAAGGGTTTAGTAACTCAATTTCCTTTACTTTAATAGCATCAATCTTCTCAAGTGTCTGGCTCAAAATCTTATTACCTAAAGATTTTATATTCTCATTTAACTGTTCCCGAGAATCAACTCCTATTAACACACCATCTATGTCTGCCTGCTGAATAGAATAATTTAAAGAAAGATCACCCAATGCAATGTTATTTGTCATTGCAATTTCCCGGATCTCAGTCAAATATGGTTTCAAAGGTTTAAGCTTTACTGATAATTCATCAATATTCTTAAAAAACAGGCCCTGCAAAAAAACAGAACGGGTATGAATTTCAATTCCTCTATCCCTGGCTTTCTTAATTACATCTGACCGCTGACTTTTATTATCCAATAAATTGAATGGCAACTGGATTAAATCAACTTCCTCTGTTAGTAGTTCATCTATCTCTTCGTTCGTGTAAACGGAAACACCAAATTTTCCGATCACACCTGCTTCCTTCAATTCTTTAATCTCTTTTCGAAATTCCTGGTAGTACTTTTTAAAATCACCAAAAGAATGAAACATGTAGCTATACAGCGACTTTACATTTAAAGTCTCCAAATTCTGAGCGACCCTCTTTGTAATAGTTGCGGATAAATTGTCCCTCCTGGATGAGAACTTGGTTATTACCTCAAATTTATTCTCAGATTGCTGATGATATTGACCTATTACTTCCTGAGAGTCTCCATATGCCTCTGCGGTATCCAGCAAACGAATACCCTTGGCAAAAGCTAAATCAAGAATTGAATGGATCGTTGCCTGGTTGGGTTTTCCCAAGCTATTATTTATGCCATAATTTAAACCAAACTGAACAGTTCCTAATATTATTTTATTTGCCATCTGTTGACAAAAATTAATGTGTAGAAATTTATCTCCGGAATCTGTTACTTATCAAAAAAGCTATTTATGGTTTTGATGATATATTCCTGTTCTTCCTGAGTCAACGTAGGAAACATCGGAAGACTTATGCAATGCTTATAATAATTTTCTGCCAACGGAAGGCTTCCATGCGACCATCCAAACTGCTTGTAATAAGGCATCAGATGAACCGGAATATAATGTATCTGCGCAAAGATTTTGTGTTCACGGAGATAGTTGTATAACCCAAGCCGATCAGGAACTTCTACGACATAAAGATGATACGCGTGCCCTTCAACCAAACCAGAGTGCCCCTTAATAAAAGATTTATTTGTAAATGCTTTGTTATACGTATCAGCAATCTGTATTCTCTTTTTCAATCCTTCGTCAGCCCTTTTAAGCTGACTTAGACCCAGGGCCGATTGGAAATCAGTCAATCGGTAGTTATATCCTAATGTTTGCATTTCCATATACCAACCCGGATAGTGATCTGCCTCGTTGTTTCCTCCCGTTGCAAACTCAATTGTATTGGTAAAAGAAGTGGTTGATCGGGTTATTCCATGTGTTCGAAGCATTAAAAGCTTTTCGTAAAGTTTTTCGTCATTTGTTGTGATCATACCCCCCTCACCGGAAGCAATATGTTTTACCGGATGAAATGAGAAAATGGCCAGCTCTGCAAATTTCCCATTACCACAAAACTGTTTTTTTCCTGCACGATCTGAAAAATACCCACCAGGTGCATGACATGCATCTTCTATAATCCAGCATCCAAATTCATCAGCCAACTCTCTGAATAATTCCAGATTTACTGCCCGTCCTGCAAAATCTACTGGTATAATTCCTTTGTAGGTACCCTTTGGTGATGCTTCAAGAAGCGACCTTACTTTATTATAATCCAGCAGATATGTTTTGGGGTCGATATCTGAGAAAACAACCTCACCTCCGCAATAGCGCACACAATTCGCAGATGCGGCAAATGTTATCGGGCTTGTGATCACTTTATCGCCTGGTTTTACATCCAATGCCAAAGTGCAGAGGTGCAGTGCAGCCGTTCCGTTCGCTACAGCTACAGCATATTTGCTCTCAACGTAAGTTGCAAATGCCTTTTCAAATTCAAGAATCTTTGGGCCTTGTGTCAAAAAGTCTGATTTCAAGGCATCAACAACAGCATCAATATCCTGTTGGGTTATGTTCTGTTTTCCGTAAGGAATCGCTTGCATGGACTAACTTTGGTTATTTAATTTGATACGCTTTTAAATGTCCTTATTTAGCTCAGAAATCTACATTTTCTGAGGTTCTTTGAATCATGTCAGGGTAAAACTCTCCGAACCAGTTGGGTTTGTTACTTTAAGCCCGCAAATTTATGACAATTTTCGTATTTATACGTTTGACAGCATCCGCAAAAACCATGAGATTAATTACAGTACTCCTGCTCTTTTACTGTCACCTGAGCTTTGCCCAGCTTTTTGATATCGTCAAAAAAAGTAGTGATTACCCGGTGATCGTAAATGTAGCATTCGACAATCGATCGAATGGATTTTATGTGTCTTATGCAAACCCGGCAGCAGGTAAAAAGGGCATCGACAGGTATGATGAGAATTTCGGGTTCATAAAAAAAGTGGTTGAGCTTGATGCTAACAACAGCATCTCTTTGCGATTAAAAGCAACAGACAAGGATGGCAATTTATATATCCATGACGGGTTCGATATCAAAGTATATGACGATGATTTTAACCTGATTCGTTCTATGACTACTCAGATCAATGAGTCAACCTCTAATGCCCTA
>JBGATZ010000162.1:0-10554 GCA_044228905.1 Cyclobacteriaceae bacterium | reverse complement strand
TAATTGATAAACAAAAACTCCCAGTACGCCACCCACAATCGGGCCGACCACAGGGATCCATGCATATGCCCAATCCGAGCCACCCTTTCCGTGCACAGGTAAAATGGCGTGGGCGATGCGAGGTCCAAGATCACGGGCAGGGTTAATTGCAAATCCTGTGGTGCCGCCTAAGCTCAAACCAATGGAAATAATAAGCAAACCCACTATTGGAGGATTAAGGCCTTGCGTAAATTCATTAGCTCCAATAAACAAAAGACCTAATACTAAAACGGCAGTAGAAATGATTTCACTGACCAGATTACCGAATGTATTTCGTATTGCAGGAGCAGTACAGAAAACCCCAAGCTTTGCCGCCTGGTCATCCGTATTCTTCCAATGGGGCAGATAATGAAGCCATACCAGAAACGCTCCTGCTATCGCTCCGGCAAACTGAGCAATGACATACCCTCCCACATCGTTCCATGGAAATGTTCCCTGTATAGCGAATGCAATAGTAAGAGCAGGATTTAAATGAGCGCCACTGATTTTACCTACCGCATAGATGGCGAGCGTTACCGCCAGGCCCCACGCTACCACTACGGCAAGTGTTCCCGCATTTTCGGCTTTCGATCGTTTTAATACTACTCCGGCTACTACCCCATCTCCCAGGAGAATGAGGATCATGGTTCCGAAAAATTCAGCGAGGTAGGGATGCATAAAGTTTGAGTTTAAAATCAGTTTTACTTAGCAGCCAGTGTTCTGTTCTTTTTAGTTGTTAAGTTATTCACGATGAACGCGCCTACAGCTCTCCCCTCTTTTACACCATTGTCGCTGGCGTTCTGATAATGTATCCCACCATAGATCCTGCTTTGCGCGGCCTCATCTGCGGCTTCATAGAACGAATTGAAATTTCTGACAGTGAGACCAAATTCAATTTCAGTTGAGTCACGGAAAGCGAAATTATCTCCAAACAATCCGGTGAGCGCACTGGCTGCAGAAGCAGAGATGACGCTGTGCCCACTCGGATATTCCGGAAAAGGAGGAGTTTGCAAAAGCGGAGTCCAGTCTTCATCTATATACTGATTAATGTATGTCTCAGGACGTATAACTTTGCTTCTGTATTTTTCATCCCAGCAACTGATGAATCCATCAACCAACGACAGCGCTACACGTGTATAAGCTTCTGCAGATTGAATAAAGGTAGCATCGGACGTGTTGCAGGTAACGCGAGTAATATTCATCCAATGCCCACCGGGGGAAATTTTCTTAGTGGCAAACATCACATGTCCTTTTACATTCATCACAAACGGATTGCAATCCCAGAAGCTGGCAATCTGTCGCTGCTCGTCAGTCAGGCTCTTTCCTATTTCATACACCTCATTTGCATACCTGAAGAATTCACTCTTTTTGTCTTTAGAGAAAGAGGGAGGTGCAATTGGTTTAAATTGTGAAGCCGAATCAATCACAAACGGACGAATCTTATTCCAATGTGGCTCCACGGCATCCATATATGCCGGGGGTGTTGGTTTCCAGGTAGCTTCATCACTTTGAATGGAATACTTGGGAAAAGAACGTGTTTGCTTATAGTTATCTTTTGATGACCAGGCGATGATATGGTCTGCAACCTTCTTTCCATATTCGACAGAGCGATCGAAAACGTCATCTGGCATTCCAGTGCTTCTGAATTCCTCCATCATTTTATCATAGAAGGCATCCATTTTATCTTCTGAGAATACAAGCGTTCTTCCAACTTTCAGCGCTGCCTGCACGGAAGCCAGTGGAAAGTTATACTCCAGGTTTTTATCAGGCTGAGGAACGGTCTCCAATCCATTCAGCTGACCTGCCAATGTTGCATAGGTAGAATCCTGATGACGTGCTGCCTCATAAGCGGCCACGCTGGTGTAGGCATAAATACGACTGGCCACCGGAGGAGAAAATATATCATGAACAATTACATCTGTAATCTGCTTAATTGATCGATGCAGATGATCCGGATCCTGGGCCTTGCTCCTATATTCTTCTTTAGAGGTAGAACAGGAAACAAAAACGATTGCCAGGAACCCAATAAAGATTTTTTTCATGTCATTCTATCAACTATGATACATTCAATTTAAAATCCGGCCAGCATTTACCCTAATTCTTTAGTTACTTTTCATCATCGCCAGAGCCACACCATTTGTCCAGCCAAAACCGTCCTGATTAGGATATTCCCCACCTCCAGCCTGAAGAGTAGTATCCATTACATTATACTTTTCCATCATTTTGTGAGTTGCTTTGTACACCCGGTAGTTTTGTCTTAGCCAACGCTTTTTTATTTCGCTGGCCAGATCGTTCAACTCATAATTTTTCAACCCTTTGTATGTCATCCACTGCAGTGGCGCCCATCCATTAGGAGCATCCCATTGTTGGCCTGTGACATTAAGTGTCGTGAGTAATCCTCCAGGCTTCAGGAAATCGCGTTTAATCGTTTCACTCGCCTTAATTGCAATGTCCTTGGATGCGATCTGAAAAAACAATGGATAAACTCCGGCAAGGCTTTTCACTGGCGACTGCTTATTCTCTTTAAAGTTATAATCAAGAAAAAAATTCTGTTCTGCACTCCAGAAGAAAGTTAGAATTGCTCTTCTTCTCTCATTGGCCATTTTCTTATACGCTTTTGATTCTGCTTCATTTCCGGTGAGCTGATATCCCTGTGAAAGCATAAGTTCCATGTGGTGCATAAGGCAATTGAGATCAACCGGAATAATGTCGTTGGTTTGAATGCTTTCCAATGTCTGTCCATCTTTCAGCCAGCGTGGGCACAATCCCAGCCTGATTCAGCGGCAGATCTCAGTGGATTGTAAATGACTTCTGCCTCTCGTGCTGTCTCCGGATTATTTGCCATTCTTTGCCACTTTTATGTCTTCCTTAAAAGCTTCTGGCCTGGGCTTAGTTCCCTTATCATAAAAACGATTGAGGATTGTTCCATCTGACATAATCACCACGTGTTCGATAGCATCACCTGGCTTTTGCACCTTATCTGAGCCACTCATCCAGAAGTTGTATTCTTTTTGCATTTGAGGAAGATATCTTTTAATAGCTGTCCGAATCCATTCTCACTTAGCAACTTCACCATCAATGAAAAGAATGGTGGTTTTCGGTCTTGTCCGGAAGTAATAATTTCGGTTAGCATTCGGAATAAATCCTATGCTATCGATGAGCGATGCAAAATTATCGATCATGTCTTTGATCACATCCTGTTTGCCTACAACATTCAATCCAAGCATAGTGAAATAACTATATCCCAGTAGTACACTTCAGAGAATCTTCCTCCCGGAACAATGTAAGGCTTAGGTAATGGCAGCAACGTAGAGTTTGCATCATGCTGATCAGGCTTTCGTGTCAATACTGGCCAAAGTTTATTGATATGATTCTCCATTGATAAAGGAAGCTGTCGCTGACAAATCCGGATTTTGGGCGAAAAGGCGGTTCAAAATTATCCTCGATAAATTTCTTCAAGTCAAATCCATTCTTTGTCTTCTCGTTCTCATAGTCAGTAAGAATATCATTGATTGGTCGTTTAGTGGCACAGTCCACAAATGTTTTTGAATCAGGAAAGATAGCCTGGTTTTGGACATCATTGAAAAGCGTGGTAGTATAAAAATCTACTGAAGACTTTTCAGGGCTACTACAAGCTTGATGGCAATGGCAATAACACCAGCCAGAAGTACAATCTTACTCTTCATTTTCCAGATTTTTTATGATGAAGATTTTATTTCACAGAGAAAGAAGATCTATTCACACCCTCCCTTTTAGTTCAAGTGACTTCCAGTTCTTGGGAAGCTTGGTTTAATATGGGTGATGCCGGCATCATTGATCTGCAATCCTCCAAAGCCAAATACTACAGCCTGCAGAAATCCTCCGGCCCCCGTAGCAAAGTAAGGATTGGTTCCGCCAGCTGTCTCGGCCAACACTCCAAAAGGAGGAACTTCATTAGGTTCATATGCTTTTGAAAACCATTCATTTGCTTTCTCTGCATTTCCGATACGCGCATACAATAACGACAGTACAGAATTACCCATGGCAGGACCTTCAGGCGACATCCGTGGTTCATAGTATTTCAGATCCTTTTCGATTTGCGCCTTGTCGGTAATTACATCTAAAGGAAACGCCAGAAGATTCACATCAGCTTGCTTGATCATAACTCCGTCATAAGTAGCATTCTCTTTTGTTGTTCCGTCCGGAAACTTCAGAATTGGAATATTCTGCGCAACGTGCTCCCAATCAGGATTAGGGGCGATCCCCAGTTCTTTCGCAGCTTGAGTAGCATAACGAAGCGATGTAATTGCCATTCCATTGGTAAAGGCATTATTGTCTATATTCTCCAGCCATTCATTGGCACCTATCACATTGTTGATATCATACTTACCAGGGCCATTGCGTTCCACACGACTAATCCAGAAATCAGCAACCTCTTTCAATACGGGATATCCTCTATCTCGCAACCAAAGTTTATCTTTCGTCACCTGATAGTATTTCCAAAATGCCCAACCTACACAACCTGTTATATGATGCTGAAAAGGTCCGGTAAGCGCCCATACCGGTGTATCTTCCGATCCTTCATCTGAAGACTCCCATGGAAACATAGCACCCTGATAACCATGAGAGAATGCATTCTGCTTCGCTGCACCCAATCGTTGAAAGCGATATTCAAGTAAAGACTTTGCAATCTCCGGACGCAATGCAAGCAATGGCGGATACATCCACAATTCCGTATCCCAGAATACATGACCGTTATAGCCCAGACCTGACAAGCCCATTGGTGATAAACTATAAGCCGTACCTTCTCGTGCAAATGAATACAAATGGTATAATGAAAAACGGACAGACTTCTGTGCCTTTTGATCGCCCTCAATTACAATATCACTCTTCCACAACTTCTCCCATTCAGCTATGTGACGTTTCAGTAATCGATCTGTTCCTTCCAGCTTTGCAAAGATGGTCAATCGCTCTGCTTCATTAAGCGGATCTTTATAATGCTCAGTAGAAGTTGCTGACGAAACCACACTGAAAGAGTAGCTCTCCCCTGCTTTCATTGACTTGGAAAACTTAACCAGGTGCATATTATAATCCCAGTCTTCATGAATCAGATCAGGTTCCTGTCCATGTGGTTCAGAGAAAATGATACTGTTACTTACAGCGACAGTATGCTTCCCCGAAGGGCTTTTACCTACCGATGTTAACAAGGGGATTACAACATGGGGGCGATCAATTTCACTATACAGGTTCCTCACGTCAATCAGATGATTGGGCGCTTCAATGACGCTCATCGGAGTAATGCGGGTTTCCTTTTTCGCAGTAATCTGTACCATCGACATGGCAGTATACGGTAAATGACGCAGTGCCATCATCGAGTGTTTGACAGAGATCTTGTCACCCACATCAAACGTTGTTATCAGAATCGCTTTCTTCATATCCAGTGACTGCTGATAATTAGAGATGTCCTTGATACCAATTCTCCTTCCATCCACCTCAAGATTCATATTAGCGTGATTGAACGTTTTAAGAATATTGGATACTCTGCCACGCTGATAATAATCATATACTCCATTCAGTACGACATCCTTTACTTTCATCGGTTCAGATGAAGACACAAGCCCCACCATACCATTAGCTACCGTTACACCGTAATAATTATTGGGGTCTATCTTGGTGGCCTCAATAGTCCATGCAGGATCCTGCTGAGAGTAAGAGACTACCGAAACCGATAAAAACAAAAACAGCGCTACTTTTCTCATGATAATTACTTTAATGTAAAAGCTTCAAGTGTATCATTATTACGAACAGTCAGGTAAAAGTCCCTGCCATTCACATTTATCTTTTTAAGAGATCTCACTTCTCCCCTCACTGAAAATCCGGATCGGATGGCCGGAACCGGTTTGAAGTTCCCCTTACCATCGCCTTTCAATAAAAGGCCATAACTCGCATCATATCTACCCATCTGGATATTGACAGGATAAAAATTACCGGCAATCAAAAGATCGTTGTGACCATCCTTATCAAAATCTCCGGTCTCTATGGCATTCACGGTTGAATTTTGAGCTGCAGAAGGAAGCGACTTGATTTTGAATTTTCCCTCTCCTAAATTTTCAATGATAGAAGAATTAAAATTATAGGCTACGAATGAAGTGACACTTTTTAGCTGATCCCCGAAAATATCTGAAGCTGTTGCTTCTGAAAATTTATGATAGGATAGATAACGCTTTTTCAGAAATGGCATTTGCTTGGTCATTTCATCACGCGTATGAAAAGGATACTCCTTACCTTTCATATAGTGCGCAAGAATCTGATCTGTACTATCATTCTTGTCAAAATCGCCCACATACATTCTTACTGGTTCCGTTAAAGAAGTATGAAGCTTTGAATTGAGTCCCAGATTACCACCAATAATATCAAGATCTCCATCCTCATCAATATCCACAGTTGTCACGGCATTCCACCATCCATTGGTGTTCTCAAGCCCTGACCCCTCGATTGTAAGTGGAGTCAATTTTCCTTTATTATTTAATAATATGGTAATCGGGCTCCATTCAGCAGCTATGATCAGGTCATCATCCTTATCGTTATCAATATCGGCCCACACTGCGTCCTTTACAAATCCGAATTTCAATAAGTAAGGAGCTGAGGTCTCTGTTCCGTTCGTAAAATTCCCCTTTCCGTCATTCAGAAGAAGATAGCTGTCAGGTTTAACTCCATATTTCCAGGGAATTGCCCGCGAACCAACAAATACATCAATATCTCCGTCTTTATCAACATCAGTTACTGCAACACAAGAGCCTGTTGTAAAAATATCAAGCATCGTCTGTGCTTTCGTGAATTCTCCCTTTCCATTATTGAGATACAACCTTGGATTTCTATAGACAGAAGTGCCCGAAAATTCATTACCCCCACTTACCACAAACAGATCGTTGTCACTGTCATTGTCTGCGTCAAAGAAAACAGCATCAACGTCTTCAAAAGTACTATCAAGCGTGATTGTATGCTGTTTCGAAAGCACAAATTTCCCTTTTTCATTTTGCACATAAAGACTTGCACCCTGCCATTTCCCACCTCCCAGAAAAATATCTTCTCTTTCATCTCCATTTATATCTCCAACAGCAGATGCCGGTCCCTCCAATGACAGCATATGAGGAAGTAGCTGTTCTCTGGTAAATTCAACAAAGGCCGTGTTTTCACGATGTTTGAAAGGAATGATAGCGGTTGTATCCTTCACAAACAACATATTGATTTTATGAAATACTGAATAATCGAAATTACCCGAAGCGTTTTGCTGATCTACGACTAGTCGTTGATTCACCTTTACGTTAGTTAAGGTCTGGTATGCACCATTACCCCAGATCACTTTTACACTATCGACTGTCTTGGAATTATTAAGACCGAAAGTCAATATATAGTCAACAGCGCTCTGAAATCCCCGTGTTGGAATTGACTCCTGTAGTTGAAGCGTTCCGCTATCATACACAAACACTTTTGTTCCAACACCAAACTGATTGGGCGACTTTCCTTTCAATTCAAACTGAATAAAATTCGGATTGGTTTTATTTTCTTTTTTTACAGATCGATTCTCATAAAGGAATGCTTCATCTTCAATATTATTTACAACCAAATCCAGGTCCCCATCATTATCCAAATCAGCATATGCCACACCATTGGAGTAAGAAGGAATATCGAGGCCCCATTCCTTTGCTTTATTGGAAAAAGTTGAATCATGATTATTAACAAATATAAAATTGGAAACCTTAATCTTTGGCATCTTTTCAATTGTCTCCTTATCGTTGCCTAATCCATTCTCTGCTTTGTACCGGATTGAATCAATAGACATAAAGTTAGTATAGTCCAGATCGTTGGGCCTCTTGGGGATACCATTCGCAATAAAAATATCTTTATAGCCATCAAGGTCGAAATCAGCAAACAATGCAGACCAACTCCAATCAGTAGATGCAACACCTGCCTTTAAAGCAATTTCACTGAACGTCCCGTCCTGATTATTTAACTGAAGATTGTTTCTGGCAAACTGATGACTATATCCAAATCCGATTTTGTACTTATAAATATCATATGGATCTTCCGCAGCCGAAGACTTTAATATTTGCGGATCTTCGGGTAACATATCTGTGGAAATGATGTCCGGAAATCCATCATTGTTTAAATCTGCACAATCAACGCCCATCGAGAACCTGCTGGTATGATTCATGGCAAGGTCAAGTGACTCTTTAAAAGTTCCATCACCCTGGTTGATATACAGATAATCGTTCTCATGAAAATCATTCCCTACATAAATATCAACCCAACCATCCATGTTCACGTCTCCGAATACCAAACCGAGACCATAACCGATAACACTACTATAGATTCCCGCAGCTTGAGTTACATCAACAAAATGACCATTATCATTTCTTAATAATTTATCCCCAGCCAGCGGATGTGCCTCGGTTCTTCTACTCGCTTTACCAAAAGTACCTTGTTGGTGCAATGAATGATTAAGCATGAACATATCCAGATCACCATCGCGATCATAATCAAAAAATCCGGCTTGAGTGGAAAGACCAATCAGATCCAGGCCATATTCCATGGCTCGGTCTGTGAATTTCGGAATACCATTCTCATCGTTCCCTTCGTTAATGAAGAGTTGGTTTTTCCCCCGGTAAATGAGATAGTCACCAAGATAACCAACGTAAATATCAATTCTACCGTCACCATTTACATCTGCAGTCGTAACTCCCGTTGTCCAACCATTAAAACCACCCACCCCTGCTACTTCAGTGATGTCCTCAAACTTCAGACTACCTTTATTAAGATAAAGCTTATCCGGTTCCTGATTGGAGGTAAAGAAAATATCCGGCAAGTGATCTCCATTGAAATCTGCTATAGCTACACCACCTCCGTTATAGAAGTACATGTAGTTCAGAATATTAAATTCCGGACTGAAGGTCAGTGTGTTTTTAAAAGTAATGCCAGATTCCGAAGAAGGTACTTGTCTGAATTTCTTATCCTCCTTACCACAACGCACACACACTATAACTATAATGCTTACAATAAATATAAGCTTTGAGATTCTTTTCATTTTACTGTTTGATAGAACACAATAGAATTATTATTTCGGACAAAAGCGATAAGCTTCTTCCCTTTATTAGTTAAGGTAGTTACATACCTTGTCTCACCTTCCACCTTTACTCCCGACTGAAGTGAACTGAATGGGGTAAAATTTCCTTTACCATCGTTTTTAAGTACAAGTCCATTCATAGCATCATATCTGCCAACTTCCGGTTTCACCGCGAAAAGGTTACCCCCCATTACGATATCATCAATATCATCACCATCAACATCTGTAAGTTCAACCCCATAAACCGGAGAGAACTGCGCCTGCAGAGGCAAATGTTTCAATTCAAATCCTGCCTGGCCATTATTGATCAATAATGAAGTATGCGGTTCGTAATAATAGCGCTTAGTGGCCTTATCGATTATTTTCTGATCGAAAATATCAGTGAGGGACTTATCAGCATAATCTTTATAAAACAGAAATTTTTTCTTAAGGGAACTCATTTGCTTTACCATCTCTTGTCGTAAAGCCATTGTATACTCCTTATCTCCTCGCTGATGAACAAAGATCGGCTCTACTGATCCATTCTGATCAAAATCATAAACATATAATGAGATTGGTGATTCAACCGATGTTCTAAACTTGTTGTTAGTTCCGAAATTACCTAGTACAAAATCCAGATCACCATCGCCATCTACATCACCTTGCTCGATGCAATTCCACCATCCATCGGTTTTACTAAAGCCAGTTATATTATCCGCTCTTGTCAGTTTTTTTCCATCATTGATGAAAAGAGTAACAGGCATCCATTCACCAACTATCAGCAGGTCAGGAAGCTTGTCTCCGTTGTAATCAAACCAGGTGGCATCCGTTACCATTCCTAGTTGTTTGAACTGCGGTGCTGTCGTTGGGGTGGCATCAGAAAAATTGCCCTTACCGTCATTGATCAACAAAATCTGGTCCGTAGGCATACCGTAATAGGAAGGGCTTACGCGGGTGCCTATAAACAGATCGAGATCTCCATCATTGTCTATATCTGCCGGTTTTACACAGCTTCCGCTGAGGTAAGTGGTAGGAATCTTGTTGTTTGCCTTTTCAAAAACGGGTAATCCATTTCTTAATCCTTTGTTCTCATAGAACCGATCCGTGCTATTAATTGATTGAAGCGGTGTCTCCGTCCCACCGGTAACGACATATAGATCCTCATCTCCATCTCCGTCTGCATCAAAAAACGCAGCGTCCACATCTTCCGATTGAGCATCTGGTTCGAATACATTTTTTGGCAATTGCATAAATCGATTACCAGACTTTTGTATCCAGATACTTCCTGCTTCTCCTACCCCATTCCCTAGGTAAAAATCCTCCAGTCCGTCTTTATTCAAGTCTGCTTTTGCAAATGCAGGACCTTGAGTGGAAAGCATATGATACTGAAGTCGATTTCCATCGAGATCATTATAGAAATTCTCGAAATGAAATATGCTATCTGTTTTCACTGC
>JBGATZ010000161.1:0-9500 GCA_044228905.1 Cyclobacteriaceae bacterium | reverse complement strand
TTGATGACGGTTTACACCGGCATCTATTCTCATTTTACAAAAATCATTTAATCATCAATTGTTCATGTTGAACAGGATCATATCCTTTTCTATAAGGAATAAATTCATTATTGCGCTATTCACTGTTGCCTTGATTGCCGGAGGGAGTTATTCGTTAACTCAACTTCCCATTGACGCAGTGCCTGATATCACCAATAACCAGGTTCAGGTAATTACACTTTCTCCTTCTTTAGCAGCTCCCGAAATAGAGCGTCTCATTACGTTTTCGGTCGAACAGACTATGGCCACGATTCCTGACATCATCGAAATTCGTTCGATGTCAAGGTTTGGTTTGTCTGTGGTAACAATTGTATTTGAAGAAAGCACCGATATCTATTGGGCCCGACAGCAAGTCAATGAAAGATTAAGTCAGGCAAAAGCATCTATCCCAGATGGAACCGGAAGCCCTGAGCTTGCACCTCTTACCACCGGCCTTGGAGAAATTTATCAGTACACTATTCGTGCTAAGAAAGGCTACGAAGAAAAATATACTATTATGGATTTACGCACTATCCAGGATTGGATGGTGCGCAGACAATTACTAGGTACAAAAGGAGTAGCAGACGTGAGCAGTTTCGGTGGACACCTGAAACAATACGAAATTGCTATCGATCCGGAGAAGCTTCACGCAATGGACGTGAGCGTCAACGAACTCTTTGCTGCGTTGGAAAACAACAATCAAAATACCGGTGGAGCTTACATCGATAAAAAGCCATACGCCTATTTTATACGAAGCGAAGGTTTGATTGAAGATGAAGATGATATTAAAAACATCGTTATCCGAAATAATCTCAATGGCTTACCGATCCTTATTCAACATGTATCAGAGGTGAGGATTGGTCATGCGAACCGGTTTGGAGCAATGACTTACAATGACAATGGAGAAACGGTTGGTGGTGTTGTTCTCATGCTTAAAGGAGAAAATTCTTCACACGTCATAAGTAACATCAAAAACCGAATTGAGCAGATCAAGAAAACATTGCCGGAAGGAATAGAAATTGATCCCTATCTCGATCGAACCAAACTGGTAAATAACGCGATTCAAACAGTGACTAAAAATCTTGCTGAAGGAGCATTGATTGTAGTCTTTGTTCTTGTGTTGCTTCTTGGAAATCTTCGTGCTGGTTTGATCGTAGCCTCTGTCATTCCATTGGCGATGCTATTTGCAGTATGCTTGATGAATCTGTTTGGAGTGTCCGGAAATCTTATGAGCCTTGGTGCTATTGATTTTGGCCTCATTGTAGACGGTGCTGTAATTGTTGTAGAAGCAACCATGCATCACCTCGGAATGAGTGCTGTTTATCGTAAACTCAATAACAAAGAAATGGATGACGAGGTGTATGAATCGGCCTCTAAGATGATGCGCTCCGCTGCATTCGGACAACTAATTATCTTAATTGTTTACCTGCCCATTCTTTCGCTTACCGGCATTGAAGGGAAAATGTTTAAGCCAATGGCGCAGACTGTTGTTTTTGCTATTGTGGGTGCTTTGATTCTCTCGGTCACATATGTTCCAATGGTTTCAGCTTTTTTTCTAAGCAAAAATGCGGGTCCATCAAAAAACATTTCAGATCGTATCATCGCGTTGATTCACAAAATATATTCACCCATTATTCGTCTTGCATTGCACAACAGGCTATCAGTAATTATTTTATCAGTCATTGCGCTCTCTCTAAGTCTGATTATTTTTTTCCGTCTGGGTGGAGAGTTCATTCCACAACTGGATGAAGGAGATTTTGCTTTGGAAACCAGAATACTCACAGGCAGCTCTCTTTCTCAAAGCATAGAAGTAGCTCAAAAGAGTTCACGTGTTTTACTGGATCATTTTCCCGAAGTTGAAAAAGTAGTTAGTAAAATTGGAACTTCAGAGATTCCTATAGATCCAATGCCTACCGAAGTGATCGATCTTATTGTGGTTTTGAAGGATCATGATGAATGGACTACCGCTACTACACGCAATGAACTTGCTGATAAAATGTCTGAAAAACTACAGGAACAAATGCCCGGTGTATCCTACGGTTTCCAGCAACCTATTCAGATGCGGTTCAACGAATTGATGACTGGTGCGCGGCAAGATGTTGTTCTTAAGGTGTACGGTGAAGATCTAAACCAGCTCGAACAATATGGAAAAAAAATTGGTCACATTGCAGAGCGTATTGCCGGTTCACAAGATGTTTATGTTGAGCCCGTAAATGGATTACCAAATTGTTGTTCGCTTTGACAGAAGCAAGCTTGCACAGTTTGGATGATTAAATGTCGGAGAAATAAATCGAATACTTCGTACGGGTTTTTCGGGAGAGTCAGCAGGTCTTGTATTCGAAAACGAAAAGCGATTTGATCTAATTGTTCGTCTTAATCAATCGAACAGAGCAAGTATCGATGATATTAAACGACTTTACATTACAACTTCCTCGGGAAAGCAGATTCCCATAGAACAAATTGCTGATATTAAAATTGAAAGCGGACCAAATCAGATTCAGCGCGATGATACAAAGCGCAGAATTGTAATCGGTTTTAACGTGAGGGGTCGCGATGTTGAAACAATAGTTAGTGAATTAAAGAAAAAGATAGAACAGGAGATAAAGTTTCAACCCGCATATTTTGTCACTTACGGAGGTTCGTTCCAAAATTTAATAGAAGCCAAAGAGCGATTGAGTATTGCCGTACCCGTTTCTTTAATACTTATTTTTGTTTTATTGTTCTTCACGTTTGGTTCTATTCGCCATAGCGCTCTGATCTTTACAGCTATTCCTCTTTCTGCTATTGGTGGAATAATAGCACTTTGGCTTCGTGATATGCCTTTCAGTATTTCAGCAGGAATCGGATTCATTGCATTATTCGGAGTAGCTGTGTTGAATGGCATTGTGCTTATCGCAGAATTTGACCGACAAAAAAAAGGAGGGGTGAATGACTTGAACGTAATTGTACTGAGGGGAACGGAAACGAGACTAAGACCCGTAATTATGACAGCTACCGTAGCCTCACTGGGATTTCTTCCGATGGCACTTTCATCGACATCCGGTTCAACTCTACTTACTCTGATCGTATTACCTATTCTCTATACCTATTTTGAAAAGAAGGATGCTCAATCATAAATGCGCTTTATGAAATCACATAATATAACTATCTCATTGCTTATCTCTTTTTTAATAACGAACAGCTTTGCACAGCGAGCTTTAACAATGGAAGAGTCTGTTCAACTATCGCTCAAAAATAATCTTCAGATAAAATCCGGTGAATATGAAGTGGAACAATTCAAGCAACTAAAAAAGACCTATGCTGACTTTGGAAAAACCAATGTTTTATGGATGCATGGAAATTATAATTCTGTTAACACAGACAATAACATTACTTTTTCTCAATCTATTCCTTTTCCAACAACCCTCATGCAACAGGCAAAACTGGGAGAAGCACAAGCCGAAGGAGCAAGGCTATCTTTATCGATAACTAAGAATGAGCTAATCTATAACGTTCGAAGTACTTATCTCAATTTGTCTTACTTATCTTCTTTACAACAACTTCTTCTTTCTCAGGATAGTTTATATTCCGGTTTTGCCAAGGCATCGTCTTTACGCTATTCAGCAGGCGAAACAAATCTGTTGGAAAAAACAACTGCTGATTTGCAGCAAATGGAAATAAAAAATCAATTAAAGCAGAACGAAGCAGAAATACTTGTTTACCAGATGCAATTGCAGGTTTTGATGAACAGCTCAGATGTGATTCAAACCGAAGATTTGGCAAAACTGCAATTAAAAGATTCTTCGAGCGTCAGTCAAAGTCCATTACTGAATTATTACAAACAACAAGTCGTAATCAATCAACAAACAAAAAAAATGGAAAGAAACCGTTTCCTCCCAGACTTTACTGTAGGTTATTTTACTCAATCATTAGTTGGCTATCAGCGGGTAGGAACAAATGAGGTTTTCTTTGATCGAAGCAAAAAATTCTCTGGATTTCAAATTGGAGTTTCTGTTCCTATTTGGTTTGTCTCTCAAGCAGGTCGTAGCAAAGCTGCTTATTATGGAGAAGAGGCCGCTAAGAAAAAATACGAATACACACAGTTATCAATTCAGGTACAGTTAAATCAAGCCAATCAGGAGTTAGCGAAAAATCAAATCAATCTGAGTTACTACGAAAAGGATGCTTTAAAGAACGCCTCACTTATACTGCAACAAGCACAAAAATCATTTCAGAGTGGTGACATCGGGTACATAGAATATTTACAATCCGTAAAAAGTGCTCAGAACATTCGGGCTGGTTATCTCCTTGCACTGAATCAATACAATCAATCCATTATCCGCCTTAAATACCTGAAAGGCGAAAACTAAATCGATCTTAGTCATGAAACATATAAAATTTTACATTCTATTAATTGTCATTTGCCTGGCTTGTTCGAAAGAAGATAAAATCAGCGAAAGCGATGATAAGCAGCCACAAAGCGATGAGCTTACTCTATCTGAAAGTCAATTTCAATTAGCAGCGATTGAGATTGCCAAAACACAACAGCGTGAAATTAATGACATCGTTAAAGCCAATGGAAAGCTGGATGTACCTCCACAAAACATGGTCTCCATCTCAGCGCCTCTGGGTGGGTTTGTTAAACACACCGAGCTATTGCAAGGTATGAAGGTGAAGAAGGGCCAAGTATTAGTATTGATGGAAAGTCCCGAGTACATTCAATTACAGCAGGATTACCTGGAGGCGAAAAGTCAACTCGGTTTTTTAGAAGAAGAATATTTTCGTCAGCTGGAGTTGGCAAAAAACAATGTGAACTCCACAAAAACTCTTCAGCAAGCCAAGTCCGGTTATCAAAGCATGAAAGCGCGGAAAGAGGGATTAAAAGCAAAACTTAAACTTATACACATTGATGCTAAAACTATTGAGGAAGGATCGATTCAAAATGAGATTTCCATCCCTTCTCCTATTGATGGTTTTGTTACAGAAGTTCATGTTAATCTTGGTTCTTATGTAAATCCAACTGACATTATGTTCGAAATCATTGACACCGAACACGTGCATGCCGAAGCTGAAGTGTTTGAAAAAGATGTTCTTAAATTAAAAAAAGGTCAGCGCGTATTTGTTCGATTGGCGAATGAGACAGAGGTAAGAGAAGCAACTGTTTACCTTATTGGCAAAGAGATTTCTCCCGAGCGAACAGTTCGAATTCATTGCCATCTTGAAAAGGAGGACATTCACTTATTGCCGGGAATGTACTTCAGCGCCATTATTGAAACGGGTGATCAAAAAGTTTCCAGCTTGCCTGAAGAAGCATTTGCAGCGTTTGAAGGAAAGGATTACCTGTTTCTTGTAATCAACAAAACGAAGCATCAATACAAAATGATTCCTGTGAATAAAGGTAACTGTCAGGGCGGATATTGCCAGGTGACTATTCCCCAAGAGCTTGACTCAGATTCTGAGTTTGTGATAAAAGGGGTCTTTCAACTCCTTTCTCAACTAAAGAATGCTGCAGAGGAATAATTGATTTCCTTTTTAAGGATAATTTAATACCGAAGCTCTAAAAAAGACGAGCGTCAGGGCTTACTTTTGCGCCTCATGGAAAACTACGGTATCCTGGCTCTTGGGTTTTTTGCGCAGTCCCTCTTTGGCTCAAGGCTGGTGGTGCAGTGGATTCAATCTGAACGAAAACGAAAAGTAGTATCACCCACCGTTTTCTGGATCTTAAGCCTGATGGCTTCTTTTCTGTTTTTGATTTATGGTGTGTTACGTCATGATCCTGTTATTCTCATCGGCCAAACTTTCTCGTACTATATATATATCCGCAATCTGCAACTTAAAGGATTCTGGACTCGCATTCCCCAGTTATTAAGGATCGTTATTTTTCCAATGCCGGTGCTGATTCTATCGTATATCAGCTTGTTCGCACCAGAGACATTTAAAGCTATTATTAACAAAAGTGATTTCAGCGAGTTCATTATGATTGTGGGAACAATCGGACAACTCATGCTGAATCTTCGTTATCTCTATCAATGGTATTATTCTGAAAAAGCAAAAGAATCTTTGTTGCCATTGGGTTTCTGGGTAATCAGTGCGGCTGCTTCTGTTATGGTAGTAAGTTATGCTTATCTCAAGCAAGATCTTGTTTTACTTGTATCCCAAGGGCTGGGGATGATGGCTTATTCAAGAAACATCTATCTAAGTCTTCGTTCGCGGAAAATATTTAACTCAAAATAAGTGCGGGCAAATTCGCACTTTTGTCCTCATGCTTGAGGATTCCCTTTTTCAAATTAGCAATCCAGAGATACAGGACTATATCTTCAATCATGAAAATGAAGATGAGAAAAAGCTGGTACTTGCTCACAAAGATATTTTCGGCATCCCCTCCTCCCTTATCGCCAACCAGATTCAAGGCAGAAGAAAAGTAAAACAGAAAATTAATCTATGGTACAGTACCCGGGGAATCATTTACCCTCCGTCTTTGAATCTGGAACAATGCTCGTCAGAAGCTACCAGCAAGTTTAAATCTTCTTTAATTACCACCGGAAAAACCGCTGCTGATCTTACCGGAGGCTTTGGAGTTGACAGCTATTTTTTGAGCAAGAAATTTGAAAGGTTCTATTATATCGAGCCAGATAAAAATCTGCTTTCAATTGCACGGCACAATCACAAATTGCTTGGTGCCGAAAATATAGAATACGTTAACTCCACAGCTGAAGAATTTATTAATAAATCTCCGGGATCATTCGATATGATCTACATCGATCCTTCACGAAGAAACAAGCAACAAAAAGTTTTTAAACTTTCCGATTGTGTTCCCGATGTGAGCCGCATGCTTACATCTCTGTTGGAATCTTCAGAAAGGGTAATGATCAAGAATTCTCCACTACTGGACATTCAACAAGGATTGAGGGAATTACAAAACACGGAGAAGGTGTATGTACTATCCGTTAACAATGAAGTGAAGGAATTGCTTTTTCTGGTTGGCAAAAAAAATTTTATCAGTTCACCACCTATCGAAGCAGTGGGGTTAAATAATTATTCTGAACCCATTCACACTTTTAGTTTTAACTCTGAGGAAGAAAAAAATTCAGAAGTTGGATTTTCTCCCCCTTTATCTTTCTTATACGAGCCGGATGCTTCGCTTTTAAAAGCTGGTGCCTTTAAAAGCATAGCCCAGAAGCACAATGTTTATAAGCTCCATCCGAGTACTCACTTATATACCAGTGAAAACAGAGTAGAATACTTTCCCGGGCGAATATTTAAAATTCTTCAACACAAGAAACCAGATAAAAATCTAAAAGAGAATTTTCCTGATGGCTACGCTAACATTCTTACCAGAAATTACCCGTTAAGTGTAGAAGAGATCAAAAAGAAAACCGGGTTGAAAGAGGGAGGCACGCTTTTTCTTATTTGTACTCAAAGCGAAAGGGAAAAACACGTTCTGATTGCAGAGAGAATAAAACAATCATGAAACTTTTAGCAGTTAAAGTAAGTTCAATAAAAAAAAATAACCTCTCATGTCCATCGAATCAAATAAAGATCTTCTCGGCATCCGCGCCATCAGTGAAGTAGTTGGTGTCACTTTAAAGAAAATGAGAGATTACGCTCAGGCAGGAATGAGTACCAAAGAGCTTGACGAATATGGAGGAAGACTACTTAAAGATTATGGTGCAAAGTCTGCACCTCGACTCACTTATAATTTTCCGGGTTGGACCTGTATCAGTGTAAATGAAGAAATTGCCCACGGCATCCCTTCGGATAAAAAAATTTTGCAGGAGGGTGACCTTGTCAATATTGATGTATCTGCAGAGTTGAATGGATTTTGGTCTGACAATGGAGGCTCATTTGTCTTAGGACAAGACATTAATAATCATGCCCGCCTTGTGAACAGTTCCAAAGAAATTCTGTTCAAAGCAATTCAAAATATAAAAAGTGGAGTTCGCATTGCTGACATTGGAGGTTTAATAGAAAATGAAGCAAAAAAATCCGGATTCAATGTAATTAAAAATCTCACCGGACATGGGGTAGGAAAAAGTTTACACGAGTCTCCTCATGAAATCGCCTGTTATTATGATCGATTCAACAAAGGCAGGTTTAGAAAAAATACAGTGGTTGCTATCGAAACATTCATTTCCACTAAGGCAATGCATGCACATGTTCTATCAGATGGCTGGACCTTATCAGGACGAGACGGAAGCTTTGTGGCTCAGCACGAGCACACCATTGTAGTGAATGATGATGTTCCTACGATTTTAACTGAAGCAAACGGCATCTGGAATTAGTTTTCTGATCTTTTAATTCAGTATATTGGTTCTGATTATGAGAACCATTTCATGCCTCGTTCTTCTTTTTAGTTTTATTTCTGTTTACAGCCAGGACAATACTGGTTTTTATATTCAGACGGATAAGAAATCAAATTGCCCTCAGGAAGTACGGACTTTTGATGATGTGCAGGCTTTCTGTATTCCTGGCAAACCTATTTTGGATCGAACTGCTTTTACATCAATCAGTGAAATTCAAACTGACCTGAATAAGAAGAGAAAATACATTGACCTTCATCTGAGTACCAAGGGGATGGAATTGCTCCGTACCGTTGTAAGCAGTCTTCCCAATGCTACACTAATATTAGTGGTAGACAATAAAGTGGTGGGTGTATTAAAAAACAAAGATATTCTGGGTCGTTTCATTCGTATTGACAGTGATCTGCTTTCAAAGCAAATCGATTGGATCCACGATAAACTCAAACCGGCACCCTAGTGCGTTCTTTCGCACTTTCTTATAACCGCTCACAAATACAGGATTGATTATCATCACGTACTGTGAATGTCGTCAGGCAGATTTGTTTACTTTGCAAATCCTAACTACACAATAACTAATGATTACATCTTCTCTTAAGCAACTGAAGTTGCTCTTCACCGTTTCTCTGTTTTTTCTGGCCTTCGCAATGTCCGCTCAGGATCGTTCACTCCAGGCAGAATCAGCAGTAAGCAGTAACGCGCAGGTAACTATAAAAGGAAAAGTTGTTCCATACAAAGTAACTGCAGGAACACAACCAGTATGGGATAAAGATGGTAAAGTAATTGCATCTCTGTTCTACACGTATTATGAACGCACGGACGTGAGCGATAAAAACAAAAGGCCTTTAGTTATTTCGTTCAATGGCGGTCCGGGTTCTGCCTCCGTATGGATGCATGTGGCCTATACTGGTCCAAAAATTTTAAATATTGATAATGAAGGATATCCTGTTCAGCCTTACGGAATACACGATAATCCCAATTCAATCTTAGATGTCGCTGACATCGTTTATATCGATCCCGTTAATACAGGTTTTTCGCGAATTCTTGATTCTAAAACAGAACGTTCTGTATTTTTTGGCGTCAATGCTGACATCAAGTATCTGGCTGATTGGCTTGACACTTTTGTATCAAGGTCAGCACGCTGGACTTCACCCAAGTATTTGATTGGAGAAAGCTATGGCACTACTCGGGTATCCGGGCTTGCAC
>JBGATZ010000160.1:0-9382 GCA_044228905.1 Cyclobacteriaceae bacterium | reverse complement strand
TATCTGAATCCAATGTAGGAACCGAGTAGTTACCAAAATTGATTTCGGTATGAGGGAAGAGTTCACGAATTCTTCCCTCTTCTTTTTTTGTGACTTTCGTTTGATAAAGAAAAAGTGATTTCAGTTCTTTTAATTCTTTTAATAATTCCAGCCCCTTTACAGAAACAGCCGTTCCTTTCAAATTGAGAAACTGCAAATGCTGTAATGAAGAAATGCTCATTAATCCTTCATCAGTAATCTTTGTATCATCCAGATGAAGCCGGGTAAGATTCGAAAGTCTCGATAATTCAGTAATTCCAGAGTCATCCACATTTGTTCCGCTTAGTTTCAGCCATAGAATGTTTTCTTTGATTGCACTTAGCGGTTTAATCAGGTTATTCGCCTGATTGGGAATACTGATCAGGCTTACGGAAAGGTAAGGGTTTTCAGAGGCGACAGGCGTAACCATAATTCCTTGCGCAGTTAGCTTATTGATTTCAGAATCTTTTGCTGGCTGAATCTCTTCAATTGGAACATCTGTATCTTTTTTGTCATGATCCAGAGTTTGTATTAACGATTTTACTTTCGAAAAAGTAGTTGCTTTGATTACAGGCCTTTCAAAATCTGCACCTGATTCAATCCACAATTTTATGATTTCTGTCTCCTTACTTGTCAATTGAGGTTTTTCTTTGGGAGGCATGTGCTCCTTGTTTGACAAATCCAATTCAACTCTGGAAATCAATTCGCTGTCGTTCGGTTTTCCTGCATTGATCACTTCACCATGCTTTCCTCCACGAAGGATAAAGTCTTTGGCATCTAGTCGTAGTTTGCCTTTTTGTTTTTCCGATCCATGACATGAATAACATTTAGACTTTAGGATTGGCTCAACGAGATCAGCGTAAAATTTTGCACTGTCCAAATTGACGGAAGAAAGATTGATTTCATTTTCATTGACTGATCCTGTCGGGATTGCCAGGTAATCCGATCCATGGGTTAATGATCCTCCCAAATGCCCGGTGATGGAAACGAGAATGACAATCAGAATAGAAACACTTAGCAACATTCCTTTATGCGATTTGCCTTTTCTTAAAAAGACATACCCACCAACACTAATTACAGCAACAGCTATTCCCATCCATTGATGTAGATTTAATGTGGATGCCTCATATTCTCCACTTTGCGAAAGCAGGAAGCCCGTAATGCATGAGAGTATTGCGTTGACTGCTCCTGCAATTAAAAATAATTTTAGAAGCTCGGGACTCAATCGAATTTTTTGATACGCTGACAAACACATGAGCAGTGCTGCCATTAAAAGTATCCCGATCGGAAGATGAACAAATACTGGATGAAAATGCCCGATGAACTCAATCCAGCGCTCCATCAAAGATATCGCTTACGAAGAGTTTGCATCATATACACATTAATAGCCCATTGATCGGCCAGCGGTTGTTGCGTATAAGGAGTTGCTGGCATGTAATGAGGCGGGCCAAATTCGGTAAGAAATGTCATTGGCTTTCCTTCTTTTTTCTTTCGTTCTACTACTACATCCCACCACGTAAAATGTGCTTTCACCGCAGCATCCCATTCGGGAGCACGAGGGTCATTTACCTGTGGTCCTTCCTGGTGACCAATGCGTGCATGAATATGTTCTGTTCGGCCCAAAGCTAAATCAATTGTCTCTTTCTGATCTTGTAAAAGTGACTCATGCACATTGCACCAATGTGAGATGTCCAGTGTCAATTTCAATTGTGGATTTGCTTCGATAAACTGTCGCGTTACCGGAGCTGAATACATAATTCGTGAGCGATGCGTTTCATGATAAACCGGAACAGATGAGTCCGTTGAAACCTGATTTCCCAGCTCTACAAATTTCTTATTCTGATCGAATGAAAAATAATCACGGCCCGAATGACAGTTGATGTACAATGGTTTCAGTTTTACTGCTGCTTCCAGATTTTGCTTGAACGCGTCAAAATGCTTTTGATAGTTGCTCTCACCTGAGCCCACCAAAAAACCAACTTTCAATTGATGCTTTTCCAATGCGGCATAAAGGTCTGTTTTGTCTTTCTCATTTCCCGGATACCAAACTTCAATACCATCGTAGCCTGCAGCTTTTGCTTTCGCACAAAATGCATCGGCACTTCCATCAAATCCCCAGTTTGTAGCAAGTACAGTTAATGAAAATCCGGGAGCAGCTTTAACCGATTTTGCTTTCGCCAGATTCTTCAATGGATCAATAAGCAAAGCCGAACCGGCTACCGTTGTTGTTTTGATAAAATCTCTGCGGGATGTCTTCATGAAGTATTTTGATTTAGAACATTATGCAATAATCTGATTGATCACTTTTCCATGTACATCGGTCAATCGGAATGGACGACCTTGAAATTCATAAGTAAATTTCTCGTGATCAAAACCGAGCTGATTTAAAATAGTGGCTTGCACATCATAAGGTGTTGCTTTGTCTTTGATGGCAGCGTAACCAATCTCATCTGTTTCACCGAATGAAAATCCTTTCTTAATTCCTCCACCAGCCATCCAGATAGTGAATGCTTCGGTGTGATGATCGCGTCCTATGAATGGATTCTTTTTTCCTTCTCTGTTTTCCTGCATCGGTGTTCGTCCGAACTCACCTCCCCAAACAATCAATGTCTCATCCAGTAAACCTCTTTGCTTCAGATCAAGAATTAAAGCGGTTGTTGCTTTATCCACTTGTCTGCACTTATTAATGAAGCCAACATCAATCGCAAGGTTTGAATCCGTTCCATGGCTATCCCATCCCCAATCAAACAACTGAACAAAACGAACTCCCTTCTCTACTAATTTTCGCGCAAGCAAAACATTATTAGCGAAAGACTCTTTGCCTGGTTGCGTTCCATACATTTCATGAATGTATGCGGGTTCATCATTAATGTTCATCACTTCGGGCACCGCAATCTGCATGCGATACGCCATTTCATATTGTGCGATACGCGAAAGAATTTCCGGATCGCCCGTTTCTTCATATTGAAGATGATTGATTTTATTAATCGCATCGATTGAAGCTTTGCGATCAGTTCGTTCTATTCCTTCCGGATCATTGATAAATAAAACGGGATCTCCTTCCGAACGACACTGCACTCCTTGATAAACAGAAGGAAGAAATCCGCTGCCCCAAACACTTTTGCCAGAGTCGGGATTTTTTCCACCCGATGTCAACACAACAAAACCCGGCAGATTACTATTCTCACTTCCTAATCCATACGTCACCCACGCACCCATGCTTGGTCTTCCCAATCGCGCGCTTCCGGTATGCATTAATAATTGTGCAGGCGCATGATTGAACTGATCCGTTTGAAGGGCTTTCAAAAAAGTAACTTCATCAGCAATAGATGCTAAGTGAGGAAGATGATCAGATATCCATGCTCCGGATTGACCACGTTGTTTAAATGTCGCCTTCGGTCCCAGCATTTTTGGAACACCCTCGAATAAAAGCAAACTTCTTCCCTCCAGCAAAGACGGGGGACAATCTATTCCATCCAGTTTTTGCAATTCTGGTTTATAATCAAAGAGCTCCAGTTGAGACGGGGCTCCAGCCATATGCAAATAAATTACTGATTTTGCTCGCGCGGGAAATTGAGGTGCACGAGCTGCTAGTGGATTAAGTGAATTGATTAACGAATTGCTTTTTGAAGAATCACACCCCCACAAAGAGCTCAACGCAAGCATACCTAAGCCCGCAGTACATTCCTGAAGGAAATGTCTTCGTGTTACGTTTTGTAAATGTTCTTTTTCAAAAAGATTCATCGTTTAATCTTTTGTAATAAACTCATCCAAATTCAAAATAGCATTGGCTACTAAGGTCATTGCCTTTTCCTTCGATGAGTACGGTTTATTGTCCTCATCATTCCTTGCAGGCTTAATTGCTACTTCATTCAATGTTCGCTGATATAAATCTTCCAATACTTTTCTTTTCTGAATTGAAATTGTTCTCCCAATCGCCAACTCGTATCCTTTTTCAATTTGCTTCGATAGTTCTTTTTCCTCATTCAGCATTTGCAGTGCAAGATGATTCGCTGCCTCCACATAAACGGAATCATTCAGAGTAACCAATGCTTGCAGCGGAGTATTGGTTCTTATTCTTCGGGCAGTGCAGACTTCACGGGCCGATCCATCAAATGTCATCATACTTGGATAAGGAGCGGTTCGTTTCCAATAGGTATAAAGCGCACGTCTGTATTTTTCATCTCCTTCACTTTTTTTCCAGGTTTGTCCGTTCCAGGGAGAAAGCCAGATACCATCAGGCTGATAAGGCATCACACTGGGTCCATACATTTTTTCGCTAAGCAGCCCGCTCGCAGCCAAAGCCTGATCACGAACCTGCTCCGCAGAAAGTCGTACGCGAGGAGCACGTGCATAGAAAGTGTTCAGTGGATCTTTCTTTAAAAGCTCAGGTGTAATCTTTGAATCTTGTTTATAGGTTTCTGACAAAACAATTTCCCGGATCAGTTTCTTAATGCTCCATTGATAATCATTCATTAGTTTCCACGAAAGGTGATCGAGTAATTCAGGATGAGTAGGCGGAATTCCTTGCGTACCCATATCCTCCAATGTTTCAACCAGGCCTATTCCAAAAATTTGTTCCCAAACACGATTGACAATCGTTCGCGAGGTAAGCGGGTTGTCTTTACTGGTCATCCATATTGCCAAACCCAATCGATTCTTTGGAGCATCTTTCGGCATGGCTGGAAGAGAAGCCGGCACATTTGGTTCTACTGTATCTCCTTTCACTAACCAATTGCCTCTGATAAAAACCTGTGAAGTTCTTTTCATCGTTGACGGATTCTCCATCATGATGGGAGTAGTTGGAACATTCTTATTAAGCAATGACCAGAATTCTTTCTTTGCCGAAGTCGCCCTTGGGTTATCCAAAAATGAATCCGTGAAATAGAACCAGTCAAACATCACTCCGTTCTCTTCTGGTCTTTTTAAGTTCGGGTTATAATAAGTGAAATACAGATCATGCTTCCCTGTTATCTGGAGATCTAATTTTTCTTCGGTGATCTGCCAGTCTTTGGTATCTGCTATTCTGATTTTTTTAAGAATCGGACCATCTGGCTTGTCCAGATGAATTGTCCACGTTCCTCCTGGTTTATAATTCACATAGCGGTAGATCAGTTTATCTTTTCCGGAAAGATCAACATTACTCAAGCGACAAAGTGCATTGTTCCGGAAGATGAGCCACTTCGTATCACTCAATTCACTGTTTGTGAATTGATCTGCAAGCAAAGAATTAATCGCTTGCTGTCCGGTCTTTAAAAAAGTATACGTCTCTTTCGCTCTTTCTTTTGAACTATTCTTTTCAATCCATGAAGTGATTGATTTTAATTTTTCTTCATCTCCTTTTTCAAAATGTTTAAGCAGCGGATAATCAGAATAGGTGTCTTCATCGCGTGTGTTGTTGAAGAAAGCGCTGAACGTATAATATTCTTCATGACGGAAAGGATCGTAGGGATGTGTGTGACACTGAACGCAGGCGAACGTAGTCCCCATCAGCGCTTCCCAGGTGGTATTTACGCGATCAAGTACAGCTGCCGTTCGGAATTCTTCATTGTCCGTTCCGCCTTCATCGTTAGTCATTGTATTTCGGTGAAAAGCAGTTGCGAGATACTGGGCATCCGAAGGATTTGGCAAAAGATCTCCCGCCAGCTGTTGAATCAGAAAAGAATCATAAGGCATGTCAGCATTAAAAGATTGAATCAGCCAATCTCGGTAGCGCCAGATGCTGCGACTATCATCACGTTCATATCCTTTTGTATCCGCATACCGAGCAAGGTCCATCCAGACAGAAGCCCATCGTTCCCCATAATGTGGAGATTTCAACAACGAATCAACAAGTACTTCGTAAGTTGCTTTTTCAGAATTCAAAAACCAGGAGCGCAAAGATGCAGAAGGTGGAAGGCCTGTGATATCCAAGCTCACTCTTCTCAGTAACGTTTCCTTCGAAGTTATTGCTGATCGTTCTAAATCATGTTCTGCTAATTTTTCATCAATGAAATAATCGATCGCGTTATTAGAACCTGATAGCGGATGCTGTTCTACTTTCAGATAAGCCCAATGATCTCCCCACAGAGCGCCTTCTTTTATCCATCTTGTTAGGATCTCAATTTCATCTTTAGTTAACGGATCTTTTTTGTAAGGCATTCTTATTTCCGGATCAGTCGAAACGATTCGTTGAATGAATTCGCTATGATCGGGATCTCCGGGAACGATAACTGTTTTTCCTGATTCGGCTTGGGCCAATGCTTCCTGACGAAACAATAAACTAAACTCTGCTTCACGTTTTACTCCTCCGTGACAGACAATACATTTTTTATTCAGTATAGGTTTAACCTGAGTATTGAAATCGACAGGTGTGGAATGGAAAAAATTCCAATATAGTGTAATCGCAACTGCAGTTGTGGCTAGGGTAAATCCGGCAATGCGCAATGCGTTCATTTTACACAAACAAGAAACCGAATGTAATCAATTTCCTTTTGCCAGAATCAACCGAATGTCACTTTGCTTCTCTGATCAATTGCTCAAAAAACCAGATGGATCCCTGATAACTTTTGAGACTTACCCTTTCATCAATTCCGTGAAAACCAATCGGGTCAATCATCGGACTGAATTTGATAATTCCATCGGATACTTCCCCGAAGAATCGCGAATCCGTTCCTCCAATCATGAGAAAGGGACTTGTTGTCATTCCTGCGTATGATTTTTTTACAAGTTCGTCTACTTTTTTATATGCATAACTATCCTCTTTTGTGACTGCGGAAGGTTCTGAAATAAAGGAAGTCTCAGAAGTGATTTTGACTCGTTCATCATTAATGAGCTCCTTAATTTTTTTGATTACAAGAGATGAGCTATCACCAGGAAGTAATCTAAAGTTAACCGTTGCCGTAGCCACAGTGGGTACAACATTGTCCTTTATCCCTGCATCGATAATTGTTGGCACCGCGGTTGTCCGAATCATTGCATTACCCGCACCCGATTTTTCATAAATGCCAATGACCATAGGTTTAAATAACCAGATGTTTGCAAATGCCATCTTATTCACAAACGGCATTTCAGGACCAAGATTTTTTATGAAACCTTCAGTCGATGGAGAGAATCTGGCTTCAAATGGTTTTTCACGAAGTCTAACGATTGCTTTTGTAAGAATGTCGATTGATGTTTCTGCTTCTGGCATGGAAGAGTGGCCACCGTTTCTTTCCACCGAAAGTTCAAGTGACATGTATCCTTTTTCGGATGTACCAAGCAAGGCAACTGGTTTACTCATTCCCGGCACCTTGTCTGTCGTAATAATTCCCCCTTCGTCCAATACTAGATCTGCTTTGATGTTTCTTGATTTCAAGATGGCCGCGATTGTTCGCGCTCCTTTACCACCAATCTCTTCATCATGACCAAAGGCAAAATAGATCGTTCTCTCAGGTTGAAAATTTTCGCCAAGCAATTTTTCGGTTGCTTCGAGAATAGAAATCAAATTGATTTTATCATCTGTCGTTCCACGTCCCCAGATAAAATCATCTTTCACTGTACCTGTAAAAGGATCAACAGTCCACATGTTGGCACTGGCCTCTTCGATCGGCACCACATCCTGATGTGCCATCAATACGATAGGATTGAGTGATTGATCTTTCCCCTCCCAACGATACAGCAAACTGTAGCCGTTGATTTTTTCTTTAGTCAATTTTTGATGAACGAGAGGATAAGTCTTTTGAAGAAATCGGTGAAATCCTAAAAACTGAGCAGTGTCCAGTCGTGAAGTATCTCCGTAGGAGATCGTTTTGTATCGGATTGCCTCTGCAAAGTTTCTCAGTGATTTCTCTGACAGTTCTGGTGCTGCCTTTGTTTCGAAAGAAGATTGAATCGAAGTAGAGCGAAATGTATTAACCAAAACGATAATCACGAGGGCCAAAACGCCTGCCAGAAGTAGTAAGAATATTCGCTTGACCATCAATTCAGATTTAGGAGTTCAAAGTAAAATCTAAAAATCGAATGAATAATCCGCAAAAAACGAGGTGTTTCAACAACTTATGCACAAGAAAATTGTGGGTCATTTTAAGAATGACCCTAATGTGTTGTAAAACAGAAAGTTGAAATTGCTAGTTGTTGATTGGCGTCTCCGCAAAATCTCCTCGAAGCTGGCGGTACCGTTTTCTCGCTTCCGCTGCATAAACACTTCCAGGATATTTGTCGAGAAATGCGCGATAGATCTCCATGGCTTTATCCTTGTTCTTAAGTCGCTGTTCGTAAATTTCGCCTTGCATAAACAGCGCATCGTCAGCCAGCACATCATCCGGATATTCCGTCTGAATTTTTTGAAGCAACGTAACACCCTCGTCAAACTTACCTTGCTTTATTTTCACATTTGCCTCGAGCCAGTAAATGTCATCAGTTAGCGAGTGCCTAGGAAATTTCTTTTCGATTTGATCCAATTTTAAAAGTGCTTCTTGTGTTTTATTTTGAACAAAATCAAGTTCCGCAGAAGCGTAGAGTTTCATCGCTTCACCAACCGTATCCATTACTGTATTTTCCTTTATTCTGATACTGAGGTCCATGGCGTCATTTGCAATTTCCCGGGTGGTTGCCTGTTTTAAGATATCAAGATGTTCTTGTGCCAGTTTAAAATCTCCACGGTAATACGAGAGTTTTGCATTTCGCAGTTTTGCTTCGTATCCAAGGGGAGCATCTTTTTGTGCCTTCTCAACTTGTGAGTAAAGCAACGTTGACTCCCATGGTTCATCTTTTAGGATGTAAATATCTCCCAATTCCAGTTTAACTCGTGATTTGAGACTGGGAGAAATTCGCGGATTGAAAATTAACTTTTGAAGTTGCGTTACAGCAGAATCTTTCTGATCTAGATAGTAGGCATGTAACAATGCCTGATTGAGACGCGCTTCAAACGAATTGGGATTGTCGGGATATTTAGAAATGAATGAATTGTATTCTTTGATCAAATAACCCACGGAATCCTTACTTACGGGAAAACTGCGTTTCACTTTTGCTTCACGCGCATGAATTTGTCCCAGTCGTGCAGGTAGAAAATTATCTGTATTGGAATACTCCTTAACCACGAAAGAGAACGCGCGGTCTGCATTATCATAATCTTTGTTATTCAATGCGATCTGCGCAATCTCTAATGTTTTTATTGTTTCTTTCTTGAAGCGTTTATCGTATGCACGAGATTGGATATACGCCCCGTAAAAATTTTTTTGCTGAAGGTTTACCCAGACAAGCAAGTCGGCAAAAACTTCCGAATCAGGAGCCTGTTGTGTTTTGTCGTAGAGTAATTTTTCCAGTGTCTCCAATTCTTCTGGTCTAGATAGAAGAACTTGCAGAAGATTTTTTACATAGTTTATATTTCCGGGTGTTTGCGTGA
>JBGATZ010000159.1:0-9442 GCA_044228905.1 Cyclobacteriaceae bacterium | reverse complement strand
GCTGATGTTGCAGATAAATTTCAGAGCCTGGTGCGTGAAGTAATGAATACTGATTTGGCTGACGTAAGAAAAATCGGTCAGGAGAAATACTATAACGAGAAGACGAAAACCTATACTGTTTTTGTTGCTTATGAAATAAAAAAGAACGCCATGTTTCGCTTCATGAAGAAACAGGCAAAGACGGATCAAAAAATTGACGATCGCCAGCAGGAGATCATTCAGAAAATTCTGGACGAAGAGTTAAAGAAAGCGGACGAAGAAGAGGGTAATTAATGCTGCAAATCGCCTCTGGAAATCAGTTTTTAATCCAGTCACTTTGAATAGGTTAACATTATTTAATTCCGAACATTTTCAGGAATTGAAATTACCCTCTGTACAAGTATATCCGGGAGAAATTTTGAGGATTGAATGCAATTGTATTGAACAGAATAGAGTTCTTTTTAAAAAACTTTCTCGATCGGCATTCAGCAAAATAGTCATTAAGAGAACGCTTTTCAGAAGGCTTTTTATTTCTCCATCAGCTGAGAAATATCTTTTGAGAAGAACGGAACTCAAAAAATATGAGATTGAGCTTCTTTGCCAGAAGATAGGAATATCACCTGATAGAAAATTATTTGAGTTAGCAGAGGCTCAAATGAATACGATAGTGCTTATCCCTTTAATGCAAACGGATAAATTGATACTGATAAATACAGCAGGAATGTATTTATCATGTCTGGAAGTTTGTAATGGGATAATGCAAAAAATTCTGGATAATGGTGGGGCTTGCCTGGAAATCACCTATCCGCCATATGGAGGTGATTCACTTGACAAAGTCTTTGGAGAAAGGTTAAAGGTGATTGGTCTTTAAATAATTTACTTCCCATCCACCATTCTCTCCGCAGCTTCTGCAATCTTCAGTTGGTTGATAAACTCATCAATCTCTCCATTCATTACAGAAGGCAAATTGTGTTGCGTATAACCCACACGGTGATCAGTAACACGGCTTTGCGGATAATTATATGTTCTTATTTTTTCAGAGCGATCACCGCTTCTCACCTGCGACTTGCGTGAATCTCCTACCGCCTTTGCCTGCTTCTCCACTTCAATTTCATAAAGTTTCGTGCGAAGCATTTGCAGGGCGCGTTCACGGTTACCATGTTGTGAGCGTTCAATCTGGCAAGTCACCATAATGCCAGTAGGCTTATGAGTAAGTTGCACTTTGGTTTCCACTTTGTTTACATTCTGACCACCAGCACCGCTGGAACGCGCAGTTTGAAATTCAAGATCAGCGGGGTTCAATTCAATATCTACTTCTTCGGCTTCAGGCAAAACAATTACCGAAGCAGCAGAAGTATGAACGCGCCCTTGTTGCTCAGTGGCTGGCACACGTTGTACACGATGTACGCCCGATTCATATTTAAAAATTCCATAGGCATTATCGCCCGCTACTTCGCAAATAACTTCTTTATATCCACCAGCTGTTCCTTCAGTAACATCCATTACAGACATTTTAAGACCTACTCGATCACAGTATCGCTGATACATGCGCCAGAGATCTCCGGCAAAAAGGGCAGCTTCATCGCCACCTGTACCTGAGCGAATTTCAACGATACAATTCTTGTTATCATTCGGATCTTTAGGCATGAGTAGTTCTCTCAACTCATTCTCCAGGCTTTCTTTTACAGGCTCCAGTTCTTCCAGTTCCATCTTTGCCAGTTCGCGCAATTCAGGATCCTTTTCCCTTTCCAGCACTTCACGGGCATATTTCAGGCTACTCACCGACTTGGTGAATTCTTCGTATTTTTTCACCACCTTTTCCAGGTCGCGATATTCTTTGTTAAGCTGGCCGAATTTCTTCATGTCAGTCATCGTATCCGGTTGCACCAGAAGCTGACCCACCTCTTTAAAACGACCCTTTATTTCTTCTAATTTCTCAATCATATCTAAAAACGGATGCAAATTTAACAAGAAGATCGGGCCTGCCTATAAAACTTTTAATCGGCTGGCTTGGTCGCTTATATTTGCCCTATGACTAAGAACATCTTTTTTATCGTGTTAGTGCTTCTCTGCTCCTGCGGAGGTAAAATTTCTGACGAACAGCGTAAAGCCATCAAAGAGAGTATGGAAGAGGGACAAATTAAACGCGTTTCCGATGCTGCCATTACCGAAGCTGGTTATGAATACGGAAGAATGATTATTCAGGATCTTGAAAAAGGAAAAGCAGGTGATGCTGAACTTGAAGAAAAATACAAGGTGAAAATCAACACGCTCCAGTCGGGTGATTCCGCTTTGATAGAAATTGAGAAAATGATCATTGATGCTTACACTGCTGGCTCCACTCCTGAACTAAGTGATAATATCCAAAAGCTGGGAACCGATTCATTGCTGTACACCAAGCCAATTATGAAAACGCTTCCAGACGGATCTGTTCAGTTTGAAAAAGCGATTGGCATCCACGTTCCCAAAAAACAAGTTGTTCTTTCTATTAAAGATTGATGACAAAACACTGGCAGATCTGGATTGATACGGGTGGCACTTTTACCGATTGCTTAAGCATCAACCCGAACGGATATTTCAAAAGATTAAAAGTTTTAAGTAATAGCGCCCTTCGCGACAAAATCAATAAACAGCTTTCGTCAACCGAAATTGAAGCTGAACTCCATTGGCCAGTACAAAAAGATATTTTCAAAGGATTTACCCTGCGCGTTATTGATGGAAATAAAATCATTAACCGAAAAATTGTATCTGTTGATTTACTCACCAATAGAATACGGCTTAATGAGAAACTAACAGGGGGCTTTGCAGGAGCTACAGTTGAAATTACATCCAATGAAGAAGTTCCTGTGCTTGCCGCGCGCTTGCTAACAGAAACTTCCCTGACTGCTCCTTTTCCCGATCTTGAAATGAAGCTAGGATCAACACGGGGTACCAATGCAATACTTGAACGTAAAGGAGCACGAACTGCACTCTTGGTAACCAAGGGATTCAAAGACCTTTTATTAATTGGGAATCAGCAACGGCCCGATCTCTTCGCACTAAACGTCATAAAACCCAAACCGCTTTACGATTTGGTAGTCGAGGTGGATGAGCGAATGGACTCAGAAGGTAAAAGTTTGAAGAAACTTTCAACAGCTGAGTGTCAGCGGATAGTTAAAATATTAAAACAAAAGAAAATTGATTCTCTTGCAATCGCGTTGATGAATAGTTATCGCAATCCTGTTCATGAAACGAAGGTTTACGAATATTTAACTAAGGCCGGATTCAGTTTTGTCTCTGCTTCGCATCAGCTTTCCGGTCAGATCAAGATTTTATCCAGGGCAGAAACAGCGGTAGCAAATGCTTACCTCGCCCCAATCATTTATAGCTATGTGAGAAAAATTCAATCGGGACTTTCTCAAGCTCAATTGAAGATCATGAGTAGTGCCGGAAGTCTTTTGAATGCGGAAATTTTTTATCCAAAAGATAGTTTGCTGAGTGGCCCCGCAGGAGGCGTTGTGGGAGCTGCTTCGGTGGCTAAACTTTCCGGTATAACGAAGCTCATCACTTTCGACATGGGAGGCACAAGCACGGACGTGGCATTGTACAACCAGCGTTATGATTACCGATACGAATCGAAAGTCGGTGAACAAAAAATACTTTCTCCTTCTTTAGCCATTGAAACAATTGCTGCAGGTGGAGGTTCGATTTGTGATTTCGATGGCCATCGTTTCACGGTTGGGCCACACAGTGCAGGAGCTTTTCCCGGACCTGCGTGTTATGGAGCGGGAGGTCCATTAACGATTACAGATGTCAATCTCCTGTTGGGAAAAATCGATCCCGATAAATTTGCGATGCCTCTGCATAACGAAAAAGCAGAACAAGCTCTTAACAATATAATTGCCAAGGTCCGTAAAAAAACAAAAAAACGAATTTCGTCTACAGAAGTTCTGGAATCATTTGCTCAGATTGCCAATGAAAAAATGGCTGATGCGATTCGTAAAGTATCTGTACAAAATGGCCATAGTCCCACTGACTTTACGTTGTTGTGTTTTGGCGGAGCAGGTGGTCAGCATGCCTGTTCAATAGCAAGACTTTTGCAGATGAATCAAATTCTTGTTCCGTATGATGCCGGATTACTGAGTGCATACGGAATTGGCCATGCGGATATTGAAAGAGTAGAAGAACATTTGATATTAAAACCATTAGACGTTGCTGAAAAAAATCTCAGTTTGGTTTTATCTAAACTTCAGAAATCAGGCGCGAATAAATTAATTGAGGATGGTTATAATCAGGATTTAATTAAAGTAAAAAGGCAATTGCTTTTTCTTCGATTTAAAGGTCAGGAGAATACTATTGAAATAGAATATAAAAATGACATTGACCTCAAAACTGCATTCAAGGAAAAATATAGTGCAATATTTGGTCATTGGCTGGATCATTGGCTGGACACCCGCGAAATTGAACTGGAATCCGTTAAAGTTTTTGTGGCTATTCCGGGTCATCAAACTATTCCTTCTGATAATCAGAGTAAGAGTTACATTCCCGAAAAAATCAAATCAGCGAAACTCGTACTCGGTAATAAATCAGTGAGCTGTGAAGTTTATTATTGGGAAGAATTAAAGCCAGGAGCAGCAATTACAGGACCTGCCATGATTGTCAGCAACAACTCAACAACAATTGTTGAGCCGGGTTGGAATTTTGGGTTGGATGCGAATAATAATGGATTGTTGTTTTTGAATGCAACCAGCAAATCAGTTAAGAAAAAATTTTCAGAAGAAGCGGAGCTTGAGCTTTTCACCAACCGGTTCACGGCATTGGCACAAGAGATGGGTGCTTTATTACAACGCACTTCGTTCTCTGTGAACGTAAAAGAGCGTCTTGATTTCTCCTGCGCGTTGCTTGATCCGGATGGATATCTCGTTGTGAATGCACCACATATTCCTGTTCATTTGGGTAGTCTGGGAGTATGTGTGCGTGAGGTGCGAAAAGTAATTGCTATGAAAGAAGGAGATGTGATCATTACGAATCATCCGGCATTGGGAGGATCGCATTTACCTGACGTGACATTAATTAAACCTGTATTCCATAAAAAGAAACTGGTAGGTTATGTGGCCAATCGGGCACATCATGCGGAGATAGGAGGAAAGAAACCTGGATCGATGCCCTCAGATGCCACGTTGCTTCAGGAAGAAGGAGTAATTATCAAACCAGCTTTTTTGGCAAAAAGAGGTCAAGTGCAATGGGATGAAATCAAAACGACTTTCGCTTCGGCTATTTATCCAACGCGATTGTTAGAGGAAAATCTTGCTGATCTGAATGGTGCTCTGGCAGCAGTCACGCTTGGGGAAAATCTGTTGCAGAACTTATGCGAAACCTATTCTTCGGCTAAAGTGATTGATTACATGATCAGATTAAGACAACATGCCAATCAATTATTGAAAGAGAAGCTGAAACAATTGCCGGCTAAGAAATGGAAAGCAGAAGAGAAACTTGATGATGGATCAACGCTTAAAGTGAGCATCCTTCATAAGAGAAATCAATTGCGAATTGATTTTACAGGTAGTGCAAAGATTCATCCGGGAAATCTGAATGCCACGCCTGCTATCGTTCAGAGTGTGGTTCTTTACGTTTTGCGACTGGTGGTAAACCGGGCCGTTCCTATGAACGAAGGTTTGATGCAAAATGTGAAATTGATTTTGCCTGAAGGGCTTTTGAATCCGGACTTCTCAGACGAAAAGAAACTTCCGGCAGTGGTGGGTGGTAATACTGAAGTGAGTCAGCGATTAACGGACACGCTGATAAAAGCATTTGGACTGGCTGCATGTAGTCAGGGCACTATGAATAACTTCCTCTTTGGAAATAAACGATTTGGTTACTACGAAACGATCTGCGGAGGCACGGGTGCAGGAAAAGGATTTGATGGATCAGATGCAGTGCATCAGCATATGACTAACACGCGAATCACAGATCCAGAGGTTCTCGAATTGCGTTATCCCGTAAGACTGGATCGCTTTGAAATCAGAAAGTCATCGGGAGGAAAAGGAAAATGGAGTGGGGGGAATGGAATTATTCGTGAGATTGTAGCCAGGGAGGAGCTTGAGATCAACATTCTTTCCCAACATCGAAAGGAGAAACCCTACGGATTAAAAGGTGGAGGCACTGGTAAAACCGGAGATCAATACATTATAAAATCTGATGGACGGAAAGTAAACCTAAAAGGAATGGATGGTACATCCGTTCAATCAGGAGATCGCATAATAATAACGTCTCCTGGCGGAGGTGGGTATGGAAAAATAAAAAAGCCCTGACCAATTGATCAGGGCTTCTCTTACTAAGTTAATTATAATTATTTAGGCTTTGCAGGTGTTGTAGTTGCAGCCGCTGGAGTTACTCCTAGTTTCTTCAACACCAAAGTAGAGATGTTGTACTTCTCATCCTGATACAGCAACACGTCTCCGCCACCGATCAATTGTGGATTGATGATGAAAGAATATCCTTCTGCTTTAGCAACTTCTTCGATCGCCTTACCTACTTTAGAGAATACAGGCTCCATTAAGTCAGATTGTTTTTTCTGCAATGAAGTCTGAGCATCTTGTTGAAATTTCTGAATGCTTTCCTGTAGGCCTTGCAATTCTCTTTCTTTATCCGCACGAATTGCTTCAGGAGTAGTGGCAGGCATACCCTGATATGCTTTCAGTTTGGTTTCATACTCAGAATATTTTGCTTTCAACTGATTTTCAAGTTGTGTTCCGTGAGCCTTCAAATCGTTATCGATCTGTTTGTATTCCGGCATCTGACTGAAAATATATTCCCAGTCAGCATAGCCAATTTTTTGCGCTGTAGCAGTTGGCTGTGCTTGTGCCTGTGTTCCAAGGGCGCATACCGTCAGTAATAAAAAGAGGAGTGTTCTCATTGTTTGTTAGTTATTTGATTTTATCGTTGGGGTCACCCAGTCCTAGTTCTTCTAATACAAAGTCAGTGTAATCGTGCCGTGGGTCGGTATAAATCATAACCAGTTCTCCGGCCTTGTCAAACACGATTGCGAGGCGATTTGCTTTGGCTATTTTCTCCACCGCATCAAACACCTTATCCTGCAAAGGTTTAATCAATTCTTGTTTTTTCAAAAAAAAGAGTCCGCCAAATCCGAAAACCTTTTTCTGATATTCTTTCATTTCTGTTTCTTTTTTCCGGATTGCCTCCAGACGCTCCTTCTTCATTTCTTCAGTGAGCAAAACCTGCTCTGCCTGGTAGGAGCTATAGAGCGCATCAACTCCTTTTTGCATTTCTTCTACTTCCTTTTGCCAGGCTGCAGAGAACTGGTCTATTTCGTCTTGTGCCTTCTTGTATTCAGACATTTTGCTTAGCACAAAGTCTGAGTCAAAGTATCCGAACTTCTGAGCTTTTGCAAAATTCAGGCCGGAACAGGTAAGGACTAAAATTGCTATGAAAACCTTCATTTTTAACGGATTTGCTGACCAATTGTGAATTGGAAACTCTGGTGCCCGGCATTCTTATCAGAGTTCCCAAAAGGAACCGGATCAAATGCTTTACCCCAGCTAAGTCCGATCAATCCAAAAGCAGGCATGAATATACGAGCGCCAACACCTGCTGTCTTGTAGATTTTAAACGGGTTGAATTCATAAAAATTATTCCAGTTGTTACCACCTTCAGCAAAGGTATATGCGTAAATCGTAGCCGCCTGGCCAGTCGTTACAGGATACCTCATTTCCAACCCGAATTTGTTATAAACAATCCCACCCTGAATGCCGGAATTCTGGTCAGCTGATGCCGAATAGGCTGGTGGGGTAATTACACGGTCATTATAACCTCTCAAAGCAATGATTTCCTGACCAAGCACGAAAGAGTTGATACCTCCGGCCAGACCACTTCCTCCCAACAGGAACCGTCCGAAAGGACCAGCTTGCTGACTTTGAGAATAATTGCCAATAAATCCAAAGTGTGCTTTAGACTCCAGCACAAGGCTACGTCCATCCGGTTTGCTGCTTCCCAGTAGCTTTAAATAGAATTTTGCATCAAACATCCACTTGTGCATTTCAACCCACTTGTACTTCTGATTGATGTCTTTGTAATAATCCTCGCTTCTCCATTGTGAATAGGGTGGCGTAAGTTTTAAGCTCAATGAAATAGTTGATCCTGTTGTAGGATACATTGGGTTATCAATACTGTTTCTGGCCAGCGTTGTTTCTAATCCTAAGTCATAAGTAGTTCCCCGTTGTGGCAAACTCGTAGTAGAGCCAAAATAATCTTTGTAGTTATATACCAGGAATGACAAGGAGTTCACCAAAGTGAAATAATTATCAGGCCATTCTAATCTGCGACCAAGACCAATGGTCACACCACTTTGTTTGATAGAAGGGGCCGCAGAATAATCGATGTTCGAAACAGAACTGTAACCATAAACCAATCTTGAAATCGAGTGATTCAAACTCACTGTGAATGAATTTGGCTTACGTCCTCCCAACCACGGCTCGGTAAAAGATAAACTGTAGCTCTGGAAGCTCTTTCCATTGGCCTGCATGCGTGCAGATAGTTTCTGTCCATCTCCACGTGGTAATGGCCTCCACTTCTCAAAGTGAGGAACATTTCTCATGGAGAAGTTATTGAACGTTAAGCCAAGCGTACCAATGAAGCCATAATAACCGCCCCATCCACCAGACAATTCTACCTGGTCATTGGATTGTTCTTCCAGTTTCCATTCAATGTCTACTGTTCCGTCAGCAGGATTAGGTTTTATTTCCTGTTCTACTTTCTGAGGGTTGAAATATCCCATCGTGGAAAGTTGCTGTTGTGTTCTGATAATGTCGGAACGTCTGAACTTCTGACCAGGAATTGTACTCAATTCCCTTCGGATTACGTGATCACTTGTCGTTTCGTTTCCACTGATCAGCACTTCGTCAATAATGGCCTGATCGCCTTCATAAATACGCATCTCCAGATCAATGGAATCACCTTCAACAGCAACCTCAACAGCTTCCACGTGGAAGAACAAATAGCCATCATCCATGTACAGTCCACTGATGTCAGCACCTTTAGGATTGAATGACGTTTTCTTGGTGATCAGCTCTTTGTTGTAAACATCTCCTTTATTGATATCAAGAATTTTGTTTAGCGTGGCAGCTGAGTATTTGTAATTACCAGTCCACATGATGTTGCGGAAATAATATTTTCTTCCTTCCGACACCTTGATCTTGATGTCTATGGTCTTATCGCTATGAGCATAAACAGTATCCGAAACAATCTCCGAATCACGATAACCTTGCGTATTGTAGTAATCGATCAGTTTGATTTTGTCTTCTTCGTAATCCGATTTTATGAATTTCGATGACTTGAGGAAGTTGGGTTTTACATAGCGGCTTAGCAGATCTTTTGTCTGACGCCAGTTCATTTTGTTTACCGAATCGAGCTTCACATGCAGAAGGCCCCTGATGATGGCACGGTGCAGCGACATTCTTGGATACTC
>JBGATZ010000158.1:0-9561 GCA_044228905.1 Cyclobacteriaceae bacterium | reverse complement strand
ACACGAAGCCAAGGGCAAGGAGTAGTCGCTGCATGAACTGGAATTAGATTTAGGGGTTAAACTTAGCTAAAAATTTAAAAAGGTTGGTAAATAATACATGCCAAGCTTAAGTTATTTTCATTGGGGAGGTATTAATTCCTCACTTTAAAGCTCTAAATCAGTCCATTGAGGTCTTGTGAAAGAGCAGAAACCCTACATGTAGTATTACACCCAACTGGTTTTCTGAGTCATCGTAATAATTCAAATTGAGGCTGACTGGCCCAACCGTAGAGTGTAGCACAAGCCCGGCCGTTCCGGCAAAATAAACTTTAATCAGGTCATTATTAAGGTAAGGCTGTTGGTGTTCGTTCTGTGAGATGTTGTCAAAAGGTTTGAAGGCATAAGCCTCCAGCCTGAAATCGAGATTTGGCCTGATCGAAAAAACATTGCGCCAGCCAGCCGCTACATAATTAAAGGATCTGAAATTCTGCAGTAAAAGGGTACGACTATCCTGAAGCGGATTAAAGCCGGGAGCATTAATAATCGTTCCCATATAGTTAGAGAAGAACGGTTGGTTTGAAAAAACAGCTTCTACCAAATACCCTGAACTATAAAATCCTTTTTTGAAATACTCCTCCAATGTGATCTTGCCTCTTACCCATGACCGGTGCCTGCTATTTCCTTGATTTGTAACAGAAGTATTTCCTGGATCGTATCGTTCATCTACGTTAAACAAATCAAAAGAGAACTGATACATCCTTCCTTGTGATGCATATTGTTTTCTATTGAGTTGGTTGGTAGTCATATTGATCCCGGTTCTATACCCCGAGAGATGAAGTTCGTCCAACGTGTCAACAGAAGATACAACCTGCGTATTAATGTATCTGTCAAAGTTATTGAGATATGAAGCATTCACTGAAAACTTATATTGACGCCCCAAAGGTATGCCAACACTAAACCCAACCTTCCGATCGATCCGATTAAGCACTGTAGGAACATATCGGTCAATTAGCACATCTTTTCCCTGGTAAAAGTCCCATGAGTTAAACGAGGCTTCCGGCTCAAAGTAAAATCGGTTAAAGCGGGGAATATCATAGCGTACCTTCACTTGTGCCGACTTGTAGAAAGCACCCGCATAAAAATTAACATTGGTATGCATCAATGTTCGGTTGAAGTAGTAATAATTCAGGCCCAGAAAAATATTACTCACATTGCGCGTAGCAATTACTCCTCCAAAATCAACCTGAAAATTATTCTGAGGTCTGCGTGATAATTGAAAATCAAAGGTTCTTGTTTCGGGATTAAATAAAAAATTAGGGTAAATGTTTTTGAAGTAGTCATCCGAAGCCAATTCGAAAAATCCTGTTTTAATATCAGAAAAATAAAGTGGACGCCTTCCTTTGTTAAAGAAGCGATTGATATATCGTTGCTGCCTGGAGTTAAATCCATTAAATCTTATCTTATCAATCAAAAGTGGTTGTGTTCGGCTATTGAATCTGTTGCGATTTTCAGCCACCGATTCACACGTTCTGCGTAGTCCGATCTTTGCCTTTATCTCTGGTATTCTGCGAAGCGTGACAATATATCCGCTATCAATCATACTTCTCGCTTTAGCAAAATCAAGTGATGAATACCCTGTAAGATTTGGTTGAAGATAAACACCGGTTTCAGGGACACGCTCCGGATCGGACTTATCCAGCATCATATATAATAGTGATCGCGAGACCAGTTTATCATCCTCTCCATACGGATAGTCTTTATATATTTTGGAAGACACGTTACTGCCGATGATTACATCAGGATGAAACTCATTCTGGGCAACATCTACCGGGAAGTTATTGTAGATTCCACCATCAAACAGATACTTTCCATCAACCTTAATTGGATTGTAGAAGAATGGAACTGTATGCGTGGCCCTTAGCGCATCGCTCAATACTCCACTTTTCAAAACAATTTGGCTTTGTGTAAAAATGTCAGAGGCCAATATGCGAAGAGGCACAAACAGGCTATCAAAATTATTTTTAGCAATAGCCGATGGCTGAGCCAATCTTTCAGCCAATGCAAAATTCAATGACAAATCATTCGCCAGGCTGCTGTTAAATGAAATGTTGAGGGTTGAATCGAGAGAGAGGTTTAATTTGAGAATTCCAGGATTATTATCATTCTTACTGTAATAGTAATTATATCCTTTTTCCAGGCGGCCATTCATCCAATTCAAAAAATTAGGCGACAGGAAAATATCTTCAATTTGCTGAGGGCTCATGCCTGCAGCATAGCAGCCGGCAACTACACCGCCCATGGATGTACCTACTACATAGTCAATTGGAATTTCATTTTCTTCAAGTGCCTTGAGCACACCCACATGCGCTAATCCTTTCGCTCCGCCACCACTTAATACAATACCTACGCGTTGCCCATTGGAAATTATGGAAGCAAAAAGCAGGAATACAAAAAGTAAATAGCGACACATACTTTGATCCAAAGCAAAGAAGTTTCCAGAAGATAACGGAAATATCAAAAATCAGTTCCCGGCAACGGCAACTTCAGGTGAATACGAAGGAAATTCTATCCGATCCAGCTTGCTTTTAATTCTTCCCTTTACTCCATCAAACTCAGTTCGTTTATCTGCATTAACAGGTTGAGAAGGGGGTAATTCAATTTTTAGTGCATCAACCTGAACACCGTTTCTCCAGAAGCGATAACATAAATGAGGACCGGTGGCCAAACCTGTGCTGCCAACATAACCAATAGTTTGCCCTTGTCTTACCCTTGTTCCTGCTGAAACTCCACTCGCTATTTTTGACATGTGGAGATATCCTGTTGTATATGTTGCGTTGTGACGAATTTTCACATAGTTGCCATTATTAGACTTGTACTGAGCTTCCTCCACAATGCCATCCCCAACAGAGCGGATCGGAGTTCCTGTTTCTGCCGCGAAGTCTGTACCCAAATGAGCCCGAAATACTTTTGCTACCGGATGAAACCGATTAAGGTTATAGCGTGAACTGATTCTTGTGAACTCTATAGGGTACTTTAACAATGCTTTTCTCAAGCTATTTCCTTTGTCGTCAAAGTAATCATCACCTTCGCCCTGATTGAATGGGAACGCATAATAGGGACTATTGAAATGCTCAAAGTAGATGCCGTTAATTTTCCCAATGCTGATCGGCTTTCCCTCGACCTGGTTTTCTTCAAAGATCAATTTGAAACGATCGCCCTTTTGCAGGCGCTGAAAATCAACCTGCCAGGCAAAAATATCGACAAACTTATTAGTGAGTTCATTGGATATTCCAAGTGATTCGATCGTTTCTGATAACGTAGACTCAATCACACCGGTGGTGAACTTTTCAATGGTGACAACCTCACGATGGCAAATTTCCACCAGAAGCGAATCCTGCATGTGAAAGATGATATAATCAATTGGATTCGGCTCATAGATTAACGCACGCACGCTCTTCAATGAATCATGTTGTGTAATCAGCGTGTATTTTTTGTTGGCTGCAATTTTCCTAAAATCAAAAAGCTCCCGTGGCAATACATTCAATTGCTTCCATACTTTTTGAGAAATGAAATGGCCTTCAAACATCTCGGCAAAGCGTTGATTCTTTTTTACTACATCTTCCGTCACATGGAGATCATTTACCACCATTCCGTAAAGAACAATTGGTTTGAACACTTCAAGCTCTACACGTTGAGTGCTGTCTGCAGCAAAATCTCCTTCGGATGAGAAGACCGAGGTGTATTTGTTGAGTAAAGTAAAAGCCAAAACGAGTACCACAACGATACCGCCACCAACTAAAATTTTTCTGTCATTGAATAATCGCTTCACTAATTCTATAGCTTAAAAAAATATAGCAACGTTAAAGTTGCAAGTTTAGTCTAAAAAATAAGCCAATCAAAAGACCTGAATCTTTACGAAAGTAAGGATTATTCAATTCTTAAAAAAAGAGATTATTCAATTTCTACGATGATCTCTATTTCTACCGCCATATTCATTGGCAATGCATTAACACCCACGGCCGATCGTGCGTGTTTTCCCTTCTCTCCAAAAACATTCACCATTAAATCTGAAAAACCGTTGATCACTTTCGGTTGTTCAGTAAAATCGCTGTGACAGTTTACCATTCCCAACACTTTAACAATGCGTTTAACTTTATTTAAATCACCCAATTCATTTTTTAAAGTAGAGAGTATGGCAGCGCCCGAAATCTTGGCCGCTTCATATCCTTGTTCAACAGTAAGGTCTTTTCCTACCTTTCCCGTGATATAGGTTCCATCCACTTTTGCAGGACCAGTACCGGCTAAATACAACAAATTACCGGTTCTCACCGCTTTGACGTAGTTAGCAATTGGCTTGCTTGCAGGGGGTAACTGAATACCCAGTTCCATCAGCTTTTTGTCAAAGTCAACATTTTGAGCAAAGCCGGAGGAGATAAATGCGAAAATAGAAATGTAAAAAAAGAGTGTTTTCATAATTTTAAATTTTAGACTATTCCAATTTCTGCTGGCATACCTTTGACAAAGATCTGTTTCATTCAGCCTCTAAAAATAACAGAAAGTAATGAAGGAAAAATTCAGATGTACATGGTGTCTTTCTTTTGATCAATACATTCAATACCATGATGAAGAGTGGGGTGTACCTGTTCATGATGACCGCGTGCACTTTGAGTTTCTTATTCTGGAAGGAGCACAAGCGGGATTGAGTTGGTCTATGATTTTGAAAAAGCGTGAAGGGTATCGGAAATTATTTGCTGAGTTCGATCCGGAGAAAGTAGCCCGTTTTACTGAAAAGAATTTAGAAAAGATTTTATTGGATCCGGCCATTGTTCGCAACAGACTGAAAGTGTATGCAGCTGTAAACAATGCCAAATGCTTTCTCGAAGTACAAAAAGAGTTTGGATCATTCGACAAGTATATCTGGAGCTTTGTGAATTACAAACCTATCGTCAATAAGCCAAAAACATTAAACGATATAAAGCCAACTACCAAAGAATCCGATGAACTAAGCAAAGATTTGCTTAAGCGGGGATTTAAATTCGTTGGCAGCACGGTAATGTACGCTCACATGCAGGCATGCGGATTGGTGAACGATCACCTGGAAGACTGCTGGAGATATAAAGAGACCAGAAAATTAAAATAGGTATTTAACAAAAGCATACAATCCAAGAGTGAGAAGTATAATTCCAGGAATAAGCTTTACGATCAGACTATCTTTTACGTAAGGAGCAAGACGGTTGGCCAGAAAAACGAAAAGGGTAAGGAGCGCCATTGCTCCTACAGAAGTGGCAAACACATAAGTATGAACTAATCCTGTGGTAGAAAGTTCTATCCAATCATGTGCTTTGAAGTAAGCAGTAATTGCTACCCAAAAAGGAATTGCCATCGGGTTAAGAATGCTCAATACAATACCTCTTCGAAAGCCGCTCTCGCTGAACTTGCTCGGAGTTACTGATGGTCTTCTTACACTTATAAGGCTTAATACCCCAAGCGTTATCATCACTATAGCTGTAATCAACCTGAAATTTTCGACTACTGCCGGTGTTGACGTAATCCAGTCTTCAAACACAACACCAATCCACGCATAAGGATATTCAATAATGGATACTGCCAGGGCAAAGCGTAATGCCGTTTTTATTTTTCCCTCCAATCCTAACTGCAACACAGATAGATTCAATGTGCCGGGAGGGATTGATCCAATAAAGCTGATAATAAACCCGATGAGAAAGGCCTGAAGATACACCATAACTGAGCGCAAATAAATGAATTATTTGCTCACTCAGTTTTCAAAGCCTTAAATCTGTTATAAATTTTTCTACCCTCTTGAAATGTCATATAAGGAATTCCCCTTTCATGATTTATCGAACTGATCGCATAAAGATTTCTCCAATGAGTATGCAGGACTTTTAAAGCTTCTTTGAGTGAAGCACCCGGATGATAGATGTGTGCTGGTTCTGCGCCACAACCATTTAACTCGAGAATTTTTACATTTCCGATTTCCAGATCATCAACACTTGCACAACGTAAATCAAATCGTCCGAAATAAAATCCATTAATTTGTTTACTGATTGAATCAAATGATTCATTGAGCTTATCGGTGATCAGGTGATTGGCATTCAAAAATTTAGTTCCGAGGCAATGATTTCCGATCGACACTAACTCTATTCTTTCTCCAGCCTTAACTATTTCGTTCAATCGATTTCCAAATTGATATTTCAATGTTTCCCATTGAAGTTTCGCTCTGTCTTTTTCCAGAATCAACCGCTCGAGTGATTTTACTCCATCCCCAACAACACTCAAAAATTCTTTTCCGGTTATCGAATTCACAAAGCCTTTATCTTCACTGGGAAGACGAACGTAGAACACTCCAAATTCAAGTGGTAGATCTACTAATTCCTGAACAATGAAGTCGATCTTAATCTGATCAAGATAAATTTGAATATCCTTTTCGTTATTTATCCGCTTCACCATCCATCCTCTTTCTCCTAAATCAGGTTTGAATATCAATGGAAATGACATCAAACTTGGATTCTCCCATCATTCCCCCCATTAAGATAGAGGGGTTGGACGCTGAGAAAAAAAACAACGAACGGGTACGTAGTGAATACCAAAACCAATACAAAAAAAATGGCCCCTGTACAATTCCAAACGGCCAATACTCCCAACTGGTGAGTTTGATGTAGAAATTGCTTTGCCTGAAGCGCTTTAGAAAACTCATTTTATTTTAAAGAACCTGAACAGATTCTTTATGTCGAATCGTTGATACAGCAATACCGAAATCGGAAGGAAGAATGACGTAATGAGCTACTTCCCGAATGCCAATTTTCATAATGGCCATATGATGAACTGCATGCTCGATGTTATAAGTCAGTTCACGAAAATAATTAGTCTCAATGGTTACACAATTGTTACTGTCTTTTTCGTAACCTACTTCCAATTTCAAGGACTGATCCTGGTGATGAACTGCAACAAATTCCTTGATACGTTGAATGGCCGTTAATGCAATAAACTTATCGTTTTCGATAAGTTTATCATGAGCACGATTATCATAGTTGACAACTCCCTTTTCGAAACCGCTTTCAAGGCAAAGAAAGAATTCAAGTGTATGTCGAAGGTGCTGGCCCATCGTAGAATTGCTAAGGACCAATGAAGGCCTGGCGAAATCCGTAGCAGAAATTTGATTAAGCGCGCTTTCCAGTTGATCAAGAATAGTCAGGCATGCCTGCGAGAGTTGAGTCATACAAGGGGTTGAATCGTCTTAAAGTAAACCAAAATTTGTAGAATAAACGAGGTAATTGGGTTCAACGGTTTCACTGAACGATTTTGTCCGGTTTTGATCGACAGGCCATTCCCCCAGATGCGGTAGATCTAATTCAGAAATCGAAGAAAATCCAAAGTCCAAGAAGTATCAGGAAAACGGGTAAAGCAATGTGCCCGTATTTTTTGAAAGTATTCTTTACCGTTGGGTGTTTCACAAGGTAAAAAGCAAATACACACCAAATGGCAATCATGATGGCAAACACTATTAGGTAGACAATCAAAAAGTCAAAATTAAGTTTTGCCAAAAGAGGCGTATAAACTCCAATGTTGTCTCCACCATTCGCCATGGTTACAAGAGCTACACTCCAGAAATCTTTTCCGGATTTTATTTCTGTATCATCGCCCTCTTTGCTTCTGGCTAGAGCTATGAGTTGTTTGATACCCATAACAACAGGAATAAACCCCAGGAATCTCAGCCAATGAGGGTCGATAAACTTTCCAATTACAAATCCCGAAAGGCTAATAATCACTAAGGAAAATACGCCCACGTACTGACCAAGTACAACAGATTTTTTGCTGACAGAATCATTGGCAAAATAAAAACTCAGAATCAGCAGGTCATCAATATTGGTAAGGGCAAACGCAATCGCTGCCAAGCCAATATGTCCAATAAAATCATCCATGTCAATCAATAAGATCCTTCAGCATTTCCCAAACCATTTCAGGTTCGTAGCCTTTACCAATAGCATACTTGGCTACCTTATCACGCTTCTTGAAAAGATTTTCTTCTTCTGTTTGGTCAGCTTTTTTTACTAACAGGTTTTTCAAAGTCTTACGATAATCTGTCAAATCAATTTCATCCATACCGCGGCTAATGCATCTCTTGCTTAGTCCCTGTGCTTCCAGTTCTCGTTTAATCTTTACTCTTCCCCACTTTTTGATTCGAAATTTTCCTCCGGCAAATGCTTTTGCAAAACGTTCTTCATTCAGAAAGCCATCCGTAATCATTCTGGCAAGTAATTCATCTACCTCATCAGTAGTGAGACCAAATTCGTAAAGCTTATTTTTTACCTCCTGATGAGAACGCTCCTGGTAAGCACAATATCGATAGATCCGTGCAAGCGCATCGCTGGCAGAGAGCGACTTCTTTTTCTTTCCGGAATCCTGATACTCGATAGGCATAATCAAATATCGAGAGGCTGTTTGCCGGAATCAAGATTCTGACGCTAAGATTTAATCCGCTTTGACCAGGCCTTTTGTCTTAAGAATGCTGGCTACAAACTTCCGTTCATTGTCGGTGTTGAAAATACGGAAAGGCAAATGAATGAGCTGTGCTTTATTAACGATGAGAAGGAAATAATCTTTACCAATCTGTGCCCGTTGAATCTGATCCCACTTCAAAGGCATGCCTTCACGCGGATTGATTTTCATAATGATTTGCTGACTGTTAATCTCGTAAGAGAATTTTTCGAAAAGCATTTTGCCTTGCTCTAACTGAGTCACTCCGTAAAACTGAATCCACCAGAAAAGAAGGTAAAGGCCTGCACCAACCACCGCGGCTACAAACCACCAGATGCTTTGAATCCAGACAAAGCCAAGACAGATAGCCAGTACAATGAGGCTTACCCACCATTGCTGGCGCAGAACTCCTTTCAAAGCCAGCTTTATATAGTCATTCTTTTCTAAACGGTAATTCTTGGTCTTAACGATCATAAACGCTGTAAATCAAATTCTAAAGGGATGCAAAAATAATCGCCTTTTGCGGGATTTGTGGATTGCGTGAATTAAAAAATTATTGAAAGAAAACGGAGCTATTTGATTGCTTTCAGGCTCAAATCAAGGCTTTTAACCGAGTGAGTCAGGGCTCCTACAGAAATATAATCAACACCGGTTTCGGCAACCTGCCGCAATGTGGATTCGGTAATTCCTCCACTGGCTTCTGTCCTATACTTTTTGTTGATCAGGATTACTGCTTTCTTCAATTCATCCGTGCTCATGTTATCCAGCATAATCACATCTACGCCACCCGTTGCCAGCACCTCACCTACTTCCTGAATCGTTCTGGTTTCTATTTCAATTTTCAGAGTTTTATTTATTGATTTCAGGTTGGCTTTGGTGCTTTCAATGGCTTTGCGGATTCCTCCCGCCATGTCCACATGATTGTCCTTCAGCATCACCATGTCGTACAACGCATAACGGTGATTTGCTCCTCCACCTATAGCTACCGCCCATTTTTCCATCAGTCGGAAATTGGGAGTTGTCTTCCGGGTATCGAGCAATTGTGCTTTTGTTCCTTTGATGAGCTGTGTCAGTCTATTGGTATAG
>JBGATZ010000157.1:0-9601 GCA_044228905.1 Cyclobacteriaceae bacterium | reverse complement strand
GTGGCAACCCAGATCCCAAGTAAAATCCAGCCAATACAGGCAGGGTAAAACACCATACGCATGCGGCTATCCAGGTCGTACATGTTGAAACCCGGATTACCACCACTGCCCGGATGCATTGAATCAGTCATACGCGGAATGATGAAGATCAGCGGAATCATAGCTGCAAAAGCAAAGATGTTATAGACCGCGCTTAAACGCGCACGTTGTTCATCATTTTCAACTGAACCTCTTAATACGAAATAAGCAAGGTAAATAAGGGTAGCAATGGCAGCTCCGTTTTGTTTAGAATCGCCATGCCATGGGGTGCCCCAGGCGTAGTTGGCCCAGATCATTCCGGTAAAAATCCCTAGTAATCCATAAGCTAAACCGGCATGCGCAAATGACGAGGCATAAATGTCAATTCGAGTGTCAGGATTTCTCAAATAACGAACTGAAAAAACTACAGAGAATCCGAAAAGAGTACACATGCCAAACCACATGGGTACATGAAAGTAAAGCGCACGAATGGTCTCATTCACAATGCTAAGCCGGGGAACTGATCCCAGAAATCCGGCCGTTACCGTGTAGACCAGAAGAACGACACACGCAATTTTCCACCAGGATTTTTTCATTTGATCGATCAGCTTTTTCTTTGAATTAGCTGCGCCAAATATAGGGGAAGAGTAAATACGAAGCGGCACCGACCAGACAATTTATGGCCAATAAGGTTATGATTTCATCTGTGCTGACAGATCGGTCCAATCCGTCAATGCAGCTTTTGGTCACCTTTACAGCCATAAGTATAACAGAGATGATAACCGGAAAGCTCAGGATGGCCATCAGTATGTTGCTATTGTTTGCCTTTGCGGCAATGCCAGATAGTAAAGTAAGCGATGATGAAAACCCGAAAGAGGTTAATACAATAAGAAGGAGAAATAATCCCATATCCTGAATAGGATTTTGAAGGAATAAGGTGAATAGTACAATCGCGGAGAGAGACATCAACAGGCAGAGCGCAAAATTGTAAACAATCTTCGAAAGAATAATTGCCTCAGGCCGAGCAATGGAATAGTAATAAATATCTTTCCCTTTTTTCTCCCCAATAAAACTTTTAGCCACGGTATTCACCGCAGTAAAAAGAATGGTGATCCAAAACAAGGCGCCCCAGACCAATGGGGTGATTAAGTTTTGTCGCAAGGCAAAAGTCAGATAACAAATAAAGACCGTTGCAAAAAGGTAGATGATCAACCCTGCTACTACAGACTTGCGCCTTAGTTCGAGATGAAATTCTTTTTGAAGTAAAGCAAACAATTTCTGAACCTAAGAAAGAGTGGATAAATATTTGTTGAAACTCACCAATGCTACCAAAAAATAGGCAATTAGAATTCCGATTAATCCAGAGATTATAACAATCTTAAGCGAACTAGCGCTTGCAGGTTCACTAAACTCAGTAAACCCATCAACTATTTCGAAATCGGGTTGTACATATAATTGTTGATTGATAGATTGAAGCTGATTGTATAAATCCAAATCCCGTTTATAGATCTCCACCGGAGTAGATACTTCTCCCATAACAACGTTGGTAGAGCTTTGGCCGGTTGTTCCGGAGCTTTTGTAATTGGAATAGATGGCAAACTTCAAGCTATCCAGTTTTTCCAGATCAGCATTGAGTTTTTTCTTCATCTCCAGTAAATTCTCTTTATTTATTTCAATTCGTCTTTTGATGTATTGATTATTCTTGAAAAAATTGACCAGACTCGATTGTAAGTTACTGATCACCGTTGGATTTAACGTGCGTACAGTTATTTCAAAAGCATGACGATTTTCTATTTCTATCCTACTGATAACCTGATCAATTACTTTTTCATTTTTAGCATTAGCCTGGGCATTTTTCAACTGTTCTTTTAGCACCTCCAACTCAATCAAATCATTTTCTTCGACAAAAGGTTTTGCAGTAAATTCTAGAATATTATCGGCAAGCGTGTCAGAAATGCTTAATTCACGGGCCAATCCTTTTTTATTCTTTTCACCAGCCAGAAGATTCAGCTTCTCCATAGTATTATCCACTAATCTCTTATTCAAATAGTTAGAACTTAAGATCATTGTTGATTCGTAATAGCTCTTTTTCAACAGATTAGAGTAGGAAAATCCAATAATGGCACTGGCAATAATTATTAAAATAAATGAAACCTTATTTTCAAGAGGTATTCTTCTCAAAAGGGCAAGAAATCGCATGCCGCCAAGCCATATTCGATTGAAAAAATCACCGATCTTAGAGAATAATTGGCCTAAATCGATTTCATCTGAGTTTTTTTGATTCTCCATAGCTTCAGCAAAATTGAGTATTAATCAGGTTTGAGTTAGTTTTGTGACTCGAAATTAGAAAATAACTATCCAGTGACAAACGAGCCAATTTTAATTACGGGCGCAGCTGGTTTCATAGGCTTTCATCTCTCTGGATTATTGTGTTCCAAAGGATACAAAGTACTAGGAATCGACAATTTTAATGATTACTACGATGTAAATCTAAAGCGGTCGCGCCTGGATATTCTAAAAACTAATCCCTCCTTTCAATTTGAGCAGGTAGATTTGGTTGACAGGAAAGCAATCGAAGAATTGTTCCGAAAGCATCAATTCAGTTATGTAGTAAATCTGGCTGCCCAGGCAGGCGTGAGATATTCGATAACTAATCCATATGTTTATATGGAAAGTAATCTCCAGGGATTTTTAAATATCCTGGAAGCATGTCGGCACAATAAAATCAAGCATTTAATATATGCGTCTTCAAGCTCCGTGTATGGTGCTAATAAAAAGATGCCTTTTTCAGTTCACGACAATGTGGATCATCCCATCTCTTTATATGCGGCTTCAAAAAAGTCAAATGAGTTGATGGCGCATACTTATTCGGCACTTTATAACCTTCCAACAACGGGTCTTCGTTTTTTTACCGTTTACGGACCTTATGGAAGGCCGGATATGGCACTCTTTCTCTTTACAAAAGCAATTATTGAAGGGAAGCCAATTGATGTGTATAATCATGGCAAAATGAGAAGGGATTTTACTTACGTGGGAGATATTGTTGAAAGCATCTCTCGTCTTATTTCAAAAGTAACCAAGCCGAATACTTCATGGAGCGGTTTAGATCCGGATCCGGCAACCAGCTTTGCACCTTATCGTGTGTTTAATATAGGCAACAATCAACCAGTGGAATTGCTTAAGTTCATTGAGGTGATTGAAAATAAACTGAAAAAGAAAGCCATAAAGAATCTAATGCCGATTCAGGATGGTGATGTGCCGGAAACATTCGCAGATGTGTCTGAACTTATTAATGAAATTGATTTTAAGCCTTCAACCTCTATTGAAGAAGGAATAGGCAATTTCCTGGATTGGTATCTTGAGTATTATAAAGTTACTTTGTAAAATGGAAAAAATTGGGATTTTAGGATTAGGTTATGTTGGTCTTCCCCTTGCAGTCGAATTCGGGAAAATTATCGAAGTAGTCGGATTTGATATTAATAAAGACCGAATTGAAGAATTAAAAAAGGGTTATGACCGGACTCTTGAGGTCGACTCTACTGAATTAAAATCGGCTAAGCATTTAACTTTTTCAAGTGAGCTTAATGATTTAGGTGCTGTTAATTATTTTATTGTAACAGTCCCCACACCGGTAGATGAGTTCAAGAAGCCAGACCTTACGCCACTGGTAAAAGCGAGTGAAACGGTGGGTAAGGTTTTGAAAAAAAATGATATAGTGATTTATGAATCAACCGTTTTCCCAGGCTGTACAGAAGAAGTATGTGTTCCTGTTTTAGAAAGGGTAAGTGGATTGAAATTTAACGTTGATTTCTTTTGTGGTTACTCACCGGAGAGAATAAATCCCGGTGATAAGCTCCATCGTGTTACAACGATAAAAAAAGTGACTAGTGGCAGCAATGATGAAATAGCAAATAAGGTTGATTCATTATATCGTAAGATAATTAATGCGGGTACTCATAAAGCTTCTTCAATAAAAGTAGCAGAGGCAGCCAAAGTGATAGAGAATTCTCAGCGTGACCTGAATATTGCTTTTGTAAATGAGTTGGCACTTATTTTTGAACGAATGGGAATTGATACCCATGAAGTGTTGGAAGCCGCAGGCACAAAATGGAATTTTCTTCCATTCAAGCCGGGGTTGGTAGGTGGACATTGTATTGGAGTGGATCCTTACTATTTGACCTATAAAGCAGAAGGTCTTGGTTATCGTCCGGAAGTAATCCTGGCAGGAAGAAGAATTAATGACAATATGAGCATTCATATTGCTAATACCATTATTAAGTTAATGGCACAACATGAATTGCCTATCAACAAAGCCGACATATTGGTGTTGGGTATAGCATTCAAAGAGAATTGCCCGGACATCAGAAACAGTAAAGTGGTAGATGTTATCAACGAACTGAAAAGCTTTGGGACAAACGTAGATGTGTTTGATCCTAATGCGGATGCAGAAGAAGTGAAGCATGAATATCAATTGTCTCTCATTCCGAAACTGGTAAAGAAGAAGTATCATGCTATCGTACTTGCTGTAAACCATGACGAATTTAAAAATATTGCATGGGCAGACTTGAAGAGCGACAACACAGTTGTTTATGATGTAAAGGGCGCTTTGGACAAGTCGATTATTACTGCCCGGTTATGAAATTTATGAAGAAAGTACTTGTAACCGGTGGTGCGGGCTACATAGGAGCCCACACTGTAATTGAGTTAACAAATGCTGGATATGAACCTGTAATTATTGATAACTTTTCAAAAAGCGACCGGACATTACTTGATGGCGTGGAGCAAATTGTTGGACGAAAACCTTTGTTCATAGAAGGAGATTGTCTCGACAAAAACTTTCTCGCGCAGGTCTTCCAATCACATGAAATTTCATGTGTGCTGCATTTTGCTGCTTTTAAATCAGTAGGAGAATCAGTGCAAAACCCACTTTTATATTATCATAATAATATTGGCTCTCTTGTTGCACTGTTGGAGACGATGCGGGAGTTTAAGGTAAGAGATTTGATTTTTTCCTCTTCATGTACAGTATATGGACAACCAGATCAAATCCCGGTAAGTGAGCATGCTCCATTTAAAAGAGCAGAGTCTGCTTATGGAGCTACCAAGCAAATGTGTGAGCGCATTCTGGAAGACAGTTATCTGACCGGATTTAGAATTATTTCTCTTCGTTACTTCAATCCAATTGGTGCTCATCCTTCTGCGTTATTAGGAGAACTTCCAATAGGTACACCGAATAATCTTGTTCCCTTTATTACTCAAACCGCCATTGGAAAAAGAGACAAGCTTGTAGTATTTGGAAATGATTATGATACTAAAGATGGATCCTGTCTGCGTGACTTTATTCATGTAGTCGATCTGGCTATTGCACATATGAATGCCATGGAATACCTGGCTCGTCAATCAGGAGATACTTTTTATGAAGTATTCAATTTAGGAACCGGAGTTGGTGTTTCCGTTTTAGAGTTGATTACTATTTTCCAGAAAGTGACTGGTGTAAAATTGAACTATGTGATTGGAGAACGCAGAACTGGTGATGTAGAAAAAACATACGCAGATCCTTCCAAAGCAAATAAGGTATTGGGTTGGAGAGCAAAATACAATGTTGATGAAGCGCTGCTTCATGCGTGGCGATGGGAAGAAAAGATAGCGCGATAGATTGATCTAAAGTCTTGTTTACTATGAATGAGATAAAAATGGTTGATCTTCAATCACAGTATCTGCGAATCAAGCCAGAGATTGATGAGGCAATTCAAAGTGTATTAAATTCAACAGCTTTCATTCAGGGACCTCAGGTTGGTAGTTTTGCCCTTCATCTTTCAAAATACATGGGCGACCCCGGAGTGGTCACATGTGCCAATGGAACAGACTCTCTACAGATCGCGATGATGGCACTTGGGCTAAAACCCGGTGATGAAATTATTCTTCCCGTCCATACTTATGTGGCAACGGCAGAAGTAATTGCTTTACTTGGACTGGTTCCTGTTTTCGTTGATGTCAATGAGCATACTTTCAATATTAACGTGAGTGAAATTGAAAGCAGAATCACTTCAAAAACAAAAGCAATTGTTCCCGTTCATTTATATGGTCAGTGCGCAGACATGGAGCCTATTATGGCGATTGCTGAAAAGTATCACTTGTTTGTAATTGAAGATGCAGCACAGGCGCTCGGGGTTATTTATGAATTTTCTGACGGAACAAAAAAAAGAGGAGGAACCATTGGCACCATTGGGACTACTTCTTTTTTTCCTTCAAAAAATCTCGGATGCTTTGGCGATGGCGGGGCAGTCTTTTCCAATAACGAATTATTAGTTCAGAAAATGAAAATGATCGCCAATCACGGTCAGAGGATAAAATATCATCATGACCTGATTGGAATTAATAGCCGGCTGGATACGCTACAGGCTGCCATTCTGGATGTTAAACTCAATTATTTAAATGAGTACGAACGCAAACGGAATGAAGTAGCCAGAATTTACGATAGTGAACTAAAAGGCATTTCTTCTGTTCAAATTCCTGTCCGTGCCAAGAACAGCACTCATGTATTTCATCAGTATACTCTACGGGTAACCCAGCGTGACAAACTGAAGGATTATCTTGATAAAAAAGGAATTCCTACCATGATTTATTACCCGGTGCCATTGCATTTTCAAAAGGCATATGAACAACCGGATTGTGGATCAGGTTCTTTTCCGATTGCCGAAAGACTTTCGAAAGAAGTAATTTCATTGCCTATTCATACCGAAATGAATGAAAAAGAGCTGAGTTATATCTGCCAATCTATAAAAGATTTTTATAATGACTAGGGATAAGAAATTTACTGCTCATCCTTCTGCTATCATTGATGAGGGCTGTGAAATAGGTGACGGAACAAAGATCTGGCACTTTTCCCACATCATGCCCAATTGCAAAATCGGTGAGAATTGCAACATAGGGCAGAATGTAGTGATTTCTCCCGGAGTGACTCTGGGAAAGAATGTCAAGGTGCAGAATAATGTTTCAATTTATACCGGAGTAGAATGTGAGGATGATGTTTTCCTTGGTCCGTCAATGGTTTTTACAAATGTGATTAATCCGCGAAGTGCCGTTAACCGGAAGAACCAATATGCAAAAACCATTGTAAAGAAGGGTGCGACAATCGGAGCTAACGCAACGGTAGTTTGCGGACATGACATTGGACGGTATGCCTTTGTTGGCGCAGGAGCTGTTATAACGAAGAATATTCCGGACTACGCTTTAGTGATGGGAAATCCCGCAAGACAAACCGGCTGGATGAGCGAGTACGGACATAAGCTAAATTTCGACAAAGAAGGTAACGCAACTTGTGAAGAGAGCAAGGTGCATTACAAATTGATCAACGGACAAGTAACTCGACTGCAATGAAAAAATTTGCACTTATAGGAGTGGCCGGCTATATCGCTCCACGACATTTGCAGGCCATTCGGGATACAAAAAATATACTTGTTGCGGCATTGGATAAGTCAGATACTGTAGGAGTGATGGATTCCTATTTTCCCAATGCAGATTTTTTTACGGAGTATGAGCGATTTGATCGCCATTTGGATAAGCTAAGACGCCAGGGTGAAGGAGTTGATTTTGTAAGCGTTTGTTCCCCTAATTACCTGCATGATTCGCACATCCGGTTCGCCCTCAAGCAGGGTGCTCATGCCATCTGTGAAAAACCATTGGTTTTAAATCCCTGGAATGTAGATGCATTGGCAGACATTGAAAAAGAAACAGGCAAGAGAGTGTACACCATTCTTCAGCTGAGACTTCATCCGAGTATTATAGCACTACGGAATAAAGTTTTGAATGGCCCAAAGGATAAAGTATATGATGTAGACTTAAATTACATCACTTCACGAGGAAACTGGTATCACATTAGCTGGAAGGGAGAAACTGCGAAATCTGGCGGAATCGCTACCAATATTGGAATACATTTTTTTGATATGCTCATTTGGATATTTGGAGTAGTTAAAAAAGTAGAAGGCACACAACTAAAGCAAGATTCAGGTTCGGGTTTCATCGAGCTCGAAAGGGCCAGAGTAAAGTGGCACCTCAGTATTAACTATGAACATATTCCTGCTGAGATCAGGGCGAAGGGAAAGCGAACGTATAGGTTGCTAACCATGGATGGGGAAGAAATTGAGTTTAGTGATGGATTCACGGAACTTCATACAAAGAGTTATGAAAATATTCTGGCAGGTCAAGGATTTGGACTGAATGATGCGAAACCATCTATTGAACTAGCTCATATAATTCGGAACGCGAATTAATAGACCGTTTTTTTTATTTTTGTAGTTAATGAAAGGAATTATTCTGGCCGGAGGCTCAGGCACACGTCTGTATCCGCTTACGAAGGCTATCTCAAAACAGATTTTGCCTATTTATGACAAGCCGATGATTTATTATCCGCTGTCTGTGCTGCTGTTGGCGAATATCCGTGAGGTCTTGATAATATCAACTCCATCGGATATACATCTTTTTGAAAACCTGCTGGGCAATGGAAGTCATCTGGGGATTTCAATTCAATATAAGGTACAACCTTCCCCGGATGGGTTGGCCCAGGCTTTTCTGCTGGGTGAAGAATTTATCGGAAAAGACTCCTGCTGCCTGGTGTTGGGTGATAACATCTTCTATGGATATAATTTTTCAAAACTGTTAATAGAGGCCAGCAATAATCAACATGGAGCTACAGTTTTCGGGTACTATGTAAATGATCCGGAGAGATATGGAGTAGCTGAATTTGATGATAATGGTAATGTATTATCAATTGAAGAGAAGCCGAAGGAACCAAAGTCTAACTACGCTGTTACTGGTCTTTATTTTTATGATAATACCGTAGTAGAGAAGGCGAAAACAATAAAACCATCTCATAGAGGAGAACTGGAGATCACTGATCTAAACAAAATATATCTCGAGGAGAAAACTCTTACTGTAAAACTACTTGGAAGAGGAATGGCGTGGCTGGATACAGGCACTCACCAATCCATGTTGCAAGCATCCAATTTTGTTGAATCCATTGAAGAAAGACAAGGTTTGAAAGTGGCTTGCCTTGAGGAAATTGCTTTCCGGAAAGGTTACATAACTAAACAAGAGGTCATTGATCTGGCCCGGCCATTATTAAAAAATCAATATGGCCAATACCTTATGAAAGTGGTGAACGAAAAATTTATCAGGTGAGATTTCTATCATGAATGTTACTGAAACTTCTTTTAAGGGTCTTTTGATACTGGAGCCTAAAGTGCTCGGTGATAATAGAGGCTATTTTATGGAATCGTTCAGTAGACGCACATTACTGGAAAAAGGTGTGGATTTGAATTTTGTTCAGGACAATCAATCAAGCTCGGCCAAAGGTGTGCTTCGCGGACTGCATTATCAAAATGCCCCACATGCCCAGACAAAACTGGTAAGGGTATTAAGCGGAATGATTCTGGATGTGGTTGTAGACATGCGCAAAGATCAATCCACCTTCGGAAAAAGTTTTTCGATTGAGCTTTCTGCCGAGAACAAGAAGCAATTACTAGTACCAAAAGGATTTGCACATGGTTTTGTAGTATTGAGTGAGCAGGCAGAAGTCTTTTAT
>JBGATZ010000156.1:0-10105 GCA_044228905.1 Cyclobacteriaceae bacterium | reverse complement strand
TTCATCTTCTTATAAACTGAAGCCATGTCCAGGTTCTTGGTACGCTGCAACATGTCGTTGATGAGAAAATCAGTATAGATGTTCGCAACAAAACCAGAGCGATCTTCAATACCTGCCAGACTCCAGCGAATGCGGTTGAGCAGAATTGCATTATCGTGGAGATTAGCTGGCGAGTACACATGATGTCCAATCTCGTGTGCGAGCACCTGAAGGGCATAAGGCTGCACTTCGAACTTAATCACCTTCTCCATATCAATTACAATGCGATGATCGGTTAACCTGATCATTGCAAAACTACCCGTCAACCCCTCCTCTGCTGCTTCCGCTGATTTAGTGCACCATATGGGCTCACGAAGTTTCACATAAGAACTCCAGATCTCTCGGGCATGCGGCCACGCTTGTTTCCAGTTGGCCAGTACTTCTGCCGACTTATGAATTTCAATTGCTCCACCCATAAACAAACAGGTAATGCGAAGTGTGGCGTGAAATAATCAGGGTGGAATCTAACACTACACATGAGCTGATATCGTCAAAAGGAACGATATCCTTTCCAAATGTTTTTTTGAATTCCTCGAATGCTTTTACATTGGATTGACGAATGATTTCATCAGCAGATAAAGGAACATCAGGTAGCAGAACATCACCAAACGAATCGATGAACAATGCGCAGCTAGTTCTGGCATCTGCAACAAAAATGGTATCATTCACCAGTGCCACTTGTGGTGGATAAATAAAAGGGCCGTTCATGCCCCTAAAGCCACCTACTTCTTTGATAAAGCGGGGAGTCTTACCAATACTCCATGTTTGAGAAAGCTCGCCCGTTTTATTTGCAGTGATCAACTCCCTTAAATCACCCGGCAATTGATTGAGTGATTCCATTGACTTTATTCTAAGATGGGCTAACCCGCACATCCACGCACCAATTCTTCCACAGGCAAGAAACTCATCGACCGTTTTGCACTGAGGTATCAATTTACTCATCAATATAATCCATTCATTTGCTTTTAAGGGTTTGAATGTTCGTATTGAATCCAAGGCACTGTCAATTGCTTTGATTATTCGGTATGGAGCAACTTCAATAAGCGAAGGATTTGATTTACAGATAAGCCAGGCGGCCTGATATTCCTGCTCATAAATAATACCGCGTTGACTACCCAGCAGTTGAAGTAATTCACTATACAATTCCAGAAATACTTTTGAGATGCGCTCTTCCGGTATGAGTCTGATAATCGGTTCGATGATGCTCACCATCCAGTGTGTAAGGAGTAACTTATCCACCGCCCCATAGCGCAGAACTGCTTCCCGATACAACTGATCGTATCGCTCCTCTGATTTTTTCAGATGATCAACTAATGGAGAATACGTTATTTTTTCCATTGTAGCCACCTCCGGTAATTGCTATATCGTTGATAGAAGTATTTCAATTTCAGAATATCATCTGCACGGTATCCATACAGCTTTTTATCCTGTGACCAGGCGTGGAGTTGTTTTTCAATATCCAGTAAACGTTTATCGATTTCACGAAGAGAAACATTCTCCAATCCTTTTTTGAATTCTACATCGAAACGATCGACCGGATCATCCTGATCGAGATTCTGTCCCAGATAATCCTGACAGGACAAATCAAACAGTTTACGCAACCATACAATGCGGTCCACTCGATAACGTTCATTGCCCGCCTGATCAAAGAACGGAGATTCCAGATGAGGAGAAAGCGTATCGTGTAATACAAATGGAAGAATCTGACGAATGTCTTCCAACTCCACCTGCTTATTCCCGCGGAAATAAGCTAACGCTTTTGAAAAAATAAGGAGTGTAGAAATTTTCCTTACAGAAAGTCCGTTCGTTGTCTGAGAACCTAAATCCTTCACTAAATCTTTTCCCGTCTCCTGCCTGAACAACGTTCTGAAATCCATACCGGAAAGTTTCGCTGTGTCTTTCGTCATATATTCCAAACGATCAGAGGCTGGTTCAAAGAATTCAAACTGCCTGCAGAAAAATTCAATACGTTTTCGCAATGGTGAAGCAATTTCAATTGATCGGATTTGATTGTTGATCTGATCGAGTTCGTCTTCAGAGAAAATAATTTCTTCCGGGATCATTGATTCCGGTTTAATGTTCAATTGAATTCTCTTTTAGAGATCTTCGATGAAACGCGTATTGAAATGAAACGCCCTGATTACAATATCGATCCGGTCTTTTAATGCTTCAATTACCTGATACGTTCCACCTCCTGCATCGTCATTAGCTGTGAGGTACCAGGCCGAAGGAGGGCATTCAAAGATCTGGTCGAAGATTTCTGCATAGTTGTCTCCCAATACAGTAAGCAGTGCGGATTGTGTTCGCGTGGGAATGCGGTTGTATTCATCAATGATCTTAATCCGCATACCCAGCCATTTGCGCCAGGCAATTCTAATGTCCGATGTCTTTTCTGCTTACCATGTCGGCTGGTAACGGATGACCAAGTAAATCGGAAATTGTCATCTGTGGTTGGCCGTGTTGAATGGCACGTTGCACATCTTGCTTAGAGGTAACCGGCAAGCAATCCCATCAATACTGAGGTGGTAGTCTTCCCGCGACCAGGACCGCCTACAATTAAGCATTTACCTTGCACAACGAGATTAAGCAGCGGGATCAATACAAAGCTCGAATAACTCTGACCTTTTGGTAATGAAAGTTCTACCTTACTATCTCCAAATGTAAAGTGTCTGGCATCTTCTTCTTCGTACTCAATGTCGTAGTAAGGACTGATAATCGCTGTATTGGTAATCCAGAAATAAGCCTGACGCAGTTTTTCGTCCAGGTGAGGCTTTGCTTCACCTACAGACTCTTCCTCACTGGAGTACAAATCCTTGATCGTGAATTGCCCGGAAGTTTTACTGTCTTGTGGATTGGTAGGTGCTGCAGGAATTTTCTGAAAAAATCCCATTGCTTTATTGACTAAATCACTCATGCCCCGATTATTAGAAATAAGGAAACCGAACTCTGAATTTCTAAAGATAGAGTTCGAAAGTGACTATATCAACAACTTCAGGTAGCGCTTCTGCGAAGCTTCGCCAGGTAAATAAAGATACTCAAGCCGACCACTAAAACGGTTACGCACATGATGAGCTGAATCCATGAAGGTCTGATTACCCACATAGCGCCAAAGAACTGAACAACCAGAATAAAGTAAAGAAACTGCGCTATGCTTTTGCGAGGAAGTTTGCTGATTACAAATGCCCCCAGAGGTGCAAAAAAAACAACTACTGGCACACAAGCCAGCCACATTTCGAAGGCTTCCGGCTGAAAGTCTTTTATTATTTGCGCATGGATAAATACGCCTAGTAAAGTTTCGATGGTCATGATGATCACTGAAGATGGCGTAGCTACCTTTTCAGACACGCGGTAATAGATCGTCATGATGCAATAAGTGAAGATGTTGATACCGGTACCAAATATGGAAGAGATAATTCCTCCGATAAAACCGAAGATGATCAGATTGATTTTATCGGCTCGCTTAAATCCCTGAATGCTATCAAATACTTCACGCGCAGGTCTCCTGTTTTCCATCCACAAGGCAATACCGAAGCTTAACCATAATGACACGAAAAACAATTTTGCCATTACCGGTGAGATCAACGGCACAATCTGGTACGTTCCAAACACAAGACCGAAGACACCTCCTATCGTAACAAAGAGAATGTAGTTCCATTCCACCTTGATGCGCAATCCAATAATCAGCAATGTGGCAGAAGTCATCCCGATGCTTTGAATAGCGAAAGCAAAGTTTCGCGCAATAGCTGGAGGAATACTTAACAATAATGTGAATACAGGATACGCGATCGCTGCACTTCCTCCGGGCTGAACCAGCAATGAATGATCCGAAGATCATCGTCAATGCTGCAGGCCATCGCCTGCTATACAAATCGGCAAGATCAATCGTTTGCGTGTAGGTCACCCAGCATACAAGTACTGTGATCAGGAATAGGAAATAAAGAACGGGCAATTTACTGAACAGAGTCCGAATGGATTTCAAGGCATTTGACTATTTGAAAACTAAGATAGAGTTGAAAAGTGAATAGTCAACCAGGGGTTTAAAATATTATGATAAATTTCTATTTTCGTAATATTAACCACCAATCATTCAAACACTATGGCAGAAGTAAGTACACTCGTTTCAGCAAACAACAAGATCCTTGGTAAGAATCATAAGCTATTGAATGCGAACAACAGCATTCTTAAAGGCAATGCCGGCTCATTGAAAACCAATCAAACTTTAATCAAAGAAAATAATAAGGTATTGAAAAGTAATGCGAAATACCTTGCGGAAAACAATGCGTTATTAAAATCCAATAATGGGTTATTGAAGGCAAATCACGACCTGCTAGTGCGCATTGCGAAGAAAATCAAAGCTTGATTTCAAACTAGTATCAATAAAAAGGGAACCAGCGGTTCCCTTTTTTATTCTACAAATTGAATTTTATTAATCACCTTGTTGGCTAATGGAATAATGAATAGTGCGGCCACATAGGCGATTGGAAACATTGTTAACCAGGTTACAATGCACTTGGCAAACCAACCTGAATTCATTCCATAATTTCGCATCACTCCTACAAATGCCATGATCATTGTCATCGGTCCAATGATAAGTGCAGTAAGAATGAATTTGCGATAACGATTATTTATCTTCATACAACAAAGCCTGGCTTTAAAAATCTGTATTTCTAAAGAAAGCAATAATGTTTTTGATTATGAAATATGCATCCCCAAATTTTATCCATGCCCATATTTAATTATTAACTTGTGACAAAACTAATCCATGTTTATTGTCAGCCTGAATTATATTGTTCCACTGGAAGTGTTGGACAGTCACATGACTGATCACGTCAAATACCTCAGCAAATATTATAAGAAGAATATTTTTATCACTTCCGGTAGAAAAGTACCCCGTACCGGAGGAATTATTCTTGCGATCTGTGATTCAAAAGAAGAACTGGAAAAGATTCTGAGCGAAGACCCATTCTACATTCACCATTGTGCAGAATTTACAATTACAGAGTTTCTGAATTCGCAGAGCCATCCCGACTTCAAAGCTTTTTTGGCTAAACATAAATCAGCAGGCATCTCTTAAATCAGATAACTGATTCTCCGTTCAGGTTGGTGGTGAGCACTTCGCTCATGTAGTTGAAGAAGGGACGAATAGACTTAAATGTCTTATCCACATTGAGAAGAAAATCCGGAGAGATCACTTCTTTGTCTGTAAACGAATGCTCGAACCAGAATTGTCTGAAGCGAAGTAATTCTATAGCTGGGTCATCTTTGTCAAATCCTCGTGGCGCTGTACTTACCTTCTCGCCTTTCATCTCGCCAAAAGCGGATTTTATTGATTTTGAATTCAGGAGCTTTTTCCAGTCGCTATAGTTGGAGGTAATATCCAGACGAATGCGCTTGAGATCATCTGCATTCGGATAAGTGAATCCGCAACCTACACGCGATGCTCCGGGTTTGATCCAGATATAATACCCACCACGAAGGAAAGGCTTTGTTCGTTTCAGGTGTCCAGCAAAACGTGGATTATAAGGTGATTTATCTTTCGCAAAGCGTACATCATTATAAATGCGGTAGAGGCTTTTCTTACCAGAAGTATTCTCCAACTGATCGTGCGTATTCATTTTAGAGATCAGCGCATCCATAAATTGTTCAGCGTTCAGCTGCGCCTTCAGGTACTCATCCTTTCGGGCATTAAACCAGTCGCGATTATTATTGAGGGATAACTTCCTGAGAAAATCCAGTGTGGATTTATTGATAGAGATCTTGTTCACTTATGATTGTCTTTTACTAGACCGCAAGGTAAGTGAAAGAAGTCGCACAGATCTAATTCAGATGATAGGACACTTGATTCATTCAAGTGTCCTATTGTGCTTAGGTAAGATCTAACGCTGGCTTACAAATGTATTCCTCCGGAAACTTCAATGCGCTGGCCGTTAATCCATCTTCCTTCTTCTGTGCAAAGAAAAGCCACTACTCCTCCGATATCATCGGGTAAACCTACACGACCCAACGCGGTAGAAGAAGCAATCTGATCATTGAGCTCTTTATTGTCGCGAACGCGACCTCCCCCGAAATCAGTTTCGATAGCACCAGGTGCTACGATATTCACAGCAATCTTTCTGGAGCCTAGCTCTTTTGCCAGGTATCGGGTCAAGACTTCAACGGCTCCTTTCATTGATCCGTAAGCAGAAGATCCGGGATAGGAAAATCGTGCCAAGCCTGAAGAGATATTAACGATGCGGCCGCCATCATTCAACAAAGGCAATGCCTTTTGAGTTAAGAAGAACACACCTTTATAGTGAATGTTTATTGCGGTATCAAATTGCTCTTCTGTTGTCTCAGTAAAAAGTGAATACAGTGCAGTGCCTGCATTATTAATCAGAAAGTCAAAGCGATCTTTATTGAACGTATCTTTCAATACTTTACTCAATTGAGAAAAGAATTCAGGAAAGCTTTTGCTATCACCCGCATTGAGTTGAAGCGCTGCAGCCTTTACTCCCTGTTGCTGAATCTGTTTTACTACTTCAAGGGCTTCTTCCTTTTTACTATGGTATGTAATGACTACGTGATGGCCCTTTTTGGCAAGGCCTAATGCCATGTTTTTTCCAAGTCCGCGGCTACCACCAGTAACCAGGGCGATTTTGTTTGTTGTTTCCATCTTTATCGTTTTTGATAGAACAAAGGTGGGATGAAACGCAATACAGCTGTTTGCGAGCATCAATCCATTGTTTGCAAAATTCAAATCAGGAATTACCCCCTGAAAGAAACGGGTGCAAAGGAAGTCTGCTTTTTAAAGAAATTGGAGAAATGCGCTACTTCTTCAAATCCCAGGCTTGTCGCGATTTCAGAGATATTCCAGTCTGTTTGCTTTAACAGGATTTTTGCTTCCTGTACGAGGCGATTGCTGATCAGATCAGTAGTGGTCTTACCAGTATTTTCTTTTAATACTTTGTTCAGGTGATTCACGTGGACAGACAAACGATCTGCGTAGTCTTTTGCGGTTCGAAGGGCGAGCCGTTGATTAGGTGATTCGATTGGAAACTGACGTTCCAGCAACTCAATAAACAAAGAAGAAACCCTGGCCGATGCAGTATGTGTGGGATAGAGTGCGGTAGCGGGCTGAAGCTTTTGTCCGTAGTGAATCAGCTCCAAAACATAATTTCTAAGGAGGTCATATTTAAAGGCATAATCAGATGATAACTCCTTGTACATCTTATTGAAAATCAATTGTATATCATTTGCATTTTCATCAGACAATTGAAATACAGGAATACCGCCTGGGCGAAAATCGGAAGGTCGTCCAGAATTACTCCGCTTTTGCTGTGCACCAAAAACTCATCTGTAAAAATGCAGAAGAACCCCGTCTGGTTATCATCCAGTTGGTTGTAGTTGTATGGAATCTTTGGAGTGGCAAATAACAAGGCATTTTTCTCAATGTTGATCTCTTTGTCGGCATACTCCGCTTTATTGCGACCACAGATAAAACTGATCTTATAATATGCCCTCCGGTTATAAGGCATTGTACCTGGTCGCTTCTTTTGGTTGGCAGTGACTTCGTCTATTTTAAATACATTGAAGTGACCAATTTCCTTATTTAATCCCTCTGGGATTATGGTAGAAATCTGGTTGTAGAACTGCTCCAGAGAGGTTGTTTCCATAAGACGAGTGTTTGCGAAATTCAAATCTAGTCAAACATCAACTGAATCCACAATTCAAGCTGGTGACCAATTGATATCGATTTGTATTAACACAAAATTGGCCATTTAGTGCTACCCGCCACTGGGCATTAAATTCGTATTTTTGTACCGTCTCGATCTATTAAGTTTTTGAAAATGGCATTTTTTACGTCCCTACAGGGTATTAAGCGACTTTTTTCGGCTGTATTCACTGTTATTTTGATTGTTTTTTCCCTGGAGGTAAAGGCTATTGTAGTGGTGCCTTTTACGGGAGGTTCTTTTTGTACTACCTCTTTCCCGAGTTCATATCAGACTTACTCATTTTCTCTTCGCGAAGGAGGTATTAAGAATACAAAAGGGTTCACCAAAGGGCAGACCACCCGCACGCTGATTCTGGGGTTTAATGGAAGCGGCTTTGAATTCAGACCTGGAGTGGGCACCGTAACAGCTACCGGAACAGAAATTACTATTCACAGCACGGTGGTCACCGCATCTACCATTACGGTCACCATTTCAACCAGTGCCACTAACGCAGAGATTAATACGATTTCGTTTAACAATTTTGAAATCAGAGCCATTTCAGCGGGCTCAGCAACTGTCATCCGGTTGACAGGAGGTGCTGGCGGAAATTTTTTAATTGAAAACAGAACAAACCGACCGGGCTCGAATAAGAATTTCGGTGCATTGAGCATCACTACTCCGATGAGCTATACATCGAGTACAGCAACTCAAACTATAACTTCCTCTGTTTTTTCAGGGTCTGTCAATAATCAGATTCTTGGATTGCAGGTGGTGGTGTCCGGAACATGCGGGAGTATATCTGTCACTTCTTTCAATATTACTGATGCTTCACAAAATCCATCGACTAATATTACTTCAGCAAAGATTTATTATACAGGAACGAGTAATGCGTTTTCTACCGCTACCTTGTTTGGATCCAGGAATACACCAACCGTTCCTTCCTCCAGCTTTTTCATTAATGGTACTCAAACCCTGACTGCCGCAGGTACCTATTACTTTTGGTTGACTTATGATATTGCCTCCCCATTGACTGCTATTAATGGGAACGTCATTGACGCACAGTTTACTTCAGTAGATGTTGGAAGTGTTCCACGAACGCCAACGGTGACTAACCCCGCTGGAAGCAGAACAATCTCTAACAATATTTACTATTCAATCCAATCCGGATCATGGAACAATAATACAAATGTGTGGAGTCTGACTTCTGGTGGAATTGCCTGTGGATGTTCCCCTACCCTGGGCAATGGTCTGGTTTATGTAAACCATACCATTTCAGTTAACACGAACAGCACAGTTGATGTAGTAACAGTTCAGAATGGTGGCATACTGACTAATACAGGGGCTAATGCGCTCACGATTAATAACCTTCTCAGCACAAGCGGTAACGGAACGTTCGCGATCTCCAGTGCATGGGCACTACCTAATGCTGATGTTACTCTCACCGGAACGGGAACCTCAGGATCATCAGTTAATCTTACTATCGGAGGTGACATTACCATCGGTAGCTCCAATACATTTCAAATGACTGCAGTATCCGGAACGACCTTTACGCTAAATGGTAATCTTACTACCAACGGAACATTGTCTCTTTCAGGAAACAATGCGACCCTAAGTAATGTTGCCGGATCCATTATCGCGGGCACTGGTACAATCAGCGGAACAGGAACGATGACCATTGGCGTATCAAAGAATATTCCTTCCGGATCTACACTCACCATCAATCCTGTTCTCGCTTTGGCTACAGGCGTGACAATTACTAATCAAGGGACTGTTACTGCTACAAATAACATAACTGGTGTTGATGCTACTTCCGTATGGACCAATTCGACAAACTCGAATCTAACCCTGGCAGGAGCTACTTCTTCGCTGCTCACCACTGGTACATTGAATGCAAGCGCTTCGGGAAATACTGTTACCTACAGTGGTTCCGGTGCGCAATCAGCAAAGGGCACAACGTATCTGAATTTATCTATCCTGAACTCAGGCACAAAAACACTGGGAGCTGCCACAACAGTGAACGGTGCGCTTACCATTGGTGGTTCAGCTCAATTAGATGCACTTGGAAATACACTTTCCATTGATGATGAATGGATCAATAACTCATCTCATGCCACCCCGTTCGCCTCTACCGGAACCGTTGACTTTACCGGTGCTAATTGTGCGGTGACTGGCACCGGAGCTAACACCTTCAACCGATTATCGATTACCGGAAGTTTGCTGGCTCACCCAACTGCGGGCAAAATGCTTGTAGCTGCCAATTGGGTAAATGATGGTGACTTTGATGCCAACGCTTCAGATATTACTTTCAACGGAACCTCCGTGTTATCCGGATCATCGATTACTGAGTTCAACAATGTTATTGTCAATGCCACGCG
>JBGATZ010000155.1:6952-9669 GCA_044228905.1 Cyclobacteriaceae bacterium | reverse complement strand
GTACTGTTGATGATTCTGGATGGCTGGGGTTTAGGCACAAATTCTAAAGTTTCAGCTATTGACCATTCCAAAACCCCATACATCAATTCTTTATACCAAAAGTATCCACATAGTAAGCTTGAGGCTTCTGGTTTAGCCGTTGGATTGCCAGCAGGTCAGATGGGAAATTCGGAAGTCGGTCATATGAACATTGGTGCAGGACGTGTGGTGTATCAGGATCTCGTGAAAGTAAATAAAGCTGTTGAGGAAAAAGAGCTGGATAAAAATCCGGTTTTGGAAGATGCCTTAAATTATGCAAAAGCTAATAATAAGGCCGTGCACTTTATCGGTTTGCTTTCTGATGGTGGTGTGCATTCTCACATCGATCATTTAAAAGGTCTTTGCACTATTGCCAACAACAATGGATTAAAAAACGTATTTATCCATGCCTTTACGGATGGCCGTGATACCGACCCAAAAGGTGGTGTAGGCTATCTGCAAGATCTTCAAAATCACTTGAATAAAAGCACGGGAAAAATCGCCAGTGTAATTGGTCGCTATTATGCGATGGATCGTGACAAGCGCTGGGAACGTGTGAAGCTTGCTTATGATTTAATGGTAAAGGGTGAGGGAGAAAAAGCAACCGATGCTATTGCTGCGGTTAGAAAATCATACGATGCAAATGTCACTGATGAATTTGTTAAGCCAATTGTAATTATAGGTGCCGATCAAAAACCAATAGCCACCATTCAGGAAGGTGATGTTGTATTATGTTTCAATTTCCGTACTGATCGCGGGCGACAAATAACTGAGGCACTGACTCAGCAGGATTTCCCTGAACAGGGAATGAAGAAACTCAATCTGTATTATGTGACTATGAGTAACTACGATGATTCCTTTAAGGGTGTCAAAGTAGTTTTCGATAAAGACAACCTGGAGAATACCCTGGGAGAGATTGTCTCAAAGGCCAACAGGAAACAAATCCGTATTGCCGAAACAGAAAAGTATCCTCACGTTACGTTCTTCTTCTCAGGCGGTCGTGAAGAAGCTTTTTCTGGTGAATCAAGATTATTATGTCCTTCACCCAAAGTGGCCACATATGATCTGAAGCCAGAGATGAGTGCCAACGATCTAAAAGATAAAATCATTCCTGAATTAGAGAGGAAAGAACCCGATTTCATCTGCCTTAACTTTGCCAATCCTGATATGGTGGGCCACACGGGCGTATTCGAAGCAGTAATCAAAGCCGTAGAAACAGTTGATAAATGTAACGAGGCTGTTACCGAGGTTGCCCGCAAAAACGGATACAGCGTAATAATCATTGCAGATCATGGCAATGCAGACATCATGATCAACGATGATGGCTCTCCTAATACCGCGCACACTACTAATCTGGTACCCTGCATTCTTGTAGACGACAATTACAAAGGCAAACTAAAAGATGGCAAACTGGGGGATCTTGCTCCAACTATTCTTACGTTGATGGGCATTCCTATTCCTAAAGAAATGACTGGTAATGTATTGATCGATGCTTAAGTTTCTTTCTGGGATTTTTTCTGTACTTCTTTTTTGTGCCGCATGCCGGAATAATGATAAGCCGGAGATCAAGACTTATTTTGACAGTCTTGTTGAAAGTAACACAAAGCATCTGGTTGCTGAAGGAGCCTTGGTAAACAAACTTACTATTGTTGGCCAGAAGCAAGACACGGTTACTTTTAAAGCAGATTCTGTCCAATGGAGTAATGAATTGGACGCTTTCCGCCAGCTAAGTACTTTTCAAAGACCTGCGTATCGAGATGACTATTTACTAACGGACGGGATCAAAGATTCTCAAAGTAATCTTAGCATTCGCGAGTTCAAAGCAACAAAGAAGGTCCCTGTTACTTTGGTACGGTTCTACTACTTCAATAATCTGAGGCAATTAAAAAAGATTGAGGCGGATTACAGCGATTTTAACGCCCTTTACTCCTCCTCCAGGCATCTGCTCATGGAGTTTGATGAGAAAAATGGCAAGCCTGTTCTGTCACATTATTTCATTGAAGGCGTTCAGCAAATGATATTAAGTGATAAAGAATCGTATACCATAAACGGTACAATCACTTACTGAATTTAAGAATAAAATATTTTCAAAAGCGTCTGTTAAGGCATGGCAAAGAGACAGGTTGAAGAAGGGGAAAAGAAGCCCGTAACAAAAGAAGGACTTAAAAAATTTGTTGGAATATTCCGGTTCGTAACCCCTTATCGATGGGTGTTTATAGGAGGGCTCACTGCATTGGCTTTCTCCAGCCTTACTCAACTTTCCTTTCCTTTTTTGGGTGGTAAGTTGCTGGACGTAGCTCAGGGTAAATCTGATTTCTTCTTTACTTCCGTCAATCAAATGGCGATTGCTTTTCTGATTGTACTGGTATTTCAGGCCATCTTTTCTTTTTCACGGGTTTATACTTTTTCAATAGTTAGTGAAAAATCGTTGGCGGATTTGCGTCACGCTATCTATGAGAAAATCATTTGGCTGCCTCAGTCTTTTTTTGATAGTCGCAGAGTGGGTGAGTTGATCAGCCGCATTACCTCAGATGTCAGCACACTTCAGGATGCTTTTTCATTCATGCTTGCAGAGTTATTCCGCCAGGTGCTGGTATTGATTCTTGGAACCACAATCATTGTTATTCTCACTCCGCAGCTCTCTCTCTTTATGCTGCTTACTTTTCCAATTCTGGTATTAATGGCCTTGTTTTTTGGTA
>JBGATZ010000155.1:0-6895 GCA_044228905.1 Cyclobacteriaceae bacterium | reverse complement strand
ACGAAAAACTCAGGATCAGTTAGCCAGCGCTAATGTTGTGGTTGAGGAAACCTTTCAATCAGTAGCAGTAGTGAAGTCATTCACCAACGAGGTATTTGAAGTACTTCGTTATCGCAAGTCACTGAAAGAGGTAGTCGATACTGCACTGTATGCGGCAAAGTACCGTGGGCTTTTCATTTCGTTTACTATTTTCACTTTATTCGGAGGCATTGTAGCTGTGAGTTGGTATGGAGCAACTTTAGTTCAATCAAAAGCAATATCAGTAGGAGAGCTTTTATCATTTGTTTTTTACACCGGGTTCATAGGTGCATCTATTGCAGGGTTAGGTGATTTGTATAGCCAGCTTCAACGAGCGATTGGAGCATCTGAACGTATTCTTGAAATCCTTGAATTAACCGATGAAAAAAGTGAAACAAGTGATACGCTCAAGCTAAGAGGGGAGGTTGAATTCGATAATGTTTCCTTTGCCTACCCAACACGTGACGAGTTTACTGTATTAAAGAACATTTCACTTCACATCAAGGCAGGTGAAAAAATTGCATTGGTTGGTCCAAGCGGATCAGGCAAATCAACTATTATCAATTTGGTATTAAGGCTATATCCTGTGTCTACTGGAGACATTGTTATTGATGGTAAGAAAAGCACAGAATATAACTTGTCTGCTTACCGCAAAAACATCGGTATTGTTCCACAAGAGGTTATTCTGTTTGGAGGCACAATAAAAGAAAATATTGCCTATGGAAGACCTGGCGCTTCCGAGGAGGAGATTATAGAGGCCGCACGAAAGGCCAACGCTTTGCAGTTTATTGAAAGTTTCCCACAAAAGTTTGATACCATAGTAGGCGACCGGGGGGTTAAGCTCTCCGGAGGTCAACGCCAGCGTGTAGCCATAGCCAGGGCTATTTTGAAAGACCCGTCTATTCTCATTCTGGATGAAGCGACCAGCTCATTGGATGCTGGCTCCGAGAGGCTGGTACAGGATGCACTTGAAAGTTTGATGCAAAACAGAACAAGTATTGTGATCGCACACCGTCTGAGCACCATTCGTAAGGTTGACCGGATTATCGTTATCAAAGACGGGCAGATTGCGGAATCCGGCTCGCACGAAGAACTATCTGTTCTTGATAATGGTATTTATAGTAACTTGCTTAAGCTTCAGTTAGAAATTGAAGAATCATGAGGAAATCACAGGATGAGATTTTAAAAGATTTCAGATTACGATCAACGACCAGTCGTTCGGCCATCCTGGATCTTTTTATTCACAATGACCACGCACTTTCTTATTCGGACATTGAAAAAGAGGTGGCTGCTGCTTTCGACAGAGTTACTGTATATCGCACTCTCAAAACCTTCCTGGACAAAGGGGTAGTTCACAAGGTACTTGATGATGGGGGTGGACTTAAATATGCCCTCTGTAACGACCATTGCTCTTCATCCGGGCATCACCATGATCACGTCCATTTTAAGTGTACAAAATGTGGACAAACCAACTGTCTTGATGAGGTTGAAGTTCCTGCTATAAAGCTTCCAAAAGGCTTTCAGGCAAACGAGATAAATCTGCTCATCCAGGGGCTTTGCAATAAATGCCAATAATTTTTAGCACTTAGGTTCCTTTTCGCATTTTGTGTGTATTAACTACCCATGTAAGTTTTTGGAGTTTACATTTAATTCGTAGTTTTGAAACTTATGGAAAGGTGATTACCAGACTCTTGCCAGTCAATAACACCTCTCTTTAACCCCCGAATAACCGAGAATAAAAAGGATGCTTCTGTTTTCTTTGTTTGGTATTAGTCTCCAGGTGGAAACTATCCTTTTTGGTGTTTTTGCATTGGTTATAACAATATTCTTATTGGTCGACTTGGGCGTTTTCAACAAGAGTGCTCATAAGATCACAACTAAATCAGCCCTCTATCAGTCGATTTTCTGGGTTATTATCAGCACTATTTTTGGGTATCTGATTTATCGCTTTGATGAGGGGGGAGCAGACGCTTCCATTGAATACTTCTCTGCTTATCTAACAGAATATGCCCTTTCAGTGGATAATATCTTCGTTATCCTTTTGATTCTAAAGTATTTTAATGTCAAAGAGGAGTACTACCATAATGTGCTATTCTGGGGTATCCTTGGTGCTGTGGTATTCCGGGGATTCTTCATTTTCCTGGGTGCTATTCTGATTCATAAGGTTCACGCTATACTCTATGTATTTGGTGTATTCCTGATTTATTCCGGTGTGAAGATTTATTTTGAGGACAGCGATGAAAAGATCGATCCTGAAAAGAATCCCATTCTCAAGCTTTGCAGAAAATATCTTCCTCTTACCAAGGATGAAATGGGTGGAAAATTTATGGTTACAAAACCTAAATTGATGTTTACACCTCTTTTTCTTGTTATCGTACTTATTGAAACTACTGATTTAATTTTTGCGGTGGACTCTATCCCGGCAGCATTTGCCATCACGCAAAATGAATTCTTAATCTACACATCAAACATTTTTGCGGTAATGGGATTAAGAGCAATGTTTTTCCTGCTCTCAGGGATTATCGACAAATTTTATCTGTTGCAAAAAGGACTTTCTATTATCCTGTTCTTCATCGGTGCAAAAATGTTGCTGGAGATTTTTGAAATACACATCAATCCTCCTCTTTCATTTACAGTGATCATCGTCACACTCACCTTATCAATTGTATTCTCCATCTTCATTCCAAAGAAGGAGAATCCTGAAGGAGAACATTATTAATCTGATTTCAGTTTTGACGATTTACTGAGGCGTAAGGGTTTCTGCGAAGAAGTTGTTAGGCAGAATCTTCAATAGCATTGGAAGTGTTAGAAATCGTTGCGGCAATGAAATAATCACAAATGTTGGAATTGTTTTGAGAACTTCGATAAGCAATAACTGCATGCGTTGTTTCTCTTCTTCCGTTAATTCATTGACACGTGCCCTTCTTAACAGATTCATCATCTCTTCACTCTCCTGTACTTCTTTGATCAATCGGTTCTTATTGTTATCCGCAACACGTGACAGTCGTTTAATAAACTGCTCACTCACCTGATTATAATCCTGCTTGTTCTGGAGTTTGTTGAGTTCCTCCCAATGCTCCAGAACAAATCCTTCAATAGCCATCATACTGTTTTCCAGATCATCTTCTGTAAACCCTAGATGAGTGCATAAATTCTTGAGGAAGATCTGTTCGTTGTTCTCTACTTTTTTATCTGCCCATATGGTAAGTATGGCCATCTCGAGAAAGTATTTCTTCAATATCCAGGAATTATTTGTCGGAAGATTTATTTCTTCCACGCTACTGATTCCCTTATCAAAAATTTCAATGGCTTCTTTTTTCTTGTCTCCGCTTAGTCCTGCTGATTGCAGGAAAAACTCAAGTAGTTTTCGTTCTTCATACTCGATGGAGGAATTCGAATGTGCCGCTGCGGCTATTACTTTCACTACGGAGAAACGAAGCTCTTCTCTCTCATATTTAAAAAAGTCTGATACGATGCGATCTGCGTTTGTATGGATCCATTGACCAAAAATGAAAATATCCAGGAAGAGCAGACTATTATGAAAAAACTGAATCCAGAAATTGTCTTTGTGTTCAGCGGTGTGTTCAATTCGTTTATCCAGTATTTTCTCTGCAAGTTCCAATGGAGTTTTCCTGCGACCGAATAACGTTTTTGTTGGTGTGGCCAGTTCAGGAAAAACATTATTGTAAAAGTTACCAATGCTTTCCAGCGTCTTCATTGTAATCTGCGAAAGCTCATCGGCATTCTTAATTGGCTTATCATAAAACAAAAGAGAACTGCTGATCAGACTTTCTGCCAATAGGATTTTCATCCGGTCTTTTTCGTCCCAGGTCTTAGAATCGGGATAGTCTAAGGTCTCAACAGATTGACCATACATAAGACCAGAGGGTTGCAGTACCCGGTAAAGCGAATGCTCAGGATGGGAAGCTTTTTTTCCTTCCAGCGCAAGGTCTTTCATCAGTTCCTGACGGAACTCAAGGTACTCCTTAAGCCATCCTTTATTTCCCGGCTTCATAATGCATTCGTGAATTGGGCGGAGAAGTTACGCATTTTTAAAGTGGAAGCAAGGCAGCTATTCCGCGGCCCGCCACCCTTTTGTTTGGAGATTATGTACAGATTGCTCTACTTTTTGCTGCAATTCTGCCTTAAAAGTATCGAGTTTGTCAGCTATAGCTTTGTTATCCGCACCGATGATCTGAGCCGCCAGTATGCCCGCATTACGTGCTCCATTTAAAGCAACCGTAGCCACGGGTACTCCTGAAGGCATTTGTAAAATTGATAAGATTGAATCCCAGCCATCAATTGAATTAGATGAATGAATAGGAATTCCAATAACAGGCAACGATGTGAGCGAGGCCACCATACCTGGTAAGTGAGCTGCTCCGCCCGCTCCAGCAATGATCACCTTCAATCCTCGCGTTCTTGCAGACTCCGCATAATCTACCATACGCTTTGGAGTACGATGTGCGGAAACGACTGTGATTTCAAATGGAATTTTCAAATCATCTAAAAACTCGGCCGCCTCCTTCATGATTTTTAAATCAGACTGGCTGCCCATGATAATTCCAATAACGGGTGTGCTCATGCGATTACTTTAAGTGTTTCTTTTACAAATTTCGCTTTCTTCTTCAGACTCTCCATGTCATTATCTACAATGGTAACATGGCCCATCTTACGAAACGGTTTTGTCGTTTTTTTTCCATACAAATGAACATGCACCCCTGATACCGCAACTACTTCTTCGAAGCCTTTATACTGCGCCATCCCCGAGTAACCATCTTCGCCTAATAAATTCACCATTGCACTTGACATTACCGTTTCAGTATTACCGAAAGGAAGGTTAAGGATAGCCCGCAGGTGCTGTTCGTACTGGGACGTAATGTTCGCTTCTATGGACTGATGACCACTATTATGTGGACGAGGAGCAACCTCATTTACTAATACTTTTCCATCTTTTGTCACAAACATTTCAACAGCGAGTAATCCAACGAGCTTTAATTCTTCAATTACCTTCTTCGCAATGTGTTGTGCTTCATCGGCAATGGAAGTTTCAATTTGTGCAGGGGCAAAAAGATATTCAACCAGATTAGCCTCCGGATGAAAAACCATTTCTACTACAGGAAAAGAACTTACTTCTCCTCGCTCGTTGCGAGCTACTATTACTGCAATTTCTTTATCGAAGTCAATTAACTTCTCTAACAGACTTGGCGCTTCAAACGCTTTGCTCAGATCCTTTTCTTCACGCAAAATCTGAACACCTCTTCCGTCATACCCTTCTTTACCAAGCTTATTCACGGCAGGCAAAAAAGATTTATTATCTATTACAGCCTGCTTAGTATTCGTAAGAATAAAATCTGCGGTGGGAATTCCTTTGTCTTTATAAAATTGCTTTTGAATTCGTTTGTCTTTGATAAGCTCAATAAGTTCCGGTTGTGGAAAAACTTTCTTACCTCTTTTCACCAATTCCTTAAGGGCGTCTGTATTGACATTCTCTATTTCAATTGTGATCAGGTCGCACGACTCGCCAAATTTCAAAACAGTTTCAAAATCAGTAAGCTTACCATGGGTGAATTCTGCCAGCTGATGACAGGGTGCCTGAGCATCCGGATCGAGAACAGAGAAATTAATGTTGAAATCAATACCTGATTGAATGAGCATGCGGCCGAGCTGACCGCCTCCTAAAATGCCCAACTTGAAATTCTGATAAAATGCCTGCGTCATGTTGCACGCAAAAGTAAATCAAGGAATCTATTTATCAGCTATCAAAGTGACAGAGATAATCTGGTCGCCCACTTCAATCACATCCACCACATTCATTCCCTTAATTGTTTCGGCAAAAAGAGTGTAGCCTCCGTCCAGATGAGGTGTCGGTGAGTGCGTGATGAACCATTGCGTTCCCTCTGTGTCCTTTCCAGCTGAAGCCATGCCCACGGAACCAGTGGTATATCGCCTTGTTGAAAACTCAGATCTTATTGAATAGTCTTCGCTTCCAAAACCATCTCCGCGATTGCATCCCGTTTGGATCACAAAGTTCGGCACCACACGATGAACAAATCTGCCATCGAAATATTTCTTTTGAACCAGGTCAACGAAGTTGATCACTGAACCAGGTGTTTCCTCCACCAATAACTTCAATGCGATTTCTCCTTTGCTCGTTTTAATCAAAACTTTCTGATCTTTCTTTATCGTTTTTCCCAGTTCCCAATTGATTGGATGATTGTATTTGTTTTTTGGGGGTTGTGGTTTTTCCTTTCCTTCAAAAAAAGCAAGGGCTTCTTCCAAAGGCTGGAGTGACTCATAATCTTTAGGCAAAGACAATTTACTTTTTGCGATGGTGAGAAAACTAAAATCTTGAATCAGTTCTTTATATCCCAGTTTTTCATCACTTAATGCATTAGCAACTATTCCAACAACTGCCGCATCTCCATCCAGGATGGCGTTCTTATAGATCTCAACAAAGCGGCTCTCTTTTCCGATTGTCTGATTAATGGCAACCAGCGATTGGGCTGAGGAAGACTTGATAACTAACTCAGGAGAATCTGCCAGCTCTTCTGATAAAAATGAAATAGCTTTATCTGTGTTCTTTCCTTTGGCATATCCCAACGCACTGATCAAATGCACTTTTGAATACGTGTCACTTGTCGCATAAAGTTTAATGATTTCGTCCACCGCGCTATCGTACGGAATACTTCGTAACAATGACCCATAAAGATTTGCTTTTACCCTGATGTTTTTTGCAGTAGGAATCTCTCCATCCAATCTTTTAAAAGGAGTTTTTTCTATTCCATTCAAAATCGTTTCCGAGGCAGCAATCTGAACGGATATGGAAGTATCTTTCAATGCGTAGAACACAATGTCATTCAACGGAAAGACCGAA
>JBGATZ010000154.1:0-9675 GCA_044228905.1 Cyclobacteriaceae bacterium | reverse complement strand
GGAAACTACATTGAAAATCTTCGATTCTTATCGGAACGTAAGTACATTTGCGGCATTAAAAAACCTGAATTAGTATGGATGAACAGCATTTAATGGACTATTTGCCAATGGTGTTAATGTTCATCGTAGCCTCGGGTTTTGTCGGCATGACCATGGTGGCTACCCACCTTTTAGGCCCTAAGCGTAAGACCGACATTAAGCTTGAATCTTTCGAGTGCGGAATTGAGCCATTGGGCAATGCACGCGTTCCTTTCTCCATTAAATATTTCCTGGTAGCAATCCTGTTTGTATTGTTTGATGTGGAAGTGATCTTCATGTATCCGTGGGCTGTTCTATTTAAAGAGTTGTCCATCACTGGTTTAATCGAAATGGTTGTTTTTATTGGCTTTGTATTGGTTGGATTCTTCTATATAATAAAGAGAGGGGCCCTGAACTGGGAATAATATGGAAACAGTAACATTAAATGGTGTAAAGGTTACAGAATCTCCTGATGGTATTGAGGGAGCTGGCTTTTTCGCTACTTCTTTAGATAAAGCCGTAGGTCTTGCACGTAAAAATTCGATCTGGCCATTGCCTTTTGCCACTTCTTGCTGTGGTATTGAGTTCATGGCAACGATGGGATCTCATTATGATCTGGCTCGTTTCGGATCAGAACGTTTGAGCTTTTCACCTCGTCAGGCAGACTTGCTAATGGTGATGGGTACTATCGCTAAGAAGATGGGACCAATCCTTCGCCAGGTATATGAGCAGATGGCTGAACCAAGATGGGTATTGTCGGTAGGGGCGTGTGCTTCAAGTGGTGGTATCTTCGATACATACAGTGTGCTTCAAGGCATTGATCGCATTATCCCTGTTGATGTATATGTTCCGGGATGTCCTCCAAGACCAGAACAGATCATTGATGGTATTTTAAATATTCAGAAGCTGGTTGAAACTGAATCACTCAGAAGAAGAGATTCAGCAGAATACAAAGAAATGCTCAATAAATACGGTATCGAGTAATTATGGACGAAGTAGTAACGGAAGACAGAATCATTACAGTACTCAGAGAAAATTTTGCAGATGCATTCGTTTCTGTAGAATCACCTTACGGATTTCTTACTGTTACACTGAAATCTGAAAAGATCATATCCATTATCAAATTCCTTTACGATACCGAGAAATACCAATACTTAACTACGCTCTGCGGCATCCATTATCCTGATCAGAAGAGTATCGCGGTGATGTATCAGCTTCACAATCTTGCTGAGAATAAAAGACTAAGACTGAAAGTTTTCCTTTCAGAAGAAAAGCCAACAGTAGCAACGCTTACAACCGTGTTCCCTGCCGCCAACTGGATGGAACGCGAAACATATGATTTCTACGGAGTGACCTTCACCGGACATCCTAATCTAAAACGTATCCTGAATGTTGAAGACATGACAATCTTCCCGATGCGTAAGGAATATCCATTGGAAGATCAGACCCGTGAAGACAAGAACAACAAGATGTTTGGACGATAGGTTATGGAACAGCAATTAGTAAATACACCTGGAGACATTACCACGAAGGAAGAGAAGAAATACTCTTACCTGAATCTTGGTCCGACACACCCTGCTACACACGGGATCTTTCAGAACGTATTGAAGATGGATGGTGAGATCATCATGGATGCTACTCCAACCATCGGATACATTCACCGTGCGTTTGAGAAGCTCGCTGAACGCAGACCATTCTACCAGATTACTCCGATCACCGATCGTTTGAATTATTGCTCGTCACCCATCAACAACATGGGCTGGCACATGACGGCTGAAAAGCTTTTCAAGATTGAAGTTCCGAAGCGTGTGCAATATCTCCGTGTCATTATCATGGAGTTATCACGTATTGCTGATCACATCATTTGTAATACAATTATTGGTCAGGATGTTGGTGCGACCACCGGATTCTTATACTTGTTCCAGTATCGTGAACGTATCTATGAAATCTTCGAAGAGATTTGTGGCGCACGTTTGACGACCAACATCGGCCGCATCGGAGGAATGGAAAGAAATTTCTCCGACAAAGCATGGGAGAAGATATATAAGTTCCTCGAAGATTTTCCTCCTGCGTTCCAGGAGTTCAGTAACCTGTTGGAGCGTAACCGTATCTTCATGGATCGTACGATCAATTGCGGACCACTTTCACCGGAGATGGCATTGGCCTACAGTTTTTCAGGACCAAACCTTCGTGCAGCAGGTGTAGATTACGATGTGCGGGTGATGAATCCATACTCATCGTATGAAGAGTTTGATTTTATCGTACCTGTAGGAACACAAGGCGATACCTATGATCGTTTCATGGTTCGTCAGCAGGAAATGCACCAAAGCCTGAGCATCATTCGTCAGGCCATTGAAAAAGTAAAGAAAGAACCAAAGGATATTTTCCGTGCCGATGTTCCAGAGTTTGTATTGCCTCCGAAAGAGGATGTGTACAACAATATGGAGGCACTGATCTATCACTTTAAAAATATCATGGGTGAAACCGAAATTCCGAAAGGAGAAGTGTATCACTGTGTGGAAGGAGGAAATGGTGAGTTAGGATTCTATCTGATCAGCGATGGTGGACGTACTCCATTCCGTCTGCATTTCAGAAGACCTTGCTTCATTTTCTATCAGGCTTATCCGGAGATGATCAAAGGCAAGATGTTGTCCGATGCGATCATCACCATGAGTAGTATGAATGTTATTGCAGGCGAGTTAGACTCTTAGTTGGTTAACTGATGAATGAGATAAGTACAGTTGAATTTTCCGCAGAAACGAAAGCACTCGTTCAGCGCATCATTAAACGTTATCCGGAAGGAAAACAGAAATCTGCATTGCTTCCGTTGTTGCATTTGGCTCAGGCAGAGTTCAACGGATGGTTGAGTGTGCCGGCAATGGATTACGTAGCATCCTTGTTAAGCATCAAACCGATTGAAGTATATGAAGTAGCATCGTTCTATACGATGTTCAACATGAAGCCTGTTGGTAAGTGTTTGATTGAAGTGTGTCGAACCGGTCCTTGCATGTTGCGTGGCGCGAATGATCTTGTGGCTCACATTGAGAACAAGCTCGGAATCAAAGAAGGAGAAACAACAGCGGATGGTCAGTTCACTTTGAAGACTACGGAGTGTTTAGGTTCATGTGGTTCAGCCCCCATGTTACAATGCGGAGCAGACTACTATGAAAACCTAACTGACGAGAAAGTTGATAACTTGTTGGAGAAGTGGAAGACAATTAAAGAGCATAGTACGTACATGCGGTCTAACCGCCAGGAAATATAATCGGCATGGCAAAGAAAGTACTTTTACAAAACGAACATATTCCGGGCATTGCCACTTTGGATGTTTACCGGAAAAACGGAGGCTATGCTTCTGTGGAGAAGGCATTGAAGACCATGACTCCTGATGAAGTTACTGAAGAAGTAAAGAAGTCAGGTTTGCGTGGACGTGGTGGTGCAGGTTTCCCTGCAGGTATGAAGTGGAGTTTCCTTGATCGTAAATCAGAGAAGCCACGTTATTTGGTTTGCAATGCAGATGAAAGTGAACCAGGTACTTTCAAAGACAGATATTTAATGGAGAAGATTCCTCATCTTTTGATTGAGGGAATGATCACCTCCAGTTATGCATTGGGTGCAAACACCTCATACATCTACGTTCGTGGAGAATACATGTATGTGATTGCCATTCTTGAAAAGGCAATTGATGAAGCATACGCAGCAGGTTTCCTTGGTAATAATATTTTAGGAACGAATTACTCACTCAACTTGTATGTGCAGCCAGGTGGAGGTGCTTACATCTGCGGTGAAGAAACAGCTTTGCTTGAATCACTGGAAGGCAAGCGTGGCAATCCAAGATTGAAGCCACCATTCCCGGCAATTGCTGGTTTGTATGCATCACCTACAGTGGTGAACAACGTAGAGACAATCGCAGCAGTAGTTCCGATTGTCAATGGTGGAGGAGAAGAGTATGCGAAGATTGGTATTGGTAAGAGCACAGGAACGAAATTGATTTCTGCCAGTGGTCATATAAACAAACCAGGTGTATATGAAATTGAATTAGGTCTTCCTGTCGAAGAATTTATTTACTCTCAGGAATATTGTGGAGGCATCTGGAAAGGCAGAAAGATGAAAGCAGTTGTTGCCGGTGGGTCTTCTGTTCCTATTCTTCCAACTGATTTGATCTTAAAGACTTCGAAAGGTGAACCACGTCTGATGACGTATGAATCACTTTCTGATGGAGGTTTCATTACGGGTACAATGTTAGGATCAGGTGGTTTTATTGTATTGGATGAAACTGCGTGTATTGTAAATCACTTGTACACATTCGCGCGCTTCTATCATCACGAATCATGCGGACAATGCAGCCCTTGCCGTGAAGGCACAGGCTGGATGGAGAAAGTTATCCATCGTATCGAGCACGGTCATGGACACATGCACGATATTGATTTGTTAGTTGATGTAGCGAAGAAGATTGAAGGAAACACAATTTGTCCATTGGGGGATGCAGCTGCATGGCCAGTGGCAAGTGCTATTCGTCACTTCCGCGAAGAGTTTGAATATCACATTAAGTATCCTGAAAAGGTAAAGAACCCGAAACATTTCGAGATCGAACCGTTTGTTTCAGAGAAGAATTTAGTAACGGCTTAATTAACTAGAAAGAAATGGCAAAAGTTACGATAGATGGTATTGAGATAGAGGTTGCTGATGGCACTACCATATTAAATGCTGCAAGGCAGATTGGTGGTGAAGTGGTTCCTCCGGCAATGTGCTACTATACTTCACTGAAAGATAGTGGTGGTAAATGCCGTGTGTGTTTGGTGAAAGTAACTCAGGGTTCTGCTAAAGATCCCCGCCCGATGCCTAAGCTCGTTGCTTCATGCCGTACCAACGTAATGGACGGAATGGTGGTGCAAAACATCACTTCTCCTGAAGTATTGGAAGCACGTAAAGGTGTTGTAGAATTTTTGTTATTGAATCATCCGTTGGATTGCCCGATTTGCGATCAGGCAGGTGAATGTGATTTGCAGAATCTTGCGTATGAGCATGGCGCAGCAAAGACGCGTTACGAAGAAGAACGAAGAACATTTGAAAAGATAGATATCGGTGACAAGATCAAACTACACATGACGCGTTGCATTCTTTGCTACCGGTGCACATTTGTAGCTGATCAGTTAACCAAAGAGCGTGTACACGGAGTGTTGAACAGAGGCGATGCTTCGGAGATCAGTACCTACATCGAGAAAGCAGTGGATAACGATTTCTCTGGTAACATGATCGATGTTTGTCCTGTTGGTGCATTGACTGATAAAACATTCCGCTTCAAGAGCAGAGTGTGGTTCACTAATCCAAAAGATGCACACCGCGATTGCCCTAAGTGTTCGGGCAAAGTTGTGTTGTGGACGAAGGGCGAAGAAATATTGCGCGTATCCGCACGTAAGGATCAATACGGTGAAGTAAAAGAATTCATCTGTAACGAATGCCGCTACGACCACAAAGATATGAAAGACTGGGTAGTAGAAGGACCTCGTCACATAGAGCGTAATTCGGTAATTGCTCAGAATCATTACGAAAAAATTGATTTGGTTAAGCTGAAAAAAGAAGTGGAACGTCAGCTGGAATTCCAGAAAGGAAAAACGTTACCTGAACATAATCCTGTATTGAAGCCATGATCGATTTCCTTTTATATAAAGCCATTCTTGTACTGATCATATTTACGATCACGTTAGTGGTAGCGATGTATGCTACTTATGGTGAACGTAAAGTGGCTGCTTTTCTGCAGGATCGGATCGGACCAAACCGTGCGGGTCCGTTTGGAATTCTTCAGCCATTAGCTGACGGATTGAAGTTCTTCATGAAGGAAGAAATCATTCCTAACGTATCGAATAAATTCCTTTTCATTCTCGGTCCGTGTATTGCCATGATCACGGCTATGATGGCGGGTGTTTTAATTCCATGGGGAAACACATTGGTTATTGGAGGTGTAGAATATTCATTGCAGATCACAGACATCAACATCGGAATTCTTTACGTGTTTGGTGTGGTGTCGATCGGTGTTTACGGAATCATGATCGGAGGCTGGGCTTCCAATAATAAATTCTCTTTGCTTGGAGCCATTCGCGCTTCTGCTCAGATGATCAGTTATGAATTAGCGATGGGTATCTCCATCATCGCATTGATCATGATGACAGGTACGTTGAGCTTAAAAGAAATTTCTGCTATGCAGGCAGGTGGTGTAGGCAGTGACTGGAATTTCTGGAACATCGTCTATCATCCTCTTGGCTTTATTATCTTCATTACCTGCGCATTCGCAGAGTGTAACCGTGCTCCATTTGACTTACCTGAGTGCGAAACTGAATTGATTGGCGGTTATCATACGGAATATAGCAGTATGAAACTTGGTTTCTACCTATTCGCTGAATACATCAATATGTTTGTGTCATCTGCAGTATTGTCCACACTTTACTTTGGCGGATACAACTTTCCGTTCATGAATGATCTTGGGTTGGATCATAACGTGATCACTATTTTGGGTACAGTATTCTTATTCGCGAAAATTTTCTTCTTCATCTTCTTCTTCATGTGGGTTCGCTGGACGCTTCCTCGCTTCCGTTACGATCAGCTCATGAATCTGGGATGGAAAATATTACTCCCCTTATCAATTGCTAATTTGTTGATAACGGCAGTAGTCTTACTTTTGACGGGTAAATAAGAGTTATCAGATAACGATAAGAGAAACAGAACGGATAACGATTAATAAAAAGAGATGCAAGCACTAACGAACCGGTCCAAAGTAGTATCGAATAAGCAAATGACCTTTGCTGAAAAGATTTATTTGCCGGCTATCCTGGCTGGTATCAGCATTACGATTAAGCACTTATTCAAAAAGAAGGCGACAGTCAGCTACCCTGAAGTAAAACGTGAATTCAGTCAGGTGTACCGTGGTCAGCATGTATTGAAACGTGATGACAATGGAGCTGAGCGTTGCACGGCTTGTGGTCTTTGTGCAGTGGCTTGCCCTGCAGAAGCAATCACAATGACTGCCGCAGAACGTAACAAGGGAGAAGAAAAATTGTATCGTGAGGAGAAGTACGCTTCTACTTACGAGATCAATATGTTGCGTTGTATCTTCTGTGGGCTTTGCGAGGAAGCATGTCCAAAGGAAGCAATCTTCCTGACAGACCGCATGGTTCCTACCAATTTTGAGAGAAATGAATTTGTGTACGGTAAAGATAAGTTAGTTGAAAAAGTAGATGAGCGTGTAGACGTGACAGTAAGACAAACTCAGGCTGTACTCAACTTTAAGAAGATAAAACAACTAAGCCATAATCGTTAATTAACTGTTTTAGTTTTGACCTTAAACCTATTTTACTTTCTGTCGTTCGTGGGCATTTTCTTTGCCCTGCTAGTGGTGTTCTCGAAGAATGCGGTATATAGTGTATTATACCTTATCCTCACCTTCTTTGCTATCGCAGGACATTACGTTTTACTTAACGCTCAATTCCTTGCAGTCGTCCATGTCATTGTGTACGCTGGTGCCATTATGGTGCTCTTCTTACATGTGTTGATGCTGCTCAATCTGAATTTTGATCTCGAACCACATAAAAGCAACATGTTGAAGATTGCTGCGGCAATTTGTGCCGGAGGATTATTGATTATTTTGATCGCTTCATTGAAGGGATCCGAGTCAATTACTGAACAACATGAAGTGATTGCTGATCTGGGTACTGTAAAAAATCTTGGACGCGTGTTATTCAACGAATACCTGCTTCCTTTTGAACTTACTTCTGTTTTATTAATGGCTTCCATGATCGGAGCGGTAATGCTTGGTAAACCAGAGAAAAATCAAAGCACTGAATGAAAACGGCACAAGGCATTCCTTTGGATTATTATATCTGGCTGAGCGCTGCGCTCTTCACGATCGGTGTATTTGGCGTATTGTATCGCAGAAATGCAATCATCATCTTCATGTGTATTGAATTGATGTTGAATGCAGTGAACTTATTGCTGGTAGCATTCTCTAATTATTACAATGATGCTGCCGGACAGGTATTTGTATTCTTTATCATGGCGGTGGCTGCTGCCGAAGTTGCAGTGGGTTTGGCGATTCTCATTATGATGTATCGCAATACCAAAACTACTGACATTAACATTTTGAATAAATTAAAATGGTGAGTCCGGATTTACTTGTAAGCCTTGTTCCGCTGTTGCCCTTGCTGGGCTTCCTGCTCGTTGCCTTGAATGTGAAGAAGCTTTCTCATGGAGTAACTTCCGTAATTGCTTGCGGATCAGTTTTACTTTCTTTCGTCATTTCGATTTATCTCTTTAGTGTAATTCTTTCCTTGCCTGAAGATCAGCGATTCATTACGGTAAACGTTTTTGAATGGATCAGTACTTCTAATTTCTCGGCACCATTTAGCTTCCTGATAGACCCGCTGTCTTCATTGATGCTGTTGATCATAACAGGTGTCGGTTTTCTTATTCATGTGTACTCTATCGGATACATGCATGATGACGAAGGCTTTAACCGGTTCTTCTCGTACCTGAACCTGTTTGTGTTCTTCATGCTTTTATTGGTAATGGGCTCCAACTATCTGCTCATGTTCGTGGGTTGGGAAGGAGTAGGTCTTTGTTCTTACCTGTTGATTGGATTCTGGTTTAAGAATCAGGATTACAACAGCGCAGCGAACAAGGCATTCATCATGAACCGCATTGGTGACTTAGGTTTGATCCTCGGAGTAGTGCTGATCTTCGTTCAATTTGGAAGTATTCAGTACGCAAGTGTATTCCCACAGGCAATAGCTCACGGTGTAGGAGCAGACAGCATTACATTAATTACTATTCTATTGTTTGTTGGAGCAATGGGTAAGAGTGCACAGTTGCCTCTTTACACCTGGTTGCCTGATGCGATGGCGGGGCCAACTCCGGTATCTGCATTGATCCACGCGGCTACGATGGTGACTGCAGGGATCTACATGGTTGCACGTAATAATGTCTTGTATGCATTGTCTCCTGCAAGTATGTATTTGATTTTAGTGGTTGGTTTGGCAACAGCATTGTTTGCAGCAACGATCGCATTAACTCAAAATGATATTAAGAAAGTATTGGCTTACTCCACAGTATCTCAATTGGGATTGATCTTCGTAGCATTGGGAGTAGGTGCGTTTTCAAGTGGGATCTTCCACATGGCGACACACGCTTTCTTTAAAGCATTGTTGTTCCTTGGAGCAGGTAGCGTGATCCACGCATTGAGTGGTGAACAGGACATGCGCAACATGGGTGGATTGAAAAAGTATCTTCCGGTTACTTATCTCACATTCCTGATTGGTGTATTGGCGATCTCTGGTATTCCTCCTTTTGCAGGGTTCTTCTCCAAAGACGAAATTCTTGCCCATGCTTTCGCTGACAATATTGTAGTTTGGGCAATTGCATTGATTACTTCACTGCTTACTGTCTTCTACATGTTCCGTTTGTTATTCCTTACCTTCTTCGGTAAAGAAAGAGCAAGCCATGAAGTGATGCATCATATTCATGAATCACCAAAGAGCATTACTGTTCCTTTAATTGTATTAGCAATATTATCTGCAGGCGCTGGATTCCTTGGAGTGCCTGAAGCATTACACGGATCAAACTGGTTGGGAGAGTTCCTTTCTCCGGTATTTGCTCCGTCCGCATCAC
>JBGATZ010000153.1:2877-9731 GCA_044228905.1 Cyclobacteriaceae bacterium | reverse complement strand
ATTGAGCCATAGTACAATGCATTTTCAGTTACGTTTGATATAATGGTCTCAATCAGATTCGGATATGAATAAATAACCAGGTCTGCAGGGCACTTGACCATTATCTCAATCTTACCCTCTTGGATTACTTTATGAAAGGAATACTGCACCTGTTCAATCACTTCAAATAGCGTAATGGAAGTGAAATTCGTTGGCTGGTTGATTTCACTGATAATGCTCAGTTTTTTCAGTAGCTTATCCATGTTGTTTGTAGTTGAGGCAATACGATCAACCAGCTCTTTGGGTTCGCCTTGTGACATCAAACCGGCAATATTACACAATCCCAAAATTGACTTCACCGGAGTACGCATATCATGTGAAGCGCGGTAAAGGAAAGTATCCAGTTCTTTGTTAGCGGCCTCCAGAAGTTTAGTCCGGTCAAATACCAGTTGCTCCAGGTTTTCATTGATGCGTTTAATCTCTGCATTGGCAGCCTCCAGCTCTTTCTTCTGCTTGCGTAATGAATTACTAAAGTAAATGAGCAAGACAATCAATATGCCAAACACCAGCACCAGACCGGAAATGATGATCAGGCGTTCACGAAATACACGTTGTTCTTCCAATCGTTGCACTTCGCTCGCAGTAAGTTTTTGCTCCAGGTCTTCAATGTTAAAGTACTTTTCCTTGATGGCATTGATTAACTCGCGATAGTCATTTTGATTTTTATAGAAGCGACTTTCATTCTCAACAAGAATTCGTTCCAGCAAGGTGAGATCATCCAGCAGTTTTTTGCGTTGATCTTCGCTCATAGTGCTGAAGCCACCAGCCAGTTTATCGTTGATTACTTTTAATTTCTGATCGAACTCGATGCGTTGCTCGGTTAATGTTTCTCCTTCCTTCCTAGCCTGAGCGATGAGTGTTTTGATGTCGTCAGCCAGAAAAGTGGAATCATTAATTTTTCCAATGATTGAACTGGTGCCCTGAGGCTGAACGGATGCCTCCAGTTTGGTTACCAGTTCATTGAACTTGGCATCGATGCGTTGAAGATCAGCCTGACTTAAATTTTTGCGATCGTAATTTTTAAAGATTGCATAAAATACAGTCAATGATTGGATTGAATCCAGTTTGGAAAGATCAAAGTCATTGAAAAAACTTCGCGTGGGTTTAGGCGCTGTACTGGTAGTGGTTATCTCGACAGGAGCAACGGGTTTGATGCGATTCACATTGAGCACTTGCTCTGAACCCGAAGAAGCAAGCCTGGTTATGGTGAACCCGTCAATAGAAAATTGAGAAGCCAGTGAAATCTTTTCGTCCAGTGCCAGAGGAATTTCAATTCGTCCTTCACGATCTGTGGTGAGCGTTATTGTTTTCCTTCCTCGGAATGTTACCTTTTGATTGACTAGCGAGGCGTTGTTTTCATCTTTTATTGTTAAGCGACTGATCTGATAGCTTTTATTTCGCACGATAATTTCAAGAGTGCCTTTGCTATAATTCCATGAAGCTGCCTCCAGTTGTTCGTTTTTAATTTTTATTGTCTTCACCGGAAGATCTGATTCCAGTAAGTCAACAAAAGCAACTCCTTTCGGACCCATGGCAATGTATTCCTTGTCGTTGATAGACAGATCAATGTTGCGATATGGTGCCAGTTGCTGATCAAATGTTTTCACTTGTACTGATATTTTTTCCTGTGCAATACCACTAATGGTAATTGCAGAGAGTAAAACCAATCCAATATGATATCGGATAAAAATGTATACCCAAAAGTTTTTGAAATTTTTCATTTCTTTTGTTGATTTTCCGGTGAATGGAAAGCGTCCTTCACAATCACGATTTCATGAGTACTATGCGAATGCCTGTGCTTGGGGATTTCCAGACTCACAATATGTTCGTCATTATCTTCACCCAACACACGAATTCTATATTTGCTATAATAGGGAATTGCCCATTTAAAGTTCCCGTTTTCATCAGATGTTCCTTCCTGAACTGTGATCTCGCGAATGTTATCAATCAGATAGAATTTGGCATTGGCAAAAGGTTTTAAATCTGCATCACCCAAATTGAATTCTTTATACTTCATCGTGCCGGAAAGCTCCAACGGATAGGTTTGAAGATCCATGTCGAATTCAAAAATATCATCGTCATATCCTCCGTTTACTCTATTGGAAGTAAGATAGCCATGCGTGCTTAATGAATCGATAATAATTCCGAACTCATCGGCATTTGTATTTATCGGGTAACCAGCATTTAAAACCTCATCAAAATTGTGTTCACGAATTTGTGATTTATAGATATCAAGTCCTCCGAGTCCGGGATGTCCGTTTGAAGAAAAGTATAAGGTTGTGTTCTGGTGCAGATAGGGAAATACCTCATCATATGAAGTGTTGATCACCTCACCAAGATTTTCCGGCTTTGTCCATTCATTGTTCTTAAACGCGGATCGATAGAGATCTTTTCCCCCTAATCCTCCTGGCATATCGGAAGAAAAGTAAAGTGTAGTTCCTTCTTCGTTAATGGAGGGATCGTTAATGGAGTAACTATTGTTATTGTAGGGGAATGCTCCAGTCACCTTCCATTTACCATTCACTTCCGCAGCAAACAAAAGTTGGATAGTCTTCTTTCCACCCACACCTGTTTTATCGGAGGTGGAAGTAAATACCATTTTCTTGTCATTTGCATAGAACGCCAATGGGCCGGCATGCAACCCTGAATAAAAATCCCGATGAAAGAGACCTGGTCTTTTATACGCAAGAACATTATTCTTCAGCGAATCAAAAGCAGCCGCGGAAAAATAAGTCTTGTAAAAAGGTTTATTCAGTGTTCCATCAATGGTTTCCACTGCGCTTGTGTTTTGTCTGTTCGAAATGAAAACCAATCCATTATTAAATGGTGCAGGGCAGAGCTCGCCATTTTCTGTATTTAATGAAATGGGGCGCACCGCATAGTGCAGGGAGTCTTCATAAAGATATTGGATGTTATTAAGCCTCCAGATTTTTTGTGTGATGAGTGGATCGCCTGGTTTGAGTTTGAGATAATCCCGGTAAACCTGAATCGCTTTTTTGTAGTCACCCGAAGCAGTCAGTGACTCTGCAAGCAGAAAATGATCTTCGGAACTGAGAATGTTTTTCTTAGACGCAAGCCCAAAAAGCGTAATGGCTTTTGTATAGTTTTTTAGATAATAAGAGCAGCGTGCCAGTTTTACCGGAAAAATTTGTGATGAAGAATCTTTTCGATAGAGATTAGCATAAATGGTGAACGCTGCCTGATAATTTTTATTCTCATAGTGCTCATCGGCCAGACGGCCATCTCTTTTCCAGATGTTAAATACGGTCTCCTGTCCAAATGCAATCTGCAACTGAACGATAAAAAGCACCGATATGAAATACATTTTCTTCAACGTGGGGAGGTGGCTTTTTTCTCAATGTATTTGAACAGGTAATTGATCATTAGTTCATGAGAGCCGTTACTGATCTGTTTGACTTCCCCAATGGGGTGATCATACGCATAACCGAATTGTAGTTGCGGTGTTACCTTAGCCCTTAACATGAAGTCAATGGATTCTTTCTTTCTATATGAGAGACCGAGTGAGAGCGCATTGCGATACGTCATCATTGCGTTAATATCAAAGGAAAGCGGAACACCATTCAGGTATTTAATCAACACACTTGGCTCCAATGCATAATTCTGTCCGACAGGAATTTTGTACCTGGAGAATCCAAAAAAGTTCACGCGATTCAATTGAATGGAGAGCGTGTCATTTATATTGAACTGTTGTGGAATAAGCTCAGGTGCGGAGATTCCTAATTGAAATCGTGGACTACGGTAGAAAATACCGGCTGCGAAATCAAAATACGTTTTCGATAACACGATATTGTTCAGACTTGGATCATTAGCTGCGTTGGCAAGCGATCCGTAATCTGAACGGAAGGTTTTAATTCCTGCCTGAAGCCCCATCGATAAATATGATTTCTCACTCACCCGAATGTGATAAGCGTAACTCGTGAGTGCATTGATGTTTTTATGAATACCAATCCGATCATTGACAAACGTTAATCCAAGGCCTACTTGTTTTTTCCGGAACAATGTGTGTGCCGAAAGCGTTTGAGTGCTGGGAGCATTTTCAATCCCGGTCCACTGACTTCTTCCGATGAACGTAACGCTCAAAGCTTCATCTACTCCGGCATAAGCGGGATTGATGATCAGTCCATTAAACATGTACTGCGTAAATTGTACTTTTTGCTGGGCAAAGCATGTCTGTCTTTCTGTTGTACTAAGCAACAGAAAGAGTAGAAATACTTTTATGATCTTATTTATTCCGATCATTGCCTCACTAACTCGATAAAGCCTTTTTTCTCTACTTGTTTACCCCTGAATCGTACTGAGATAGTATAGAAGTACGTTCCCGTTGGAGCTTTTATTCCTTTGGTGTTGGTTCCATCCCATGAAATACTTTCATTATCATAACCTGAAGCCGTATAGATCACTCCACCCCAGCGATCAATAACGGTAATGGTATTATCCTTAAATGACTCGATGTTTTCTATTTTCCAGAAGTCATTCATACCATCACCGTTTGGTGTAATCAGTTTGTTCACTACAAATTCTATTTCTTCATAGCTTACATTCACGGTGAATTTGCACGACTGGGTGAGTCCACCAGAAGTAGTGGCGATGTATTCTACTTCTGTTGAGCCTACATCAAACCTGTCTCCTGGTGAATGAGAAGAAGTCATAGACACATCACCGCAGGCAACTGAAGCAGTAGGTTCATCCCAGGTAATTCTTACTTGCCCTGACTCATCTGTCTTTGCTTCAATATTTGAAGGGCAGCCACTAATGATTGGATCATTTCCATCTGTCACTATAACATTAAACTGACATTGAGAGGAATTGCCGTTTGCATCTGTGGCGGTGTAAGTAACCGTTGTCGTTCCTATATCAAAGCTGCTTCCTGGAATGTGCGATGAAATTGTGGTTGCAATGCCACAGTTGTCGATGACTGTCGGTGCAGTCCAGTTAACTATCGCTTTGCAGGATTCACTGGTTGATACGGTTATGTTGGTTGGACAATTGCTGAATACCGGTTTTGTTTTGTCCTCTACTATTATATCAAATGTGCACGTAGATGAATTTCCATCTGCATCAGTGGCTGTGTAAGTCACAGCGGTTGTGCCTATAGCAAATGTACTTCCCGATGAATGACTACTGGTGAGTGTAATAGTTGAACAATCGGTTACTGATGGAGCATTCCACGAGGCAGTCGCATTGCATGAATTTCCGGTAGAAACAGTAATATCTGGAAGGCAAGTGATGACCGGAGCAGTCGTATCCTCTACTATTACATTGAAGGAGCAGGTTGATGTATTGCCTGCCGCATCTGTTGCGGTGTATGTAACCACTGTCGTTCCTGCAGGAAAGGATTCTCCAGGATTATGATTACTCGTTAGAGTTGGAACACTGCAATTGTCTGTTGCCGTAGGTGCAGTCCAGGTTGCCGTAGTTGAACAGGAAATCCCTGCAAGGGATGCCGTAATGTCAGAAGTGATGCATCCATTGATAATTGGTGCAGTTACGTCTTTTACCTCCACAGTGAAAGAACAATTGCTGGAATTGCCTTCACTGTCCTGCGCGGTATAGATTACTGTGGTTATGCCTATCGGGAAAGAAGCCCCTGGAATATGATTTGAGTTAAGTGAAGGTGTTCCGCAATTGTCCGTGGCAATTGGCGCAGTCCAGTTCACTGGAATAGTGCATCCGGATATTGCATTTACTGAAATGTTTGAGGGGCAATTAGAGAAAACTGGAGGAGTGCCATCGGATACAATTATATCGAAAGAACAATTCGTTGAATGACCAGCCACATCAGTGGCAGTATAAGTCACAGTTGTTGTTCCGATCGGGAAGGATGATCCCGAATTGTGAGTGCTTGTGAATGACTGAATTGCGCAATTATCTGTTGCAATGGGTGTGCTCCATGTTACTATCGCATCGCATGAATTCCCGGTACTTACATTAGTTGTTGTGGGGCAATTGCTGATCTGGGGCGATTGATTATCGATCACTTCAACGGTGAAACTGCACGTGGTTGTATTTCCGGTTACATCTATCGCTGTATAGGTTACTGTAGTTACGCCTACTGTAAATGCTGATCCAGGATGATGATCTGACGTGAAACTTGCTATCGAGCAATTGTCAGTAGCGGATGGAGCTACCCAGTTTACAATTGCGTTACAGGACGAAGCACTTGTCGTTGTCGAGATATTAGCAGGACATGACGTGATCAAGGGTGCAATGTTGTCAGTTACCTCTACGTTGAAACTACACGTGGTTATATTTCCTGCTCCATCTTTTGCCGTGTAGGTAACCGATGTGATCCCCAATGGAAAAGTATCTCCTGAGCCGTGATCAGAAGTAAACGAAACAACAGAGCAATTATCCGAAGGAGTTGGTGGTGTCCAGGTTACTACGGCATTACAAGAGGAGGAACTTGATGATGCAACAATGTTGGAAGGACATCCGCTGATGATTGGAGCGGTATTGTCAGTCACTTCAACAGTGAAACTGCAGGTTGTTGTATTGTTAGCTGCATCTTTAGCTGTGTAGGTGACAGTCGTGATTCCAACAGGGAAAGTATCGCCTGGGTTATGATCAGAATTAAACGAAACAACGGAGCAATTATCCGAAGGCGTTGGCGGTGTCCATGTTACTGCTTGGTCACAAGAGGATGAACTGGAGGAAACAGATATGTTTGTGCAACCGGAAATTACGGGAGCAGTATTGTCAACCACTTCCACAGTGAAGCTGCATGTTGTTGTATTATTTGCTGCGTCCTTTGCAGTATAGGTAACAGTTGTGATTCCAACGGGGAAAGTATCGCC
>JBGATZ010000153.1:0-2864 GCA_044228905.1 Cyclobacteriaceae bacterium | reverse complement strand
AGAAGTAAACGAGACAATGGAGCAATTGTCTGAAGGTGTTGGCGGTGTCCAGGTTACTACTTCATTGCAAGAGGAAGGGCCTGATGACGTTACGATATTAGAAGGACATCCACTGATAACGGGAGCGGTATTGTCAACCACTTCCACAGTGAAGCTGCATGTCGTTGTATTGTTTGCTGCATCTTTTGCTGTGTAAGTGACAGTCGTGATTCCAACGGGGAAAGTATCGCCTGAGCTGTGATCAGAAGTAAACGAAACAACGGAGCAATTGTCTGAAGGTGTTGGCGGTGTCCAGGTCACCACTTGATCACAAGAGGAGGAACTGGAGGCGACAGATATGTTTGTGCAACTGGAAATTACGGGCGCAGTATTGTCAACCACTTCCACAGTGAAGCTACAGGTTGTTGTATTGTTTGTAGCATCTTTTGCTGTGTAGGTAACAGTCGTGATTCCAACGGGGAAAGTATCGCCTGAATTGTGATCAGAAGTAAACGAAACAACGGAGCAATTGTCTGAAGGATTGGGTGGTGTCCAGGTTACTACTTCATTGCAAGAGGAAGAGCTTGATGATACAGAGATGTTTGCCGGGCAGCTTGTAATTACTGGTGTTATATTATCAATCACTTCTACATTAAAACTACAGGTTGTTGTATTATCATAATCATCTTTCGCAGTATAGGTTACCGTTGTAATTCCAAGAGGAAAAGTAGCTCCTGGGTTATGAGTACCGGAGATGTTCACAGTGGTTCCGCAGTTGTCGGTTGCAGTAGGTGGTGTCCATGTAGCGGTAGCTGTGCACGTTAATGGATCTGTGAATCGTTGGATATTTGCCGGACATCCGGTGCTGAATACAGGAGCAGTGTGATCGGTATCTGCCGGGGCACAACAAAGAGAACCAGCCATACTTGATCCGTTGAGCATAGTGAAATTTCCAAACTGCTGTCCAACGTATACTGGTGGTGTGCAGGAAGTATTAATTACTTCGCTGTCAACAAGATTAAAAGGAAGGCTGACATAAAGAACAGATACCGTTACATTTCCATCGAAAGGTTGTCCTGCTACACGACTATTGATCGTGATAGTTCCACTAAGCAAACTGGCTGTTAGTGGCCCGCCATTGTCGGAAGCGGATACGCTGACAATAATGCCACCACCTGTATAATCCATTAGCAGGTATTTCAGCCCACCAGCACACGCCACGCACGTATTCACTGCTGGACAATCACAACCAGTTTGTGCATTTGATTTTGTAACGCAAAGGAATAGCACAGCACAGAGCAAAAGAGCTCTGCTCCAGCTTTTCAGCAAGAGTGGGCGCCAATTCATCCAGTGGTGGGTCGTCACTGATTTACGATATTTCAGTAGGCTTTGGTTTGCGTTTCAAAGGAGACTTCTTGAAAACAGTAAAAAGCCTCGTTTTGTTTGAAGCAAATTGCTACAAAAGTAACCGTTTTGAAGTGTTAAATGCCTGTAATCCCACACTTTATCCAAGCGGATGAAATCATTTTAGAATGGGGAGAATAACGGATTGCTTAATGCAATTAAAGCAGACGAATGATCGGTTTTCTTAATATAAACTTCATCTTTATTCGTCAGCGTAATGGAAATAAAAAAGGCTAACAGTTGTCTGTTAACCTCTTAAATTGAAATTCTTTTTTTGATCAGCTTCCTGCCTGAAGTTGTTTAGATACTTCTTCTACCTTATTCCATACACGCCAAACGTTTTTGTAGCAGATCTTTTCAATATCTTCTTCAGTATAGCCTCGTTTCAGCAATACATAAATCAAATCAGGAAATTTAGATACATCTTCCAGACCAACAGGAAGTTTATTGTCCACCCCATCATAATCTGAGCCGAATGCCACGTGATCAATGCCTGCAATGTTTTTTACATTGTCGATGTGATTTGCTACCATTTCGATAGTAGTTGTCTTCCATGGATGTTCGCTGTTAAATTGTTCAATGATGGGCTGGGCTAATGGATCAGATGGATCAAGTTTCTTTTCGGCAAGCAAAGCAGCAAGTGCCCTTCTGTTTCTGTCATTATTGTTAGCTACGGCTGAATCAAGAAATGCAGAATAGAAATTGACCTGCATTACGCCTCCGTTTTCACCTAGTTTTTTGATCATATCATCCGTCATGTCACGTCTGGTGTTGGGAGAAAATTTGCGTGAAGAGGAATGCGATGCAATGCATGGTGCTTTGCTCAATTTCATTACCTGGTAGAACGTAGTATCATCTACATGAGAGATATCAACCATAATTCCTACTTTATTCATTTCGGCAACCACTTCTTTTCCGAAAGCACTCAATCCTTTGTTCGTACGTAGGGTGTCCCCCGATGAATCGCAGATTTGATTGTCTTTGCTGTGCGTCAGTGTGATGTAACGAATGCCTCTGTCGTAGAAATATTTTACGTTCTTGATGTCAGTACCGATTGGTGCTCCGTTTTCCATTCCCATTGGCAATGAAATTTTTCCGACTTTCACATTTGCTTCTACTTCTGCTGGTGTATTTGCTAATGCAAATTTTTCAGGTAAAAATTTAGCAATGTCAGTAACCATACTGATTAATGAATCGGCAAGGCCTTTTCCAAAGTCGGGTTGTTTTTGATACGATGAAGGAATATAGATCGACATGAAAGGAGCATCGAGGCCACCTTTTACCGCCCGTTCATAGTCAAAGTTTCCATTGCCTGTATGGATAATGGTATCCATCGTGGTGGCCGTAGGGTAATATTTTTTCTGATAAAGAACTTCGGGCAAATCAACATGTCCGTCAGTGATGATGAATTTCTGAGCAAGCTCATTCGCATACGCCTTGAGCTCTTCATCAGTCATCTGATCTGGTGTCTTTTTGGATGA
>JBGATZ010000152.1:0-9747 GCA_044228905.1 Cyclobacteriaceae bacterium | reverse complement strand
CAGTAGAACAATGCAAAGAATTGAAGGAATCAGGAGCTAAACTAATCAAAGCCTTTTCGGTAGATGAGGATTTTGATTTTGAAGTGACAAAACCCTACCAGGCAATAGTTGAATTTCTTCTATTTGACACCAAAGGTAAATTGTATGGCGGCAACGCACGAACCTTCAATTGGTCTATCCTCGCGAAGTATGATCAGCGTATTCCTTTTTTTCTAAGTGGAGGGATCTCACCCTACAACGCAGCAGATGTAGTTAAATTAAAGGGCATGAATATTCACGCTCTTGACATAAATAGCGGTGCGGAGATCAGCCCCGGATTGAAAGACATAATTAAAGTTGAGGCAATTAAAAAAATACTGAATCATGAGTAGCAAGAAGAACTCGTTGTATGATGTAAGTGAGCGGGGATATTATGGCCAGTTTGGCGGAGCATTCATTCCGGAGATGTTGTACCCAAATGTGGAAGAACTTCGCCAGAATTACCTGAGAATTATTGAGCAGGATGATTTTAAAAAGGAGTTCGATGATTTATTGAAAAACTATGTAGGTCGGCCTACTCCTTTATATCTGGCAAAACGCCTTTCTGAAAAGTATAAAGCAACGATTTATTTAAAGCGTGAAGATTTATGCCATACAGGAGCGCACAAAGTCAATAATACAATTGGGCAAATTCTTCTGGCAAAACGCCTCGGTAAGAAAAAGATCGTAGCAGAAACAGGGGCAGGTCAGCATGGAGTAGCTACGGCAACTGTATGTGCATTGATGGGTATTGAATGCATCGTGTACATGGGCAAGATAGACATGGAGCGCCAGCGACCCAATGTAGAGCGTATGCGCATTCTGGGAACAAAAGTAGTCCCTGCATTAAGCGGAAGCATGACGTTGAAAGATGCAACGAATGAAGCAATGCGTCACTGGATCAATAATCCGGTAGATACACACTACATCATTGGATCGGTTGTAGGGCCACATCCTTATCCGGATATGGTAGCGCGGTTTCAGTCGGTGATCAGTGAGGAGATCAGAAAGCAATTAACAGAAGAAACTGGCAACCCGTATCCGGATTATGTATTTGCCTGCGTGGGGGGAGGAAGCAATGCAGCAGGAGCATTCTATCACTATTTGAATGATGAACATGTTAATCTGGTAGCAGTTGAAGCTGCCGGTAAAGGAGTGGATTCAGGTGAGTCAGCAGCGACTACAGCGTTAGGTAAACCAGGAGTGCTGCACGGAAGTAAAACATTATTGATGCAGACAGAAGATGGACAGGTAGTTGAACCGTATTCGATCTCTGCAGGACTTGATTATCCAGGCATCGGACCAATTCACGCGCACTTATTTGATACGGGAAGAGTGAAGTTTACAAGTGCTACCGATGATGAAGCTATGACCGCAGGTATTGAACTTGGACGACTGGAGGGAATCATTCCTGCTATTGAGTCTGCCCACGCGGTAGCCGCTCTTTCGCAGTTTGAATTTGATAGGGATGATATTGTGGTAGTAAATTTATCAGGGCGGGGAGATAAAGATCTGGAGACATACATCCGCTGGGGTAAGTATTGAAAAAATAATTCGTGAATGATGCCAACGATTGCAAAATCTAAATGACTCTGATTCTGAATAAGTTCGAAAGTTGTTAAGACTAATTGCGAAAGCGGAGGTGAGATGCAGAGATATCATCAATGCTGTTTGAATTTATGTTGGTTTAATACATTACAGCATTAATTGAATAGACATGAAAAGAATTTTACTAATTATTAGTGTTGCTGCAAGCCTGATGAGTTGTAATCAGGCTAAGAAAGAATCTTCGGTTGCTATTGATACGGTTGTGTATAAAGCAGAAATCGAAACATGGCATCATAAAAGAGTAGAGGACCTGAAAGCACCCAATGGCTGGTTGAACCTAATTGGTCTGCTTTGGTTGGATGAGGGGCTTAATACATTTGGAAGTGGTAAGATGAATAACGTTGTTTTTCCTGCGGGAAAAATCCCGGAACAAGCAGGTTTTTTTTCATTGAAGCAAAATACTGTGACTATGGACGTAGCGAAGAATGTTGTTATTAAAGTGAATGGTCAGCCTGTTAAAAGTATAGTGATCTTTAATCCGGATTCAATACGTCAGCCTCTTGCAGAATTTGATTCGTTGCGATGGACTATCATTAAACGTGACGATAAATTTGGTGTGCGCCTGCGCGATCTCAGCCATGCGGATGTAAAAAACTTCAAGGGAATAGATCGCTATCCGGTAAGCACAGGCTGGAGACTGGAGGCGAATTGGGAGCCCGCGAAGGATTCTTTACGAACCATCAATATCACCAATGTATTGGGACAAATCACTGCTCAAAGTTCACCCGGCACACTTTCATTTGTCATTGATGACAAAGAATACAAACTGGATGTTCTCCAAGGAAGTAAAGAGGAATACTTCATCATCTTTGCTGACTCCACAACCGGTAAAGAAACGTATGGGGCTGGCCGTTTTATTTACGTAAAAAAGCAAGTAGATGGAAAAACAATCATTGATTTTAATAAAGCATATAATCCACCTTGTGCTTTTACTGAATATGCTACCTGTCCTTTACCCCCCAGGCAGAATACGTTGCCAGTAGCTATTACTGCCGGAGAGAAGAACTATGGTGTATATGAGCCACATAAATTAATTCATTGAAAATAATTCGAAATGAAAAATCGCCTTACTGATCTGTTTACTAATAAGAAGAAAAACATTCTATCAGTGTTCTACACGGCAGGATTCCCTTCCATACCAGACACGATTACCATTGCTCGTAATCTTGAACAAGCCGGTGCAGATATTATCGAGATAGGCATTCCATTCTCTGATCCGGTGGCAGATGGTCCTACCATTCAGGAAAGTAACAAGATTGCATTGGATAACGGAATGACGTTGCATCTGTTGCTTGAGCAAGTGAAAGAAATCCGGAAGCAGATCAGTACGCCAATTGTATTGATGGGTTATCTGAATCCGGTAATGCAATATGGGATGGAACGATTTGTGAAAGATGCTTCCGCTGCCGGAGTAGATGGAATGATTTTGCCCGATATGCCTTTGTTTGAGTTTAATGAACAGTACAAAGGCTTGTTTAAAGAACATAACCTATGCAATACTTTTCTCATAGCACCCACAACATCGGATGAGCGCATAAAGGAAATTGATGATGCCTCTGATGGATTTATTTACGCGGTGGCTGCTTCAAGTACGACAGGCGCGAGGGGTGATTTTAGTAGAGAGCAAATCAGTTACTTTGAGAAATTAAAGAAACTGAAACTGAAGAATCCATTCTTAATTGGGTTCGGAATTTCCAATCAGGCTACATTTTCCAAAGCAGCGGATTATGGATCAGGGGCGATTGTGGGGAGCGCATTCATTAACCTGATCAAAGAATCAACGGATAGAGAGAAGGATATTCGGTCTTTTGTAGCTGAACTTATTTCTTGATAAATAAATCTTTTTTATTTTAAGTATAAAGATTGATGTATGACTCTTTATGGAATTAAGAATTGCAATACGGTAAAATCAGCGATCGATTGGCTGAAGAAAAATAAAATTGATTTTGATTTTCATGATTACAAGACTGCCGGAATAACAGAAGCCAAATTGAAGGAGTGGAGCAAGCAGGTTGGCTGGGAAAGTCTGGTGAACAAACGGGGAATGACCTGGCGGCAGCTTGATGAAACCACTCAAAAGAAGGTGACTAGCGAATCGGCTGCCGTTTCATTGATGAAGGAAAAGACCAGTGTAATCAAGCGCCCTTTGATTGAAGATGACGGAAAAGTGCTTGCCCTGGGTTTTGATCAGGAGGAGTATAAGAAGAGGTTCAAATAACTCCGTTATAGCGAGATACCTCCTTTTTATATATTTATTAATTATTTGATTATCAATGTATTAATAAATATTTTAAAACTAAATATTTTAGTATTGCTAAAATATTTAGTTTTATTGCATGGAACGCAATATCGTGCATTTTGATCTTGACGCTTTTTTCGTGGCGGTCGAGAGGAGAAAAGACAAAAGACTTATTGGCCAACCCCTTATCATAGGGGGGAGCAGTCGCAGGGGTGTAGTTGCAGCCTGCAGTTACGAGACCAGGGCTTTTGGTGTACATTCTGCTATGCCCATTTTTTTGGCCATGCAACTGTGCCCCGATGCCAAGGTTATCTCTGGTGACATGGAGGCCTACAGTCAATGCTCTCATGAAGTGACGGAGATTATAGCCGGATCTGCACCGGTGTATGAAAAAGCTTCCATTGATGAATTCTATATCGATGCAAGCGGTATGGATAAATTTTTCGGTGCTTTTAAATGGGCTACTGAATTACAGAAGCGCATCACCGATGAGGTAAAGCTTCCGATATCCATGGCTATGTCGGTCAATAAATTAGTATCGAAAGTAGCGACCGGTGAATTCAAGCCCAAAGCCAATCATTGTGTGCCTGCCGGTACGGAGCTAAGTTTTCTCGCTCCTCTTTCTATCGACAAAATTCCGATGATCGGGAAGCAGACGTCTTCTTTTCTTTACGATATGGGGGTGCGAACGGTGGCTACGCTCAGAGAGATGCCTTTGAATTTCCTGGTGAGTGCATTTGGTAAAAACGGAATCAGTCTTTGGAATAAAGCACATGGTATTGATGATTCACCTGTCGTTTCGTACAGTGAACAGAAATCCATTTCTACCGAGTCTACATTTGAAAGTGATACAATTGATGTAAAGCGGATGAAATCCATCCTGATAGCCATGGTGGAAAAAGTAGCTTTCCAGCTAAGAGAGCAAAAGAAACTCGCTTCCTGTATAACTATAAAAATCCGCTATTCCAATTTTGATACGGAAACAAGACAAGCTCATGTTCCCTATACTTCGTCAGACCTGGCGATTCTGCGTGTGGTTCAAACTCTCTTTGATAAGCTATATAATCGCAGGATGTTGATTCGATTGGTAGGAGTTCGATTGAGTTCATTGGTACATGGCAGCCATCAGATCAGTTTATTTGACGATACGGAAGAAGACATCAATCTCTATGAGGCGATGGATTTCATTAAGCATAAGCATGGTGTGGAAAAACTGGTACGCGCAACTACCCTGGATGTGAGTAAACGGGTTCGCATGGAGATGAACATGTTCAAAGGTAAAATTTCTAAAAATCTGATTTCGAAATAGAAGATTTTATTAACGAGGTAAACATTGGTTAAATATGAGATCAACAAAAGGTCAGTATTTGTTTCTTTTGCTTTCGCCCCCACCTTTTATCATTGACCACGTGAGGGAATTAAAAAAAATGATTCGGCTAATCGTGGGCCACTCCTATGAAAGCTATTACTCCAAAGCACACATATCCATTTTGGTAAATTATTTTAGCAATACCGACCACTTTCTTTATACGCTTGAAGATAAGATGCAGTCTATCCGATCGTTCGAGTTAGTTATTAAAGGCTTTAAAGTGCTTCATCATGGATCTCGCTACAGAACCATTTGTCTGGATATTGCGAATAAAAATCCGGTGCATGAAGTAATGGAGACAGTGCATGAGAAAGAGAATGTTTCGTTGCCTCATATTACATTGGCAAAAAGATTGTCGCTGGAGGAATTTGATAAAGTGTGGTCCAGATTGCAGGATATTTCATATAGTAATTACTTTCGGTGTAATCAGCTTACAGTACTGAGGCGTGAAGGCAGAAGATGGAACCCGTATATGGAAATACCTTTTGCCCGCTGAACGATGTTTCTTAACTGTCATACTGGATTCAGTTTTAAATACGGTACACTACCCGTGGAAGAGCTTTTTAATGAGGCGCGAAGATGTGGCGTAGGAAAATTTATTATCACAGAGATTAACAATACAGCTTCATATCTGGAAATGTTGCGGATACGAAACGATCACAAAATGCAATCCAACGGGCTAAACAGATTCGGAAAAGAGCCGTACGATTTTGATATTGGTGTTGGTATCGAGTTTAGAAGAGAAAATGAGTTGTTATACATTGCGATCGCCAGGAATAATGAAGGCTTTGAAATACTCAACAGGTATCTCTCTTTTCACAATCGTGAGAAGAAGCCTTTTCCTTCACGAATGCCGGTATATGACCATATTTTCGTCATCTATCCATTTGGAAAATTAGAGCCTGAACAGCTCCATCCGCATGAATTTATTGGTGTAAGGAAGGATGAGCTTCATCTCTATGGTACTCAACCGTTTCGTCATGAGTTTTTGGATAAGTTTGTTGCTCTTCATTCTGTCACATTTCTGTCGCCTCATAAAAATGAAAAAGGAAAATGGATTTATCGTGACTTCAATACACATCGATTACTGCGTTGTATTGCTAATAATACTTTATTGAGCAAATTACCTGAACATTATCAGGCTAATAAGAATGAATTTATGGTGTCTGAGGCTGACTTAAAAAGAATTTTCCATAGTCACCCTGAACTCATTGATAATGCTAATCATATCGTTAAGCAATGTGCTATTGAATGTGCTATCGGTGTGGATAAGAATAAAAAATCATTCTACGGGAGTTTGGAAAATGACCTTCTGTACCTGAGGACAGAGACAATTAAAGGCTATGAAAGAATCTATGCGTACAAAGATAAGGATCGAAGCACGTGGGCAAGAATTGAAAAAGAGTTAAAAATCATCGAACGGAAGGAGTTTACTTCTTACTACCTCATTACGTACGATCTGATTAATGAAACAAAGAGAAGAGGCTTCGATTTTGTAGGCCGTGGCAGTGGAGCAAACAGCACGGTGGCATATTGCCTGGGAATTACTAACGTTGATCCAATTGAATTGGATCTTTATTTTGAGCGATTTCTGAATGAAGAACGCACTACTCCTCCTGACTTTGATATTGATTTTTCATGGGACAACCGGGATGAGATATATGAATATCTTTTTAACAGACATGGCGGACATCACCACGTCTGTTTATTGGGAACACATGTTACGTATAAAAGTAATTCCATTATTAGGGAGTTGGGTAAAGTATTCGGCCTGCCTAAAGAAGAGATCGATTCTCTTGCAGAAATTGGAATTGGTATGACGGGAAGGGATCACATTGCGAAAAAAGTGATGGCCTATGCAGAATACATTATACGTAAAAAGCTGCCTGCTAACATTTCTATTCATGCCGGAGGTGTACTGATTACAGACAAACCGATTTATGCTTATACGGCTACTGATGTACCGCCCAAGGGCTTACCCGTTTCCCATTTTGAAATGCACAACGCGGAAGATTTCGGGATCTATAAATTTGATATTCTCAGTCAGCGTGGATTGGGTCATATCAAAGAAACGGTAAAACATGTGAAAAGAAATAAGGGCATTGAGGTGGATGTTCATCGATTTGAAGACTTTACTAAAGATGAAAAAATCAAGAACCTGATGCGAAGGAGTAAAGCGATGGGATGCTTTTATGTAGAATCTCCCGCGATGCGTATGTTGCTTGAAAAATTGCACTGTGATGATTACCTCACGCTGGTAGCTGCCAGTTCAATTATTCGACCTGGTGTAGCCAGTTCGGGAATGATGAGGGCATACATTGAACGCTATCATGCACATAGGGATAAGAAATCATATGAAGTTACTCATAATAAAATGCGCGAACTGATGCCCGACACCTTTGGTGTAATGGTTTACCAGGAAGACGTAATTAAAGTAGCGCATTATTTTGCCGGGTTGACTTTAACCGAGGCAGACGTATTTCGCAGAGGTATGTCGGGCAAGTACCGCTCACGTGAAGAGTTTCAGCGTGTACAGGATAAATTTTTTGAAAACTGTAAGAAACTGGGCTATGAGCAGAAAGTAATTGACCAGGTTTGGAAGGAGATCGAAAGCTTTGCCGGCTATTCTTTTGCCAAAGGGCATTCTGCCAGCTATGCGGTCGAAAGTTATCAAAGCTTATTTCTGAAGGCACATTACCCATTGGAGTTTATGGTGGGTGTCATTAATAACTTTGGAGGTTTTTATAAGACAGAATTTTATTTTCATGAGGCCAGAATGAATGGAGCAAAAATTGAGGCGCCTTGTGTAAATTACAGTAATCATTTAACTACTATCTATGGAGATTGCATCTATATTGGATTCATTCATCTGAAAAATCTGGAGACAAAGATTGCAAATTCAATACCCGAAGAGCGCGAACGGAATGGCCCTTATAAAAGTATTGATAATTTTTTAAGACGTATGCCCGGTATTGGGTTAGAGCAATTGCGTGTCCTGATTCGCATAGGGGCTTTTCGATTTACTAACCAAACTAAGCAACAATTGTTATGGGAATCTATGCTGTACTTTAGCGATGTAAGAACAAAACCCAGAACCACCGTTGATTTATTTGACACAGAGCCTAAAAAATATCCGCTACCCAGATTGCAGCGTAACGAACAAGAGGATGGATTTGATGAAATGGAATTATTAGGATTTCCCCTGTGTGATCCCTTTAATTTATTGCCCTCAGCCAACTATGGTAACAGCACAGCAATGGATTTGAGAACAAAATTAGGCGAGGAAGTTTGTATCGTGGGGTATGTGGTAACTACTAAAGACACGCGGACTAAGAAAGGTGATCCAATGTGTTTCGGTACTTTTTATGATTCAAAGGGAGAATTCTTTGACACGGTTCATTTTCCTGATTCTGTTTTAAAATTTCCCTTCAGGGGACGTGGGTTTTATGAAATCAAAGGAAAGGTTACCGAAGATTTTGGTGTTTATACGATCGAAGTAAATGAGATGAATAAACTTTCTATGGTTCACAGAAGACCCGAGCAAGTACTTCAGGAATTTCGCTATACGTAAGATTTATTAAAGGTCTTTACGCTCTTCCACCCACTTTATTGCCTCTTCGGTTGTGTCGAAAAAGGCAAAATCAAAAGGGTATGTGTTGATCAGGATTTCCCGCCTGTGGTTGAAGACTTCGGCACTGACCGAATCACGCGGTTTGATAAGGCCCATCCTGCGTAAGCCCAATTGGGCGAGTTGGGGATAGTATTCTTCTCTTACCGGATTCAGGCTATCCTCATCGTTATCTGCCAGCGTGATATCGATAAGCCAGTTGATCAACCGGTATTCTCGCATAAATGAAATGAGGTATTTATACATTTCCCTGAATTCGTCTACGTTGATTGTACGTTTCCACTTTGCAATCATTGTATCGAGGTGAGGCTTATAAATAAGAGTGAGAATAGAATTGTCGAGCAAGATCTGGTTATAGGGTTCCGGGGTTTTCATCCGGATAGTGAATGTAGTGCCGGCACCGGGAATACTGTCTACATCGATGGTTCCTTCGAGTGCCTCCGTTTGAAGTTTTACCAGGAACAACCCCAGGCCTTTGCCTTCGGTATGCGTATGAAAACGTTTATACAGTCCGAATAATTTTTCTTTAAACCGGTTAAGATCCAATCCCAGGCCATTATCTGTAACACTTAGTTTGATAAGATTTTTTTCAAACGAAGAGCTCACGACAATATAAGGATCCCGATCGGGCGAACGATATTTAATGGCGTTGCTGATGAGATTGTAAAGGATGCTGCTCACCATTGGCCGAATGGAAAGAATCTCCTGTACTTTAAATTGGGTTACGATTTTTACCTGACAATCTTTTATCTGTTTTTCCAAGAGGTTCTTAATCGTACTGATCTCTTCTTCGAGCACCACTTTTTGTTTGATCTCACCTACGGTATTACGAATGTCGATGATGCTACCCAGATCTTTGATGATCTGATCCAGTGATTTAATGGA
>JBGATZ010000151.1:3801-9877 GCA_044228905.1 Cyclobacteriaceae bacterium | reverse complement strand
TATTCGATCAGATTCCATTGGATAAAATGTCGGTATCAATGACCATGAATGGAGCAGTTATTCCGATTATGGCTTTCTACATTGTAGCAGCAGAGGAACAGGGAGTAAAACCCGAGCAGCTAAGCGGAACAATCCAAAACGATATTCTCAAGGAGTTTATGGTGCGCAACACATATATCTACCCTCCTGCTCCTTCGATGAAAATTGTTGCCGATATTTTTGAATACTGTTCGAAGCATATGCCAAAATTCAACAGCATCAGCATCAGTGGCTATCACATGCATGAAGCAGGTGCTCCTGCACACATCGAGCTGGCTTACACATTAGCAGATGGATTGGAATACATTCGCACAGGTATCAAAGCAGGAATTGCTATTGATGATTTCGCTCCACGTCTCTCCTTCTTTTGGGGAATCGGCATGAATTTCTTTATGGAGATCGCGAAGATGCGTGCAGGAAGATTGCTTTGGTCGAAGATTGTTCAGCAGTTCAATCCAAAAAATCCGAAATCATTAGCACTTCGTACTCATTGCCAGACCTCCGGATGGAGCCTGACAGAACAAGATCCATATAACAATGTGACACGTACCTGCATTGAAGCGCTAGCCGCTGCATTAGGAGGAACACAATCATTGCACACCAATTCACTGGATGAAGCAATCGCGTTGCCTACCGATTTCTCTGCAGCCATTGCACGCAACACACAACTCTATCTGCAAAAAGAAACAGGCATTACCAAAGTGGTTGATCCGATGGGTGGCTCTTATTACTTAGAATCACTTACTGAGCAACTGGCAACCAAAGCCTGGGAATTAATTGAAGAAGTGGAACGCCTGGGTGGGATGACGAAGGCGATTGAAAGTGGTCTCCCTAAAATGCGGATTGAAGAAGCTGCCGCAGCAAAGCAGGCACGTATTGATACAGGTAAAGATGTAATTGTAGGGGTGAACAAATATCAGACAGATGAAAAGCCTGATTTTGAAATTTTAGATGTCGATAATACGGCTGTTCGTAAAGAACAAATTGAAAGACTCGAACAATTAAAAAGAGAACGTAATCCAGATAAGGTAGAAGCTGCGCTAAATCAGCTAAGTGAAGCTGCAAAAACGGGCAAAGGAAATCTACTCGAATTAGCCATCGTTGCTGCACGTGAACGCGCTACTCTTGGAGAAATATCTTCCGCGATGGAGAAATCCTTCGGACGTTATAAAGCAAGTATCAAATCCATTTCAGGAGTATATTCAAGTGAAATGAAGAACAACAAAGACCTTGAAGCAGTACGCAAACTTTCAGATGAGTTTGCCGAATGGGATGGACGCAGACCACGCATTCTGGTTGCTAAGATGGGCCAGGACGGCCACGATCGCGGAGCAAAAGTCATTGCCACCGGTTTTGCTGATCTCGGTTTTGATGTTGACATCGGCCCACTATTTCAAACGCCAGCTGAAGTAGCAATGCAGGCGGCAGAAAATGATGTACACGTTATCGGTGCATCCAGCCTGGCAGCAGGTCATAAAACATTAATCCCGGAGTTGATCACAGCACTGAAGAAAATTGGCAGAGGAGATATCCTTGTTGTTGCAGGTGGAGTAATTCCTCAACAGGATTATCACTTCCTATATAAGGCAGGAGTAGCGGGCATATTTGGTCCCGGCACCCCTGTCACAGAATCGGCACAAGCCATTCTGAAAAAACTCATGTCATAACGTAGGGGAAAAAATTTCCCAAGAAATTTCTAATGGTTACCAAATAACCAAGTAACGCATCGATGGCGTTGTTGATTGATCCGATAAGGGAAATCACCCTTAAATTCTTACCTTTAATTTGGAAAACACTCTGTTTATGAAAAGTAGGATATTCATTTTTTTAGCGCTTGTATTTCTGACCTCTGCAGCCCTCGCGCAGGCGAAATACGACAAGATGCTCAACAAAGCAGAGGTCGCTTACGAAAAAGGCGACTATAGCGGAGCAACCAAGGCGCTGAATAAATTCAACAAAAAGGTTTCTAAAAAACTTGGCAAGCAAAATCAATACACCCCAACGTATTATTTGTTGCTTGCGAAATATAATCTCGCTTCTGGTTTCCTTCCTGATTTTGAAACCAACCTGCAAACTGCAATCAGTACCAGCTTATCCATCAACCAGGAGAACAGTCTTAACCATGGTCTGATTCTGCTGAGTGCAGCTGAATTAAATATTCAGAATGGTGCTTATCGAATAGCTAAAGATTACTTAAGTCAATCAAACAAGCTTTTGACCAATGGAAAATTGATGACTGAAAATATACAGGCGCGCTGGGACATGGCTATGGCTGAAGCGTTGACTGGTCAGGGCTATTACAATGAATCACTGGAGATTTTAAAGACACGCGAATCCTATTTCATCGGACGCGCAGTAAGACAGGAAAGCTTTGTGGATGACAAGGGTGCACTGAAAAGCCGCAAGCTTACTGATGCAGAAATAAAACAACGCTACCACGAATATGCAGGCCTGCTTACGCTTACCGCAAATACCTATGGCAGACAAGGGAATCTTCGTGCAGCAGATTCAGTATTTGTTTATGCCGCAGGCTGGATCAAAAAGAATATAGGCTCACAAAGCATTGAATACCTCCGCAATCAATTTTATAATGCGGTAGTGCTCACCGAAAACGGAAACGAGAATCTTCCCAAAGATTTAGAGTATGATCGCACACTAAACAGTTTAAAAGCAAATCATAAGCCTTCACATCAGTTGGGTGTATTACTATATGAAGAATATATTAAAGAACTTCTTCGCAACGACAATATGTCGAGGTATTACAATACCAAACTCGAATATGAGAAGATGATCAATAAGGCCTATGCCAAGAATAGTCTTTACAAAGCGCGGTTAAAAGCAGTGGAATTTGATTCAAAACTAAATCGTGACCGGACTAAGAACCTTGAGAATGATGCAAACAATGTTTTAACTAATTCCGGGCTTCCTCGCAACAACATTACCACCACTGAAATTCTTGATTTCCTATATGGATTCTCGTTGCAGGAAAAAAGATATGTGAATGCTGAGAAATACCTGACAGACATTATCGAAATTAAAACAGACTTATTTGGTGCCGATGCCCCGGAGACACATCTGGCAAGAGTACATCTGGCTAACTTCTACCTCGACTACACCAATAAGATTACAGAAGCAGCAAAAATCTATGAAGAAAGCTATACAAATGTAGTCGGTAAAGAGATAGGTGCATGGCATAAAGATAACCTGGACATCCTCAATCACATTGCCGCACTTTATGAACTAACTGATAAATTCAAAGCAGCTGCCACTACACTCGATAAAGCTTCGGATGTAGCACGTTCCAAATACGATGACAAAGATTACCGCTATGGAGTAGAACTCAATAATATTGCCCGGCTTGAAATTAAGCTTGGACAGTATGAAAAAGCGGAAACGAATATCAACAAGTCATTAAAAATTCTGGAGGAGTTTCGCAAAGACAACACCAAGAAAATCTATCTCATCAACGCTATTGAAACTCAAGCCGTATTATTCGGAATCAAAGGTTTATTTGATGAAGCACAGGACGCACTTGATCGCTCGGCAAAAATCATCACCAAAGCCGACAACCTCGTAGGTATTGACGAATTATCAACTGCCAAAGAACTGTCCAGTCTGCTTATTCAGCTGGGACGTTATTCTCAGACTGAGCGTTTGCTGGACAATCTGATCAGAGAATATGAAAAACTCTATGGTAATAATTCCTTAAGATTGGTTGAGCCACTTGTCAACAAAGGAAGACTGGTACTAGCCAAAGGAGATTATACGGAAGCAGAAAAAATTGCGCAACGTTCACTCCAAATTGCCACACAGGTTTATACCGACAAATCAACGAAGACAGCACCTGCACAAAAACTGCTTGGAAGCATCTACTATACCATTGGGGATTATGAAAAGGCGGAAGACAACGTCTTTAAAGCCATGCAAAGTCAGCAGCGCGAATTTGGTGCCGAGCATATTGAGGTAGCTAAATCATTATCTCAACTGGCGCTGATCAAGTTCTACAAAGGAGATGATCATAAAGAAGTAGAGCCAATCCTCATCGAAGCGCGTGACATTATCGGCAAGCGTGTGGGAAAAGATAATCCTCAATATGCCGAGGTATTGAAGGATGTGGCTGTCTTATACATCTCAGAAAAGAAATACGACATGGCTTTCAGCTCTCTCACACAGGCAGAAGCTATCTGGAGAGCAAAAACAGGAAGCAAGCGCAACATCAATGCAGCCAGCATATTTACACTTACCGGTGATGTGTACTACCAGTTGAAGAACTACAAGAAAGCCGAAGAGTTTTACAACAAAGGAAAAGACATTTATGAACGTAATTTCAGCCGGAACCACCCGGAATATGTAAAAGTGCTTTCGAAGCTCTCGAAGGTGTATTTCATGGAGAAAGATTTCAAAGCAGCTAAGAAGAACATCGAGGAGTCATTGGCTAACTACGAAAACTTTATCAAGCAATTCTTCCCTGCATTGAGCGAACGTGAAAAAGCGAAGTATTGGAATACGATTAAAGGAGACTTTGAATTCTATAATACCTTGGCGTTCGGCAATCTCGAAGATTTCCGCGACCTGACTGGCAAGGTTTATAATTATCAGTTGCTTACCAAAGCGCTTTTATTGAGTTCTTCTATCAAAATCCGACAACGCATTTTAAACAGCCAGGATGAAAACCTGAAAGCAGCATATAATCTCTGGGTACAGAAAAAAGAATTGCTTACCAATGCACTCTCCATGAGTACAACACAGCTCACTGAAAACGCAATTGATCCTGCTGCCCTAAGTAATGAAGTGGAAGCATTGGAAAAACAATTGAGCGTGCAGTCAGAGCTTTTCGGTCAAAGCTTTGAGAACAAGCGAATCACCTATGAGAATGTGCAAAAATCAATTGGTAAAAATGATGTAGCTGTGGAAATGGTTCGCTATCGTCACTTTAACCACAGCTTCACTGATTCAGTAGTGTATGTAGCATTGTACATCAAAAATGATAACGCAAGACCGAAAGCAATTCAGTTATCCGGAGGAAACAAACTGGAGAATCGTTACTTCCGCTATTACAGAAACTGTATCACTGGGAAAATTCCTGATGCTATTTCATACGGAGTGTTCTGGGAGCCAATCCAGAAAGAGATCGGCCAATATGCCACGATCTACTTTTCTCCAGACGGGGTGTATAACCAGATTAACCTCGAAGCGATTCCAACTCCCGATGGAAAATATGTAATCGACAATTCCAACATCGTGATGGTAAGCAATACAAAGGATTTGTATTTGAGAAAACTGAAATCCAAACAGGCTACGGCAGCGAACAGTGCAACCATGTTTGGAAATCCAACCTTTTATCTGACTGCGTCAACTGACAATCGTATTCCTTCATTACCAGGAACCGAAAAAGAAGTAGCAGAACTGCAGGACCTGCTAAAGCAGAAAGGATGGACCACAGACGAGTATACCGAAACTTCTGCCAGCGAAGAAAAAGTGAAAGAACTGGATAATCCTAAGATCTTCCACATTGCCACGCATGGCTTTTATACTCCGGCAAGTGAAATCAAGGAAGTATCTGAGTTAACAGAAAATGAAGCTGAGCTGGGAGACAATCCACTATTAAAAACCGGCTTACTATTAAAGGGTGCTGGTGATATGCTTACCAAAACAAAGTACAACTATAACATGGAGAGTGGAATATTAACTGCTTATGAAGCCATGAGTTTGAATCTGGATAAAACTGACCTTGTCGTATTAAGCGCCTGTGAAACGGGATTAGGTGAAATTGCAAATGGTGAAGGTGTATATGGATTACAGCGCGCCTTTCTTGTAGCGGGTGCAAAAACACTTATCATGAGTATGTTCAAAGTGGATGATGAAGCCACTCAAAAACTGATTCTTAATTTCTACCGTAAGTGGCTGGCGACAAATAATCTGAGACAAAGCTTTATCGATGCTAAAAAAGAATTACGTGTAGAATATCCTGAACCGATTTATTGGGGCGCATTCATGATGATTGGTTTGGATCAATAACATTATTTATCTCACATTT